>JASLKC010000009.1 GCA_030747785.1 Candidatus Poseidoniaceae archaeon | reverse complement strand
CTACTTCATATCGATGATTGGAGTTCGCTACACCGTGCCCAGGTTGCATAATAGTACTTTTCAGTACTACAATTTATACTTAATCCCTACAAACAAGTGTATACATTTCAAATTTCTATGCAAGGCCATCCTCTATCCAAGTACTCCCTCTAGATTGTGCAGATAATCGTTCAATAATCAATCCTCTCAAAGCCCATTCTAGTGGGTACCCATCCGACTGACGTCTGTACAAAGGACCATTTGGAAGTGCCCTATTAGAAACCGCAATCTGGGTTAATACCATGAGTTACTGTTGCTTGCGAGAGTTGTGAACGGACCGAATGTACAGATGTTTAATCTTGCAGAATGGTTAGTTCTTGCTATTGTGGTTTTATCGACATTTACTTTGGGCTATGAGTCACCAATTGAATCTGAGGAGGAGATGGAAATCTCTCATTTATCAGGTTCAATCATACTTTCTACACGTTCAGCAATGGATACTTTTGGCCTTGAGGATTTCGAGCAAGGTGCAGTAGCTACAATAGAGTTGGATTCACATACTGTTTTGAGCAACCATTGCAATATTTGTACCAATGAACCAGTTGGAGTTCACTTGACTGGAAATGTAAATCTCACCGATTTAGAAACAATTGGTGGTGGAGGGACTGGTCGCGTAGAAGGCAATCTTAACATCATTCATTTACGTGAATATATCCAAGAAGATATGATTTCAAAAGAGTGGTTAATAGTAGATTGGGATGCAGCAGAATATTCTTCACATTTCGAAGTAATAGTTGTGCATGATCCTCCAAAATGGATACCTAATAATCGGTATAAAGCGTCATTTATCTCTATCGATGGGAATGAAGAAAGTCGTTCAGGTCCTTGGTTATCGGTAGAGGAATTGCTTGGAGATGCATTGAACGTCCGAGGATGTTTGCCAGACAGTTTCAATTGCAACGGCACTAATCGTCAAGAAATCAATCTAACTTCTACATTTTCTAAAGTTAAACCAGCAATTGAAATTAATAGTCCAATTGAATGGCAGCTTTTGACTGGATTATCGAGCACCAATGAAACCCCGGTTATGTCTAGTGGTTTACGAGGTCTGTTGAATGTTGGAGAAGTTACAATTCAAGAAAATATTTGGTGTCCAGTTTCAGATGAAGAAGTCACAGAATCTAAGTCTTGGCAAGTAACTGAGAGAGGAGGAGTTACAATTGCTCCGATGAGTATTTGGCTTGATGCCTTAGCATTGCCAAGTAGTTCTTTTACTCCAAGTGATGGAGTCTGGAGTGAAGTTGATTTTGAGAATACAGGTTGTGCTTCATTAGCAAATGAGAATGGAGAACTACTTCTTGGAATAGCAATTTTGTAGTGTATTGTTCTATTGCGCCTCATTTTTTTGAGATTTTTTCAATATCCAATACAAATACATAGTTGATTTCATTCGGTAATACCATGAAGCGTTCCGCGTTAATTATTGTAGCAATTTTTGTTTGCATGTCAATGCAACCAGTAATCGCAACTTCCGTTGCTCCTAATGATGCTGAAACAGTGTCAAACTCAGTCAATGTTTTGAGTGTTGATGGTTTTGTAACAACCAAGTTTGCTAGTGTTGGTTCTGATGTTGATATTCAGGCTTATACAAGAGGTCATTCCTCAAACACTTATGTTAGTGCTGATATTGTAAAGTATGACATAGATCCACTTGATTCAATGATTAGTACCGCTTTTCCAGGAACTGGAGCATTCGTTGATAGAGTTGTATTAACTTCAGTTGGTGTACACGAGAATGATGCTAACACAATGGTTTGGCAAGGCACCTATACTGTACCAGTCTCTTCCATGGGAGGGGTATATGGCGCTCGTATTATTGCAGAAGATGGTAATCTTCGTGCAATTGATGACTCCACACAACTGCGCGAACTATTCCGCGGAGAAGCAGAAAAAGTATTGCAAGCAATTGACTTTGCCTGGGATGCAGCAAATCCTACTTCACTGATCAAGGAAGAATTCGATGAAGTTGAACAAAAGGGAACCTCCAACGGAGGTTGGTCAAATTTCGTCGCTACTGCCTCTGAAGGTAGTGGTGTTGGAGGTAGCCAACAATTGTGGGATTCAATGATCAATGCTGGCCACACTCAATACAATATGTCCGCAGGTGCAAATTTCCTTGACACAATGATGGAATATCTTGATTCTGAAGATGTAGATGCTAGTTTGTCGTTCATAACCGGACTACTGCTATATGCAAACAATTTCCCATTACCAAGAACATTTTATGATTTTGAACAGGTTTTCGAATACATTCAAACATTTGATCCGATAGAAAACTTCACTCGATTTGAGGGGACTACTGATTTTGAAGCTGCTTACAATGCATTACTGGGAAGTAATGAGTGGAGCGCTCTAGAACAAGCGATAGAAAATCTAGCCAATAATCAGAAGCCATTTGAATCAATGCAGATAATAATGCATAACATTGCTTTACTTGCAGTTTCCAATCATCCTCTAGATATCGCAGAAGCACTGATGGAATGGATTAGCCCATTAGCAGAAGGTGATTTTGAAAATATGACTTCAGCGCAACAACTCATTGTCAGATGGATTGAGATGGCTGAAGAACTAGATGAAACAGATATTCAGGACTATGATGGTGATGACATCCCTGATGTAATTATGTGGCAATATGAACATCTTCTACAGACTTCTGAAGGCCAAGCATGGACTGCTAAGATGCAAAGTAGTGCACCATGGGTAAATGATGCCGTTAATGATTTCAACACAATGCCAGAAGATATCCTTGAACATGTTGTAACTTCGATGGATAACCCCGTATGGGGCGATGCTGGTGAAGCAATGGAAGTATTTGGAGATTGGATTGAGAATGCATCTGGTGCAGATCGCCATATGTATTGGCCAGATCATGAAGAAGAGGAAGAAGACGAAGAGGGCTCAGAGCCCTCAGCTGGTTCAATTGTTTTCAGAGAGTTATATCCCGTTCGAACAACATTGTATGAGACTCATGTTCTTGAACTTGGAATAGAAATGATGATGTGGGGTGGAGACAATCAACAATATCCTGAAAGTTTCTCTATGAGCATGACAAATTTGCGTGGTGAAACAATCCACACAAATCTTGTGCGCGAAAACCATGACATGCACAGATATGCTGGGATACTAACTGCTACATCAGTTGAAGATACTGAATGGTCCTTTTCACAACCGTTAGAAAATTACGACGGAGAAAATATTGAAAATGCAGAATTAAGGATGGAAAGTCTGAGGCCATCCATGATGGAAGTAATGTTGGTCTATGAGGGCAATGATGAAATTTTCATGGTTTCAGCATCTGGAGTTTTGGTTGACCAGGATGAAACTTCTTTGACAGGAACTCCATTTACTATCGATGCAACAACATATGATTCTGTAGGTGAGGTACAAGGTGCAGATGTAGATATTGCAGTGATTCGTATTTCACCACAATTGGGAGAAGAGGCTGTACGAACTCTTGAACCTGAAGGTGATATGGAATACACAATAACCAGTCCACATACTTTGGAAGGTCGTTATACAGGTGAGGACCTTGATGGCGATTTGACAGTGAGAATAATGAGATTTGGTGACTATTACGATGATGATTATAAGCGCTCATCTCCTCAATCATACGAATTTGAGGAAATTGAGTTATCAGGAATGAGTTCGTTCTGGGACGCTAGTAATTATCTTCCATCTCAGAGAGGAGTTGTTGATGTTGTAACATCTGGAACAACTACAGAGGGAATTGAATTCGAATATATGCAACAAATGCCTCTACCCGGTAGCCTTGGTTGTGCACGTACTCAAGGTAGTTTTGATGGAACACATGTCAACATGGGCTATGAATACAGAACTTTTGAAGCTGATGATGGAGTTAGTTATTACAAACCTGATTTGCAAAGTGTTGAATTTGATTGGGGAGATGGTGATTCGAAAGATGCATGGGTTGACCCTGCAAGTGAAGATCCTGGCAGTTGGGAAAGCCATGATTATGCAGCAGATGGAGAATATACTATTCGAACCACATATGTCGATGAAAATGGTAATGAGGTAGTTGAAGAATTCCAATACAGTACATATGAAGGATTCTGGAATGAAAGAGATGAGTATTACGAACACTGGATTGGCACTGGTGAATGCTGGTTGGAAAGAGATGATTCTGCAACGCCATCTCCTGAAATTATTGATAATTTCATTACTGGTGGACCAGTTGAAGTTGTCAAAGAGGAAATTCTTGTATCTGATAGTGATGGTAAAGTTAGTTTGACAACAACTCCACAATTACCAGGAGTTTATGCTTCAATTGTTCAATCAAAAATAACTCTTCCTAACGGTGAAGTAATGATAGGACTAGGAGTTAATTTTGCTGTTGTTACTGATGCTTCGGTATCTATTGGAGGTCTTACTGAGATCACTACATTTGCTGGATTACCAGTCTATTCGGTTGAGCCAGGTTCATCTGGATTAGTTACTCTTACAGTTAATCCTTCAGGAATTCAAGATGATGAGTATACAGCATATCTTGGAATTGCACCAATGGCCATGGATGTTCCATTCCCTGATGTCGATTGGGATGACATGAGTGAAATGCAAGATTATGAATTGGAATTTGAATCAGGCGATACTAGTAGAAGTCAAGAGGTGAGATTCAAAGCTCCAATTTCTTTGATTTACACTGCAATAATGCCTAGTGAGGCTCATGACCAGTCTCTTCCGTGGCCATCAGCAGTAACTGCAGGAATTGTATTGAATAATCCTGCACAACTAGATTTGATGGGAACTATTGGTCCTGGACAGACCACAAATATTGCATTGAATGATGATGATGGAGAAGCATCTCGAATTTTAGCAATTGCAGCCCCTAGCGTTGGATTTGATATGGCTTCACTCGATTTTGCTTCACTTACTTCTTTGATTTATGAGCAGGGAATAAGGCCAGAAGTAGGTTGGATTGCTGAAGAAACAAAATCAACTCAAATTTGTGAAGGAATTGATATTTGGTTTGAAGAAAGATATGATGATGGTGACTACAGCAATGTGAGAATTGGAATTTACCAAGAACACCACAATAGTGATTATTCTTCTTCTCAAACCCCTTACCCATCAAACGCGTCTCTTGAATACGTAGATGGTCCAGAAATTGATCCTGTACACGATTGGGAGACTACTGAATGGGACAAGCGGTATGTTGCAGGTTTCGCTTTAACTACCGGTTCTGAAGAAAACTCACAAGATTATACAATTAACACCGGTGCACCTTATAATTCTGAGATTACATTCTCTGTTCGTGATAATGAAATTGAGTGGCATGAGGAGCATAGAGGTTGTTCTGGTCAAGAAGAAATGACTGAAGAGGAAATCTTCGATTTGTTTGACGATTTCATTGGCGGTGTAAATTCCATTGCATGGGGCATTGGTTCAAGCGCTGATTTGAAATTGCCATATTTGGCATCACCAATTAGCAACTATACTGTTCTTGGATTTGTTCAACAAGGGTCTGGCAGCTCTGCTACAATATCAGCAGCAATAGGTTCCCAGGTTGCAGAACCAAATCCTGAACCCTTAGTGATGAAAGATTTATCACTTGACTTTATGCCAGATAATCCTTCAGTAGGAGATAGTTTGCTAATTACTGCAACAGATGCAGTAACTGGAGAACCGGTAATCCATCTGTCCGCAGTTTTGCTTAAAGATGGTATGACAATCGATAATTCGATTACAGATTCGAACGGCCAGACAACATTTATTCTTCCAGAAGGAGAATTAATGGTTAGATTATCGGGAGGAATGTACAATGCTGCAGAATTCATGATTACTGTAACATCTGAAGGAACTGTCATTGAAGAGCCATCAGACATTGATGGTGATGGAATTGCTGATGAATTAGACACCGATGATGACAATGATGGCATCATCGATGCTGATGATCAGTGTCCAAATACACCTTCTGGAGCAGTAGTTGGTCCTGATGGCTGTCCTTCATCTGATTTGGATAGTGATGGCGATGGCGTAATGGATGATGCTGATGATTGCCCCAATACCCCACAAGACGCAATTGTAGATAGTCAGGGATGTGTAGAATCAATGCAGTCTGAGGATAGTGACTTGGATGGAGTGGATGATGGAACAGATTTGTGCCCTGATACCTTATCGGGTGAAGATGTGAATTTAGAAGGTTGCTCAGATTCACAACTAGAAATAGCAAATGATGAAGATAACGACGATGGAGTTAGTGACTCTACAGAAGGTTTCCTTGGAATGGATCCGTTAGTTCTAGGAGGAATTGGCGTAGGAGTTCTTGTTTTGGCTATTCTGTCTCTGTTGTTTGTAAGAAGAGGTGGCGGCGATAGTGATAATGATTGGAAATATGAAGAGGAAGATCTGTTGTTTGAAGCACAATCCAATTCAATGATGTATGATTCTCCTGCTCCAGCAGCAGTACAAAGTGGACCTCCACAAACACCACCTCCAGGCCATCAAGGTCACATGAGTGATGGCTATGAGGTTACTGAATATCCTAATGAGAGTGGAACTTGGTGGTGGAAAGATCCTGCTACTGGGACTTGGGAAAAGTGGACTTGAACTTAGATTAACACTTTGAGAGTGTTGGTTAAGCAAAGATGATTGCTGTGTAGGGCAAGGCATTATCATGACCCCAGAGAAACTCCGCCTTACACTCCTAGTGAGTTTGGTAGTTTGTTCGGGCCTATTGGTCGCATTTCCTGTTGAACCAGTTCTCAACACTAAAGCAATATTTGATGATGAGGCAGATAAAAGAATTCGTGAAGAATCTATTGGGAATACTAGTCATTCACAGTTAATACTCACTATTCGGCATGACGATGGACGTTCACTCACCGGTGATTTTGATCTTGTAGAGAAGTTAATGCAACTTGAAAAAGAGCTTATGGATGGCTCAAATTCTAGTACTTCTTGGGATGAGAAACAAGTTAAAGTTTCTAGAGTTGAAACGCCATATAGTATCTGGGCAGATGCTTTTGCTTCTAGAAACCGCTCACTAGAAAATGCTACTGAGTGGCATGATGTTTTATTGCCTCAACTCGATGAGGGATGGTGTGGAAATGGTACTACTGAGGCTGAGAAACAAGCATTTGAAGCAACATTATTGATGTTACCTAAGGATACTAACTTCGGTATTGCTTGTCCAGCATTTTCTGGCGCAAACGCAGACCAAGCACCTGACACAGATGAAATGTTGTGGTTAGTTTGGCTTGAATCTGGTGATGATCCAAATGGATACTGGGGGACTCTTGATTTGTGGGCTCAAAAAGTAAGTGATTCCACTGAATTTGAAATTTCTGCTGCAGGAGTAAACATGTTGTTTGCAAAATCAAAAACGGTGGCAGAGGATGAACTAAAATTCGTTCTATTCCCTTCGATAATAATTCTTGCAGCTGTGATGATGTTTACATTAAGGGATTTACAAATAGTAGCAGCAACTCTTGGAGGTGTTGGATTAGCGATATGTGCTGAAGCAGGTTTACTTTCAGCACTTGGATTTACCTTTTCAGTAATCGATATAATTGCTTTCCCAATAATAATAGCAGTAGCAGTTGATGGTGCATTTTGGTATTGTAAGTCTTCAAGAAAGCGAGAAGAAGTGCGTAGTATGCTATTAATGGCATTAGGAACTACACTTGCAGCTATTTCATTATCCTTTTTCTCACCAATAAAGGCACAACGTTCTCTAGCAGTGGTCATGGCCATTGGAATAATTCTTTGTTGGGTGATTACTCGATATGTGTTGGAGGATTTATATTTGAGAAAACGTGCTCAAATTGATTATCAATCCCAATCACCAGAGTCTATGATACCTAATCCTATGTTCTCGTGGAGTTGGCCTATTGCACTCTTATTATTGGCTTCAATTGCAGTTGTTTCCCCTCCTGGTGTAGAGGTATTTGATGTCGAGCAATTTCTTCCAGAAAATGATCCTGCATTGGATGATTTGAAAGATTTGCAAACTAAATATGTATTAGCCTCAAGTACAGTTGCTTGGGTTGTTGTTGATGTTGATGGTGATTCGGAAGAGGATCTCAATGCCATATTAGATTTGCAAAAACAGTTGGGAAGCCATCCAAGTGTAATTTCTTTTGAAACTGGATTATTGCGTACTCCAATGGTATTGGGAATACAAAGCATAGATAGTGGCCTAGAGTCGCCTACAATTGATTATGTTTCAGAGGCAAGCCATGGTTCAGCCTTTGTTGAAGATGCGCGACTTCAACGTGATGGAGTAACTACTGGAGTTGCAATTGCAGTTTTGATTGATGGGCAAAATGCTGATGCCGCATTACAATTTCTTGAAGATGTTGAAGAATTACTAGAATCAAATGAATTATCAGGAAAAGTGGGAGGTGATCTCCCCATAGGTGCATCTTTAGCACGTTCGTTTGAAGATAGTAGAGTCACGCAGATTGTGGTTGCTGGATGTGCAGTGTTTGCAGTATCTGTTGTTGTTACACAGTCACCTAGACGAGCAACTAGAATTGCAATAGGAATAATTGCCATTGGTGCTGCCGTTGATGGAATGGCAAGTATTGTAGGAGTGAGAGGAGTTATTACTGCACCAGTAGTTCTCTTAGGAATGGGTTTTGCTGCTGATTATCTTTCTCATGCTAGTGTAGAACATATTCCAACGCGTAAAGATACATTTGCGAGATGGGGCGCAGCAATAACGTCAATTTCAGTATTTGTTTTACTTAGTTTCACAACTTTTCCACCTGCGAAAAACACCGGTAATTTATTGTCGCTCTGCATCCTATTTTCCGTTGTTTTAGCAAGTTGTTTAGCAATGACGCACAATATGAAACTGCAAAGCGATTCTGAGGAATAATCAGTATTCGGGCGTTGTATAGGGTAGCGACGAATAGCAACAACTGCGAACCCTTGCGCATAGTGCCGATGCCGATGTAATCAATGATATCCTACTCTCGCCAATTTTACCAAGGAGTGGTGAGAACGATGAGCCAAATCCACATTGCAATCAATGTGGTGCTCGTTGCAACAAATACCCTGGCTCGCCATAGAAGTTTGTCTCTTCCCAGAGAAATCCATGCGTGAGCAATTCGTCCAAGGACGAAAAGCGAGGCCATTACGAGAGCGATTTCATCGACAACATCCATCACCATGTAAGCGAGACATGCGGCATAGAATAGGGTCGGTATCTCGAACATATTCTCAAAATGGGAATCTGATTGCTGGACATAGCGTGGTGGCTTTTCACCTTCTTTGGTCTTGAAATAACGCCAATTGAAACCTTCACGAACCGATTTATCACGATTGAGCCTCATTTTTATTCCGACCCAAGCGGTAAGAAGCACTAGAGTAAACATTGGAAGTAGCATCAGTTCCTTATCCATAGCCCGAATTTGGGCATTCGCCATTTGAACCAATCTATTACCATGGATATTTCAAATTCCATAATATGCCATCATTGATAATCACTTGAATTGCAAGCATTAACGATCCTAAAACCGGCCAAATCGAATGGGATGCTATACCTTGCTGGTGTGCGCTCCACGCAAATAAGCCAAGAAGGATATTTCCTAAACAAACGAGCCAAAGGTTTCCGATGACAAGCCACTGTGTCCAATTGCCATCGGTTCGAATATGTAGTGCTGTTAATTCCAACCAGAACATGGATGGAATCGTGACCAGAAGGAATGCAAGCATCAGCCGGGCATGCCCTCCGCTATTGCCCTCTCCCCAGGGCCATTGCACAGTTTCAACAACAGCAGAGTCCCATCGGTATAGGAAGAACCACCACATGATTAGGAACCCAGTAGCGGCGATAAACATACACATCACGTTGAGGGTTCGCCATGATTCAGGAATACCTCCCCACAAATCATTGGGATTTTCCATTCTAGACAACCCAAAAGCATAGGATGCTAGAACCAGCGGCCCTGTGATGTATAGCGCTAGACGTATATTCTCTCTAGTAATCTCCATGTTTAACCCCTCACGCGAGTGAAGAATAGTCGACTTCAGCCTTTTCGATTTCGATTTCATCGACATCCATTTGAGCCAACTGGAGTTTACCCGAAAGTTCATCGTTAACTGCATGCCAATACGAGTATGCTTCGATAACCCAGATTCCTGATTCACGAGTACCGTTACCGCTGCCTTTCACTCCACCAAATGGTAGGTGTGCTTCTGCCCCGGTGGTCGAGTTGTTAATCCCGGTCATTCCAGCTTTGATACCAATCTTGAATCGGTATGCTTCGAGGCGGTCGTTGGTATAAATTGATGATGAGAGGCCATATGGTGAAGCGTTTGCAAGATGTAGGGCATGGTCGAAGTCATTTGCTTTGACAATGGTAATTGCTGGTCCGAATAATTCCTCATGGAAGCAATTCATGTCCTCGGTGACATCTGCATAGACGTGAGGCCACATGTAGATGCCATCTTCTGGAGTACCCTGGAAATTGGTAGGGGTATTACCGGATTCTATGCGTCCCTGACCCCACAATTTGTTGGCGCCATCAGATTCTACCATCTCGAGAGAAGATAGGAAGTCACGTGCGTATTT
This sequence comes from Candidatus Poseidoniaceae archaeon, assembly GCA_030747785.1. Lineage (GTDB taxonomy): Archaea > Thermoplasmatota > Poseidoniia > Poseidoniales > Poseidoniaceae > MGIIa-K1. The sequence goes on along the minus strand of JASLKC010000009.1, from coordinate 43,145 downwards.
TTCAGATAGCATTGGTCCGTAGAGAACACCTTCGTGGCGCGAGGAATCTCCAATAATTGTCGCCTCGACCTTTGCCATCAATTTGGTCATGAATTCATCATAGATATCCTGGTGAAGGATTAGGTTTCCTAGGCTAGTACAACGCTGTCCAGCGGTACCGAATCCACCCCAGTAAGCACCTTCGACAGCATTGTCGATATCTGCTGAAGGCATTACCACTTGCGGGTTCTTTCCACCTAATTCTAGTGAACAAGAGACCAGGTTTCGTCCACAGACTTCACCAATTGCCTTGCCTACAGCAGTGCTACCAGTGAAGGAGATCTTGTTGATTAGGCCCTCGTCGACTGCATCGACAATTGCCTGTCCTGCACCGCTTCCTTTGCCGTGAACTAGATTCACAACACCATCAGGCAGTCCAGCCTGATGCATAATGCGGGCTAAAGCAAGTGATAGTAGAGGTGCGTCCTGCGGGCTTTTCCAAACACAGGTATTTCCGCAGATGAGTGCAGGTATCATTTTCCAGAATGGAACTGCAGCAGGGAAGTTGCAAGCATTGATGATTCCACAGACACCGAGAGGGCGGCGGTAGGTGAACAATTCCTTGTCAGGTAGTTCGGAGTTGACGGTTTGACCGTATAGTCGGCGCCCTTCTGATTGGAAGAATAGACATGTGTCAATTGCTTCCTGTACTGAACCAGCGCTCTCTTTGAGCGTCTTCCCAATCTCACGGGTTTCTAGTGCGACAATCGCATCCTTGTTTTCCATTAGTAGGCGGCCCATATTGCCAATGATCTGTCCTCTGGTTGGAGGTGGCGTAGCAGCCCAACCAGTGAATGCAGCACGAGCTGCAGCGATGGCCTCATGGATATCGTCACGAGTAGAAAGAGGGAACTCCCCCAGTTCGTCAGCAAGTAGTCCTGGATTTCTACTTGTGAAAGTATTACCATCACTTGCCAATTTCATTTGGCCATTGATGATATTGAATCCTCTTACCTTTGGTAGGTTGTCAGGATTGCTGCTTTCCATAAACTCAAGGCCGGTCTCTAGTACATGTGCCATGACTGTCCGTTATGCATTCCTCACATCAATGCACCGCTTGAACAGGTTGTCTAATGCATCCCCTTTTAGAGGGGCAGTGAAAAGGCGAGTTTGTTCCCGGAGGGGTGCAACATGGCTGATGACGACTCCAATTCTATCTCCCTTCGAGTTTCGAAAGCGATTCCAAGCGATGTCGGCCACGGCCGTGCGCGCATTAGTGGGGAGAGTGGCCTTGAACTAAAGCCAGGCGATATTATCGAGATAAAAGGCGAGAATAGAACCACGGCTGCAATATATTGGCGTAGCCGTCCCGAGGATACAAAAATGGATATCATCAGAGTAGATGGTATCATTCGCAAAAATGCTGGAGTAAGTCTTGGTGACCGAGTAACAGTAACCAAAGTAGATGCAAAGATTTGCACCAAATTGGTGCTTTCTCCTGTTATGGCAAATAAGCAGAAGGTCAAGTTTGGGCCCGGAATAGAAGGATTTGCTCGTCGTGGTCTAAACAAGAGGCCAGTTGTCGCAGGGGACCGAATTTTTATTCCCGGAATGACCCTCTTTGCCGAAGCACTTCCTTTCGCTGTGATTCAAACGACACCTAAGGGAATTGTGCAGGTAAATTCCGATACTGACATTGTCATCAAGGACGAAGCTATCGATGATGAAGATGCAGGCCAATCACAAGGAATAACTTACGAGGACATTGGTGGCATCGGTAACCAATTATTGAAAGTTAGAGAAATGATAGAACTTCCATTAAAACATCCTGAATTATTCCGTCGTTTAGGAATAGATCCGCCGAAAGGAGTCCTACTACACGGGCCACCAGGTACTGGAAAGACTATGATTGCGAAGGCAGTAGCAACCGAAACTAATGCCCATTTCACTTCCATTAATGGACCTGAAATTATCTCAAAATATTATGGTGAATCCGAGAAGCAACTTCGTGAAATATTCGATGAGGCTGCAACCAATGCTCCGGCAATCGTCTTCATTGACGAAATAGATTCGATATGTCCAAAGCGCGAGGATGTTAGTGGAGAAGTTGAACGTCGAGTTGTCGCTCAGATGCTCACTCTGATGGATGGAATGAAAGGGCGAGACAATGTCATTGTCATAGGAGCGACCAATCGTAGAGATGCAATGGATCCCGCATTAAGGAGACCGGGACGATTCGATAGAGAAATCGAGATTGGAGTTCCCGACCGTAATGGCCGCCAAGAGATTCTTGAGGTCCACATCCGCCAAATGCCAATTGCTGATGATTTTGATATGGAATGGGTATTGGAGAATACCTACGGATTTGTAGGAGCTGATTTGGCTGCTTTGGTAAGAGAGAGCGCAATGAAGGCTTTGCGCCGATACCTGCCAGAAATCGATCTTGAAGAAGAAACAATTCCTCCAGAAGTTCTTGAGAAGATGGAAGTCAATATGAATGATTTCCAACAGGCGATTCACGAAGTTGAACCAAGTGCACTTCGTGAAATTTATGTTGAGATTCCAGATACTTCTTGGGATAGTGTCGGTGGATTAAAGGAAATCAAAGACCGTCTTAAAGAGAGTGTTGAATGGCCATTAACCAAGCCAGAACTCTTTGAACACTTTGGAATTAAACCACCACGAGGAATCGTACTATTTGGTGCACCAGGAACTGGAAAGACCCTGCTGGCGAAAGCAATTGCTAATGAAGCAAAAGCCAATTTCATTTCAATCAAGGGACCTGAATTAATCTCGAAATGGGTGGGAGAATCCGAACGGGCAATCCGCGAGATTTTCAAGAAGGCAACACAATCCAATCCGAGTATCATCTTCCTCGATGAGTTTGAGTCAATTGCTAGCATGCGTTCCTCGAATTCTTCCACAGGTGGTTCAGATGTTGCAAATCGGGTGGTAAACCAATTATTAGCGAGTATGGATGGTGTTGAGAATATGGATGGCGTGATTATCGTTGCTGCAACAAATCGGCCAGAGATGATTGACCCTGCATTATTGCGCAGTGGTCGTTTCGAAAGAGTCCTACACGTACCGCCACCAGACAAGGAAGCGCGCGAAACAATCATGGCAATTCACACCGCAGACATGCCATTGTCCAAGTTTTCATTCAAGGATATCCTAGGTAACATGGATGGCTTCACAGGTGCAGATATTGAATCGGTCTGTAGAGAGGCTGCATTGATCGCAATGCGAGCGAACAAAAAGAAGGTCACAAAAGGGCACTTTGAGGAAGCGATATCTCGTGTACGTCCAACGGTTACTCCGGAAATGCTAGAGTACTACAACAAAATGGAAGAACGCCTTGTTTCAGGCCTTTCTAACATCAAAAGAACAAGAGATTCTGGCTTTGGAATGGAGTCGATGTAGTACTAACTCGTAGCCGGTTGTTTCAAGGCTTTGATACGCCCCCCTGTAAAGGGGGGCGAAGACGAATGGCGAGTTTTGGTACTGAATTTCTGACTCGTCAGGTTGTTGACAACAACGGTGAACTCTTCGGCCATCTCGAAGACATTGTTATCGATGTGCGCTCCGGTCAGATTATCGAATTAATTGTTGATGTCGCGAATGATATCGACACTTCCAAATTACCGTGGCCTATGGTTAACGGAATGTGCAAAGTTCCGATGGATGAAGTATCTCAAATGGCCGGTAGAATCCACTTGAGGCGGTGAGCATTTTCATATCATCATTGCGACACCTTCTAAACCGAAAGTAAAGCGTCCATGTCTGAAATTCGTACTAGAGGTGAGTAAATGGAGGGGCCGGGTCGCATTAATCGGAAGAGAGTCGCATTGCAGGCGGCATTCTGGTTTGTCCTAGTAATCTTGCTCTCAACAGTCATCTCGAATGTCATTAATGTCGGTAATACAACTGGGCAGTCCGCTTATGGAGATGACTGGAATGATATGTCTGCATTCAAGAAAGATATCAATGATATGGGAGTCGAAACCAAATCACTTGTCTCATCACCATTGCTTCTTGCAGATATTGAAGATCCCAGTAATACCACCTTTATCGTCGCAGGAGTGGAAAGGGATACAATTTCCTTACCTCAGTTTTCAAGCGAAGGTTTCCTTACCTTTGCAAGCGAGGACGGATACACTCCTTCAGAGGTTGATGCAATCAGGGAATTTGTAATCGCTGGCGGCGATGTATTGGTCATGGATGACTTTGGTTACTCTTCTTCAATCGCCGAGGCTTTCGGAGTTCGATTCAAGGGCGTCCAACTTTACGATACTGTCTATGTAACCGAATTGGATTACAATTACATCTGGATGTGTGTGCAAGAGGCTCCATGTGGGATGGACGGGGTTGTACTTGACCCTAATACTGTAACACAACATAATCGATGGAGCGGCAATGATGGAGGCGCTCACCCTTGTCAAGAATTCAATGGAACTATTGTAGCTCTATCCGACGCAGGTGTTTGTGAACAACATTGGAAAGACGGTACAATCCAATACGATGCAAGTTACCAAATGTTGCTCAACAAGATTACAGGGATTGATTTGATTCCTGGGAACTCTGGCTTCCCAACAACTGAAATTCGTTCAGTGACTTCGGCCGAGGCGACCATCGATGTCAATGGCGATGGAGAAATCTGGGTCGGCGAAGAGCAAACCAGTGAAACTCCAGACCTTTGGGGGCAATTCAATCTCTCAATCGAAGTATGCGCTAGCCAGGATTGCAATCCAAAAGATGGTGGCCGAATTACTTTCATTGGCGATGGTAGTGCACTGATTAACGCAATTTACGATTATGAAGGGTATAATGAAGGGGACTACCACACAAGTGGAGAGCCTAACAAAACCATTCCAGACAATGATAACCGCAAGTGGGCATTGGACTACATTAGCGATTCCTTGATGGACCCGGAATCCAATGAACTCCCTGAAATGGCACCAAATGCTCTTGTTATCTTCGACGAGAGTAGACACATCCAACCAAGTGTTGCAAGCGAATCCTACAATACCGTCTATTTCCTATTGGTATATTTCACCGGTGAAGGTTTGGCTATGCTACTACTTTTCCTTATTCTTTTCATCACATTTGAGGGAGTCCTTCTCAAGAAGAAAGATCCCGAACCGTGGCGTCACGTTTTCAGTATCATTTACTATGGATTTGGTGATGCTAATCGATATGCGTACTATGCTAAGGGTAACAAAATCAAGCAGGTTTTCCTATCAAAGGTACGCAATCAAAACGGACTAACCCGTGAGGAATTCGATTCCTTACCAGCCAGAGAATTGCAGGGTATGATTAACGACCCTGTATTGGTAAAATTCGTCTTTGAAAATAGAAAGTATTCACTTGAACAGACCGTTGCTATCGTGAAGCGCATTAAGGTCTGGGGGAGGACATGAGGTGAACTAAGATGTGGACACGAAAAGCTGCATTCACCTTCTCCGGAGGCATTGCGTTGATTCTTATCGGCATGATGATTTCCAACCACCAGATGATGATTCTAGGAATAGCATTCATCGCATTCATTGTAGTCAACTCTTGGGTAAGTGGCCACGGAGATGTAGAGGTTCAGAGAACTTTGTCCGCAGATAATCTGTACAAAGGCGATGACCTCTACGTGGAATTATTGGTAACTAATCGTTCCAAGCGTCGTACTCAACAAGTCGAAGTCTATGACAACATTCCACACGAAATGAAATTGAGGAGTGGCCTCAATCAGATGCGTCTTAATTTAGCGCCGGGCGAGAGCGCACGAGTCCGCTATGTGTTGCGTTGCCCTCTACGAGGACACTATTCGATAGGTCCGGTTTCACTGCGTTATCGAAACACATTCAATCTCAGTGTTGATGAGATGTTTGTCGACCATCATTCTGATATCATTATCTTCCCTCAAATTCGGGATGTCGAAGAGGCATTCATCCGAAGTCGCACAGCAAAGATGTACACCGGTGCAACGACTTTGCGAACTCCCGGTCCGGGAACAGAATTCTACTCCTTGCGAGAATATGTCCCTGGTGATCCATTCAAGAACATCAATTGGAAAGCGTTTGCGCGCACAGGTGAACTGATGATTAACGAGAAATGTCGTGATGCAGTTACCGACTTATACATCATTCTCGATAGTAGAGACATTGCACGAATTGGTACTGTATTGAAGAATCCATTGGAGATGGGAACTGTTGCTGCTGCAAGCCTTGCGAGTTTCTTCATCAAACGACGTGATTCAGTATCACTTACAATTTATGATGAGAAGCTATCCTTCTTACCACCGGATACTGGCGATAAGCAATATTTCAAGATTCTAAGTTCTCTTGCTGGAGTCGCTCCACAAGGCACAATGCCTCTCCAAGCAGTAACAAATAGCCTAGCAGCGAGGTTCAGTAGAGGCAGTCCAGTATTCATAATTTCGAGTTGCGAAGGTGATGGGACAGTACCAGCGGCGGTTAGAGACCTTGTTGGACGTGGACATGAAGTTACAGTTCTCTCTCCTTCAAGTATTGATTTCGAACGCCTCGTGAGCCGCATCCCAAGGATGTCGTATGAGGTGTTGAAACTTGAGAGGCAGAATCGATTGACAAGCCTTGCCGGATTCGGTAGTTCAGTAATCGATTGGATGCCAGATATGGATCTGTCACAGGCTTTGTTACAGGTGAAGGGATTCTGAGGTGATGATGAATGGCAGATGAAGTCTCACCACAAGCAGAGGGTGCAAGGTCTCTGCACCTCAGAGTTTTGAGAAAACAGTGGCAAATCGTTACACTCCAAGTCCTCGCTACTCTCGCATTAGTGTGGATGTACATGGAAATTGTCTCAACCTATGTTGTAGGCAGTATTGATCACACCCAATTATTTGCTCAGATAGAATCTTTGATTGGAACTGAACTTCCTTTGGCGGATTGGATGACAGGAGCCGAGAGAGAAGGCCTCGCTCGTTTCTATGTACCAATTTCTATTGGTATAGGCCTTGGTGGAATGATGGCATTACTAGCATTCCAAACGCCAAAGATACAGCAGAGAGTGAAATTAGGATTCATTATCACAATGATTATTTTACTCGCAGGTCGATTCATAATGGGGTATATGTGGCAATTAATCACCAGTGGATGGACAGCGCCTGGTAATGATGTTCTTCGCACATTAGAATGGCCGTTATTGATGATGCTTTCAATGATAATTTTGGCATTCTATCTCTTGCCGATTATTACTGGTATCAAAGGAATATGGGGGCTCTCACGCCGTGGTGTTGCATGGGCTATCGGATTCTCACTTCTTTTCCTCGGAATACACGCTATTCTCACCTTCCCGCTAATCAAGGCACAACTCGGCTCTTATGGTGAACAGTTGACTTCTCTTGAGATAATTGTTTCAGAACCAACGATTGGTCTATTCGGATTTGCTTTGGTTACTACCCAACAATTTTCATTGATTCTAATCGCATGTCTCATGATGATTTTCCAAGAATCAGCATTTGGAGTAATACGCCATCTAGAATATGCGTATCGACTTCCCGAATCATGCAAGAGAGATCCGGAATATGTTGCCCAAATGGACAATGTTCTGAATGGGCATTTGCGCCACACTGGAGTCTTCTTGTCCTTGACAGTAATCGCTACTATGATCGCATTAGGATTCCACGCAGTTCTTCTTGATATGGTAAGTGGAATCACCGGCAGTCAATGGGCAGCACAAGTTGGTGAATCAATTGAACTCACCTTAACATATGGATTGGTTATTTCTGCATTACTCTTCCTTGGAGTGATGGCGTTATTGAGGTTCATTGTACCTTGGCAACGCGTTTGGGGATTAGTTGAAGCCTCTTTCACTCGAAGTGAATAATCACTTTGTGTGGAAGGATTGTAGAACTCTTCCTGTAGCTTCAGTCAGTAGTAGAACTGCAACTGGTAGTCCACAAAACCAAGATGAGTAGAGTGCATACCCTGAGATATAATCCTCAAGTAAGACTGCAGTGAAACCCGAAACAATTACTAAACCCAAGAATACTAATTTTTCCAGCCACAAAGGGTAGACATCAACCATTAAAATCAACTCAAAGATCTATTCCATCGAGTTCATCTTCCAAAGCGCTCAACGCAACTTCACCTACAGATTCCACTACAGGCTCACTCCTTCGAACCCATCGTGCATCGAGTCGCGCAAGTTCTTCTTCGAGTGCGGCACGTTCATCATCATCTGAAGGAGGTGTGCTGATTTCAGCATCAACAATATTTGAGGTTACCACTTCATCATCATTCGATGGAGAAGGTAATTCCTCCCATTCCTCCCCGATATCAGACTCCTCAATTGCGATTGCCTTTTCTTGATCAATCAATTCACCAGCAAGTTGCTCAATTACTTCTTCATCCACTGGAACCCTCTCACCTGACGGGAGGTTGTCCCGCTCAAATGGCAGCATTCCATCTCGCTTGAAATCCCATAATGCGCCTCGAACTTCACCTTTGACAAAACCACTTGCATCCAGTTGTGTCATCAACTCGTCAAGAGCGGTAGTAGTAGATTCGAGACGAACAGCAGAACCTGCATCTCTCATGTCGGATTCGAGATGGATGTCATCTAATGCCTTCTGTATTAGCGAGCGAGTCTCGCGTGCAAGCACAGGTAAAGACTCAGGCCTACGGCAATTTGCAATTAATGCCTGAACCTGCTCCGAAGGCGCTCCCAACTTTTCCAATTGTTCGAGAACATTTCGAATTCGTCGCAACATTGTAACTGATCTATCGTAATCCTCGAGAAGATTCTCGAGATCCAGAACCAAATTTGATACAGTATCTCCTAATTGATGTTCAAGTCTTTGTTGTACAGACCATCGTGCTAAACCTCGTACCGCTCCTGCAGTGGCAGGTACTTGTCGTTCAAGCAGTGACATGACTTCATTGGATAATAGATTACGAGGTGTTGATGCAACATGGTCAACGGTCGCTTGAATGACTTGAAGAGACCTCTCAACAGCACGGTCTAGTAGTGAAACTGAATACCCAAGTGCACGTGCTTGTTCTAGTCTTTGAAGTACTGGACCAAGGCCATCAAATTGAGTGCCATCTTCAAGCAGAGCTTGTGCTAGAGGCTCTTGGGAAAGTCTTGCTCTAAGTGCTTCTGCTTCGCTAATATCTGCCAATGCGTCCTCGTGTGCTGAAGCAAGTGCTTCCGCATGATCGAGCAGATTGGAAAGGTCAGCCTCAGCCTGGCCTCTTCGGGCCCCAAGGTCGCCGAGTTCTTTGAGTACCTGCCGTCGCTCATCCATCAGTTCACGCATTTCAGCCTGAATCATAGCGGTACGATTTTCCTGTTCAGTAAGTCTAGAACGGTCTTCATGTGTTCTATTTCGAGCAGTTTTCGCTTCAGCTTCGATTTGGCGAAGCGAAAGTTGAGCATCATTGATTTTGCTTTCCAAATCGGCTAGGTCGCCTTGAGCACGGCGGTGCCTATCCCTTGTTGCTTCGACCTGTTCCTCAATCATTCGTTGGCGGCGTTGGTCATCATCAATACGGGAGCGAATGCTCGCCAATGTGGTAGAATGTGAATCGATATCACTCGAAAGTGCAGCTTCTTTTGTAGACATATCTTCAATCATCGCTGATAATTCAGCACTAGCCTTTGAATCACCGAGAGCCTTTGCTAATTCACCCGCTCTTTCGGATAGTTGGTGTTCGAGTTCATTGACTCTCTTTGCAAGTCGGTCCGAGCGAGCCTCTGCAGACTCACTCGCTGCTTGAGCAGCAGAAAGGTCGAGTTGAATTTGATCTAGAGTTGAATTTGATGCGGCAATATTAGCCTGAATATCTGCGGATTGTCTATTCGCTTCTTTAGCAGTGACTTTAGCAGCCTGTTCAGAATTCTTTGAAGCCTCAAGAGCCACATTTGTTGCCGCTAAATCGCCTTCAAGTTCAGCGACTTTGTATTCCGCTTTTTCCAATTTTCGTCGAAGACCGTCATCGATAGGTGCTGCACCTTTCTCAATCTTAGAAAGGCCCTCGCTAACACTAGCAGTAGAAATTGTGAACATAGCCTTCGCTCGTTCTTTACGTAATTCTGCAATTCCTATTTCAAATCCGAATAATTGGCCACAAGTTTGCTTGAGTAGAGCCTGTCTTGATTCCGACCTAGTACGTATGGTGGCAAGCAATTCACAAAATTCACCAAGTGAAAATTCTGAAACATTTCCAGATTCAGTACCGATGATTGTTCCCACCGGTAATCGATGAAGAGCAAGAACCCGTTTTGATTCGGTCAGGTCATTCATCGCTGCATTGAGGCTATGTCCTTTCGGGGCTTGAATTCCAACAGGGATTCCTTTTGCAAGTGCGACGCGAATGGCTTTGCCTGACTTTCCTGCAGAAAGATGACCAGTTACCCCATCATCCATTGCCGATTGTAGCATTGAGACAACGGCATCGGTTCCACCCCTACCTTCTCGTACGATATGGCCCTCAGAGAGTTTCTCACCAGCGGAACCCATCGCTCCAATTTCTCCATCCATTATAGCCGATATTTGGTTGATTAATCGAGAATGGTCAACATCTGCTTCTGTCCAGATTGCCAATGCTACATCTCCAGCTTCCGCAAGTAGTAGCGAGCCATCTCCAGTGTGCAAGGTCCAATGGCCTGAACCTTCGAGTCCAAGGTCGCTAGCCATTGCTTTACGACCAGCTAAAGTTTCTCCAACTTGAGAGGCGAGTGTTTCAGCCGAAGAAGGCAAATCTCCCGCATCGTCAATCAGCATTCCTTGATCAACTGCAATACCTCCACGGACTTCTACCCGGTCTGCAAGTTTGGAAAGAACGGTTGAAAGGTCTCGAGCAAGGAGACGTTCCAACGAGTCACCAGAGCCCAATAGTCCACGAATATCGGCCGTGTGTTCAAATGCTTCAGGAATAATTTCAGCAACGGCTCCAAGCGCCTTCTGAGTCCATTCCCTTACATTGTGATGATGAGTGTCATTCTCGAGTAATTCTAGTCGCGCTTTTGCTTCAGAACCGCATAGTAGCGTTTTGCCCTTTGTTGGCTCAGCAAGCCATCCGACAATTCTTCCCGCCCTTACAATTCTATGTCCAGACGGCGTTGCACGTCGACCGAGGTAGGTCGAAATACATCCGTGTTCAAAGGACATAATTGAGCCATCACTCAAATCCAATTCATCTTGGACAGGCATTCCATATGGTAGATCGAACATGTTTTCACCTTAGCTTATTGCGTGCAGCATTTCTAGATCGTTCTCAATGGCATGTCGCCATCTTGCAATCCGCTTTCCTTTACCGGAGATGACGACGTATTCATCCTCGTCAATTCTCGATAGCAATAGGTGGTCATCGCCTTCGAACCAGAGTTCAAGACCATCACTAACACCTGTTGCCGCTTCAATATTTGAGAGGGCCAGAATCAATTTATTGGCCAACTCAAGATCCGGTACCCTGTTGCGTTTTCCGACCGCTGCGACCAGGCCATCATGTCTTGAGACAAGGTAGGACTGATTCGCTCCCGGAAGGGCGCAAAATCGGGCAAGGATACGTTGTAGCATGCGCGCTCAAATGGGTTCAGCCCGAATGGGGCTTCAAGAAGTTTGGGCTTACACTCCGCCCGTAGGGCGTTTTGGCGAGTAGTTTCATTTCGCCAACTGGATTGTTTGTAAACTCGATGGTTCACTGTGAAATTCCAATTGGAAATTCGAAAATTCAATTGAAATGCCCAACCGTTGGTCTCAAGCCCAGAACCCCGAGGAGGGGTCATGGCCGGACAATTCGAGGTCCCCTCGTGTGACAAATGCCGTAATCCGGCAATTCACCACCAGGTTTACTCGGGTAGAATGATGTGTGGCGCACATCTTTCTGATAGTATTCGCAAGAAATTTTCGAAGGCTATTCGCGAGCAATTGATTATCCCTCATGGAGAGGATATTACCCTACTAGTTGCAATTTCAGGAGGAAAAGATTCGGCCGTCCTTCTCGAAAGAATTCATGATGTATTTGGCCGACACCGAAATGTCACGATTATTGGCGGATGTGTCGATGAAGGAATCGAAGGATATAGGCCTCCTTCATTGGAATGCGCTCGTAAATTATGCGAGGATCTTGGTGTGCAATTCGAAACGGTAAGTTACCCAGAATTAGGATTCAAAGAAATGGATGAAGTTGTGGGCAAATTAGATTCGCTCGATGAAAAAAAAGCCCCCTGTTCATATTGCGGGGTATTTCGCAGGCAAGGAATAAATCATCTAGCAAAGAGAGTGGGTGCAGATTTCATTGCCCTTGGACATAATCTCGATGATATGGCTCAAACCATTATGATGAATTTGCAAAATGGCGACCTTGAGAGAACACTAAGATTAGCGCCTCATACAAATTTCCCAATCGATGGAATGGCGCCCCGAATCGTGCCATTGCGTTGGATTCCAGAGCAGGAAATACATCTTTATGCAATTCATAAGGGCTTACCGATTCATCATGAGGAATGCCCACATGGAGAAGGTGCCCTTCGGTTCCGTCATCGTGAAACCATTGCGATGATGGAATCAGATGTCCCAGGGACAAGGCATGGATTACTTCGTATGGCTGATGATGTGAAAGCATTGCACATCAAGGCAAAGGGCGACAGACCAGTTACTCCAAGCGCTTGTATTGAATGTGGAGAAATGTGTAGCGGAGAAACTTGTAAGGCATGTGAAATGCGGGCGCAACTATCCTAAATTCTGCGTCTTAATTTCTCCATAAATCCATCTGCTAATCCAAGTGCTTCCAGTGCCTCATCGATTCTTCCAGCGCTGTGAGCCTCAATGGCGAGTGCGATTGCCTCTTCAGCAGAGTGCCTTTCATCATCGTCGACCTTGATAGAACCAGCTTCGCATTGATTGCGAAGTACTCGCCATTCATCTTGAACAAATTCAAGCAATTCACCGGCTTCATCACTATCTTTGCCCACTTTGTCGAGATCCTTTGTCAAACGTTCGAGTAATGTTGCGGCATGTGTCCATTGAAGATTATCTGCGGCGTCTTCAATTTCACTCAGCCTTTCATCCCAATCTGTAGCATCTTCCCTTTCTTGCCAACGGGAGATGAGATGGACTTTCTGGCGTAGGGCGCGGCGAACATCATCCATAGCCTCTCTTTCCGCATTTATCTCACGAACCACACCATCTGCTAGTCCTTTAGCCGATGAGTTATCGCCTGTATCGAGGGCATCTTTTGCTTTGGTGAGTCTCTCTTCAAGTTCATGTTTGTCAATTCCATCTACTCCTTTGAGTTGACGTGTTGCCTCGATTAGTGCCTCTTCAGCAACTTCTCCAGCGGCTTCTGATGCCGAAAGTTGGTCGGGAATTACGATTGCAAATTCGAAAGCCTTCTTTGGTTGTTCAGCAGCGAGTTTCTTCTTTGCATCGAGTAATAATTCAGGTAAATCATTTGGTGGATTTTTTTCTTCACCTAGTAATCTAGAAGCTGTAGTGATTGCTTTCTCGGCCTTTTCCCACCATTCAATAATTTCACCAGCTCTTTTCTTTGCTTGTCGATAGAGCGCTTCCCCTTCTCGTAGAGAACCGAGGTCTACTTCTCTCTCAGCCATATCGAAAGCCTTGCGTGGGCGCTTTACTATCGGTGCGATATCCTCTGCATTTTCAACCGAAGACAGAGCATCAGCCCTAATGGCTTCAACATCATCCGCTAAGGAAAGTGACCTTTCGATATCCTCTTCTGCTTCATCGAGTAATCGATTTCCATACTCTGGGTCACGATGTCCTTCTTCGCGTGCAGTCATTACCAAACTCGCAGCCTGATCAACCGCAGCACCGGAACTCTTCAGTTCTAGCATCCTTAGTTCAAGAGCATTGAGCCTAGTATCGAATCCCTTTCGTTCTCGACGGTCCCCATCTTCTCCAAACCAATCCTTGAGTACCAATAATAGCGCAATACCACATAATGCAATTTGAGAATAACCAACTTTACCTGGCTCCATTCCTGCACTTGTAATTGATGCGGCAAGCACAACACCCAGGAATCCCATTACAGCTCTGAAGCGCATTACATCTAGGCCACCGCTCAAGATTTCTCGGCCCCAGTAGAATAGACAACTTGCAACTACCAGTAAGAAGATTCCACCTACCAATTGGTCTAGTGTCGAAAATAACCACGGGATTGCCATAATTGAAATCGGTAGCCAGGCTATCGATGAAGCGGCCCCAACTCGTGAGCGTGCTCGAGCATCTTGAATTCCGAGATCTTGAACAATAACGCCCCAAATTAAGATGATAAATGAATGACCAAGGCCACTGAATAATGCCCCTCCATTCATTGCTGAAGAGAGTGCTGGCCAAGCAAGCCATGTGGCTGCAGTGAGCAGGGTAATAGCCGAAATTCCGGCCAAACGCTCAATCGCAGCAAACCTCTTCTCAAATTCAGATTCGACGGCTTCTTCGGCATTACTGAATCCGTCCATATTCAACCGACTCCATCCGGGTTATTCAGAATCTCGGCTGGTTGCGCCAGCGCCACAACAGGATCATCAATATTGAAATGCCACAAAGTAGCGATAATTCGAGACCGCCGATTCCTGCCCCACTACTGTACTGGGTCGAGTGAATTTTGGTTACAGGTACTTCGCCTTCATCATCGACAAAGGTGTATTCTATTTCGAGAGTGTCGAACCAGCCGAGTTCAACATTCATTGGAATAGTAAGTCGACCCGGGCCCGCTGCTGTCCCGCCATCAATCATATTGTGAACACAAACATCCTTTGCACAAACAGTGACATTTGTTCCATATGCTCCATGGTTCACAAGTTCAACCCAAAATTGGTTTGGGCCGGGAGAAACATCCTCGCCCATGAACCTCACATCTTCAATTTCGATATCGACATCAAGAGGAGGGGCCACAACAACTCCAATTTGTATTCCTCCGGTGTTGCCCGCTTCATCAGTTGCACTAATCCACGCGAGATGGTAGCCCACCTCGAGGTCATTGAATTCAATCATATTCGCTTGACTCCAATCCCCATTTTCAAGAATAATTACATCATTGATTTTGATAGTATAACTCATCGAATCTATGGCTGAATGGTCATCGAATGATTCGGTTAAGTTTAGCCGCTGTGTATCACCAATGCGCCCTACTCCATGAGGATTCCAATTTCCATCATCCAGTCTTTCTACATCACAGAATAATACTGGAGATGCTGCATCAGTTAAGCGAATAGTCCAGTTGCCAATTGTAGTATGGCCAGCATCATCACTTACTTCTGCAGCGAGCCAATATTCGATTGGCCCTTGAGATTGGTGACGGGTTTCAATATCATCGTTAATCGAATTTAGTTGAGAATTGACATAAAAATTGGTCTCAAGGTAATCTCCAGTATACCACCATCCTTCACTCTTATTGCTGGTCCAATATACTCTGAGATTATCATCGTGGTCATCACCGACCATCAAGTCCCAAGTGAATAGGCCAGGAGGGATTTCCTGTACCTCATTACTCGCATTGATCCAAGGGTATTCATCGTCAAGAATGAAACTACCATTCCAAATGCCGATGAGGCCGCCTTCATCTGTGCATTCTACCCAAACTTCAAGATTCGAATCTTTTGCAAATTGAGATAAGTCAACACTGGAATTATCAGTAATTCCAGAGATATTCCAGTCGCATGAATGAGTACTCATTGCAGTATCATTAATCGATACTACAAATTCGTGAGTTGAATTCCAATCAAGAGCAGATCCATCTAAGATA
Organism: Candidatus Poseidoniaceae archaeon; assembly: GCA_030747785.1. Lineage (GTDB taxonomy): Archaea > Thermoplasmatota > Poseidoniia > Poseidoniales > Poseidoniaceae > MGIIa-K1. The sequence goes on along the minus strand of JASLKC010000009.1, from coordinate 27,420 downwards.
TTTAGCACAGGTGCTTGATTTTGAGCAAGTGTAATTGTCATTAGACCCGAAATAGAGACAATATCTCTCTGCAAAGTAAAGTTCGAAGGAATTCCAGTAAACCAATCATCTACGGGTGCGCTTCTGAATTGCCAGTCTCCGTTGGTCCTGATATTCAGTGGAGTGAGTTGTCGCAAATCATTGTGGAATGGGACCTCCAGCCTAACTAGGTCTAGATGTGATCTTTGTGCGCTCAACGTTGCGCTTTCATTCCAGCCCCAATATCCTGAAGAAAGGTCGATATTGGATTCGATATTGATCGAGTTTACATTGGCGACATTATGGTCGACCATACAGCACAACCCCTCCAGTCCTTCCGCCCAGACCATTGTTTCCAACATATTTTCCAAACCGATAACTCCGCTAGGAATAAATCTCTCAATTTGACTGAGAATACCTGCCTGTGTACCGGGGATGAATGGTAATCCAATGCCGGTTGAAAAGTAGTGATGAGCAAACCATGTTGCATTCACAACACTATTGGCTGCTAAGGAGTCAGGAAAATCTAGTATTGCGAGACCCGAAATAACTGATGTAGAAGCTTGAGTTTCTATCCATTGTACAGTAGGGGGCCAAATCTCTTCTCCTATCGGAAGCCCGTCAAGATACACTCTTGCACTCCATTCTCCACCATATTCACCGACCGTGATATTGTAATCTATCCAATCGATTATCATTCCAGAAGTGGCATGTATGGCTTTGACAGATATCGAATCCGAATAATTTCCAGATAAGTTGTAGGTATTGGTGCCATTTGGAATTGAGATATGAGATTGCCCAGTTCTAAGAGTAGACCCCCCTTCTCCAATTACAACAAGTGCAATTCCATGTGGCGCAGAAACCGGCCCATCTGAAACTGCTATTGACCAAGTGCTCCCAATTGCCATTACGGTATGAGCGCCTTCGACTGTAAAGAGATCAGGAATAATCGGATGAGCATCTAAGACTAGAGTAGTTTGGTCAATCGAAACGGGAGGGTGCCACATTACGACATATCCTGAGCAAGTTGCTGCACCTTGCCACATAGCCCCTTGTGGTTCATTGATTTGTGCTTGTGTCCATGGCTCTTTGAGTTGAACATCACAATTCGCTATTGGGGCTCCGGTTGGGTCTTCCACTTCAACCGTCCATGAACCACCCGACTCCGCTTGAACAGAGGGCAGGAGGAGGAGTAGAATGAGGAGCAGAGCCCTGCGCATGTCCCCACAGGGGATATTCATACCTCATCAATGGAACGGACTGGCGCGCCCTAATGTTCATGGTCGGTGTTGGACCAAGCCTGTTGGAAGGGGAAGCGACATGTCCGGCATCATCACCATGGACGATTTGACAAATGAAGAGATTATCTCTATCCTTGACGACGCTGAGCGTCTTCTTCCGGTAGCGGAAGGTCGACTCCATTTGCCGTTATTACAGGGACGAATTCTCGGCAATCTATTCTTCGAGCCATCTACTAGAACTCGCATGTCGTTTGAGACCGCAATGAAGCGTCTTGGTGGCGGTGTTGTAAATCTCGGGGATGTCAAAACTTCGTCGGTTGTCAAGGGAGAAACTCTCTTTGACACCATCCAGATGGTCGATGGTTACACTGACATTATTGCGATGCGTCATCCAAGACAAGGAGCTGCTCAATATGCAGCCGATAGTGCTCGAGTACCGATTCTAAATGGTGGCGACGGCGCAGGGCACCATCCTACACAGACCATGCTCGATCTATTCACTATTCGCAGGGCTCACGGCACCTTAGAAAATCTAAATGTGGTATTAGCTGGAGATTTGCGTTATGGTAGAACAGTACATTCTCTTTCCCATGCTCTCACAAGATTCGGTTGCAGTGTCATATTTGCTTCTCCAGACACTTTGCGTATGCCTGAAGAGATAATTGCTGACCTTAGAGCCAATGGAGCAGAAGTTACCGAAACAGATGACCTTCTAGCCCAGATTTCCGGTGCTGATGTAATCTACATGACAAGAATTCAGAAAGAGCGTTTCCCAGACGAGGATGAATATTCCAAGGTTGCAGGGGCTTACAAATTACATGCGAATGATCTTGATGATGCCAATGCAGAGATGATTATTATGCATCCATTACCAAGGGTTGATGAGATACATCCATCGGTAGATAAAACACGTCATGCTTGCTATTTCCAACAGGCATTCAATGGCGTAGTGACTCGAATGTCGCTAATGTGTTGGTTACTCAGTGTCCCAGTACCTGAGGATGTAGAAGCTGCAGGAGGTGCACTGTGATGAGCGTTAAGGAACAAAGTATGCGCAGGGTTACTGCAATTAGAAATGGTACAGTTATCGACCATGTTCCCGCAGGTAAATCTCTCTCTGTTTTGAAAATGCTTGGGATAGAAGGGGAAAATTCCAATCCTGTTTCATTGGTAATGAATGTACCATCTAAGAAAATGGGTGGTAAGGACATCATCAAAGTCGAGGACCGTGAATTAACTCAGAATGAATTGGACAGACTAGCTTTGGTTGCACCCGATGCTTCAGTTGCAATTATTCGTGCGTATTCAGTTGCAGAGAAATTGGAAATCAACCTTACCGATGAAGTCGTAGATGTCGCCCGGTGTACTTTCTCAAATTGTATTACTACCAATCATCGAGAACCATTACCCCACAGGCTCGTGGTAACGAATCGTGCCCCACTAGAATTGAGGTGCCGTTATTGCGGTAAAACTCAGGAAGTTGATGGTTTAATCAATAATCTTCTTTGATCCATCCAGGGAATCCTAAGTCGATTGGCATCCCACCAACAGTGGTTATCAGACCTGTCGTGATGAGATGGTTTGCTAATGGAGGATTATCCCAATCCAACTTTTTCCAACCCCTTTTCTTTGGGTTAAGTACAGACATTTTTTGACGGACCGACCAAGCATTAGCAGCCCATGCGTGTGCTTTCATTCGCTTGTTTTCAATTTGAGGAGCTGGAATTACATTATGTGATTCTACCCAATTATCTTCCCACTCTCCTTCCATCGTATCTGCCCAGATGAGCCCAGTGGGTTCAGGGGGAGGCATCTTTATCATTCCTTTTCCTGCCAAATAGATTACCAATCGACGTATGTGCGGATGACGTGGATGTTCTATCATTGCGCTTTCGATAATTTTTATCGCGCTCGCTTCCATGCCTTTATCCATGTAAAGAAGAGCCTTAGCCACTTGTCCATGTGGCCAAGAATCAAGGTCGATATTTTTCGCATCAATCCAAGATTCTAGTAGGTCTAGAGCAATGGCAGATTGGCCCCATAATCTGAATCGTGCAATATCTCCGAGAACAAATAGTCTACCAGGAGGGTCATCAATCCAATCAAGATTAGTCGCAACTTCCCCTTCATTCCAGCGCTTAATCAAATCGATATTGCGTTTAGTAATCGGGTCGATAGACAATATTGCATCAAACTCAGGAGGTATTTTCATTTTTGGCTCCACTACACTGGAAATCCAATAGAGTCTAGCGGTTTCAACATCTCCGGGAGTGAGTAATTGAAGGCGCGGGGTTGCTTCATGGAAATCACGTTGAGCCAAGGATGCAGCAGTTAGAATCAATCGGGCAATTTCGGCCTTTCTTCCTGCCTTCAAGGCGAGCAATGAAACCGCTACTTGTTCTGCTTGGTCCCATCTTCCTATTCCTGCCAATAATTCCATACTGGCTTCAGTACGTCGCATGAGTTGCATACCTTCCATCGAGTCTTCACCATGATCTTCGTACAATTTCTCCATACGATACATTGCCTTGGACCATGAATCGTTGGCAATCATATTGGTGAGTGGCTTTTCTTGTCGGTAGATTAAGCCTTCAAGATCTTGAAGCGCAGTTCGATTTATATCAGCAGTAGCATCGAAAGTAATGTCGGCAAGGTGTTGACCCGTTCTGCGACTAATCATCCAAATCACTAGGAATATCACTTGGCCGCCTGCAGCAAGCATCCACGTTAGCGCCTCAAGAGAATCCTTCTGTAAATATGTACAAATTGTATTTTCCCATGTACCGCATTCTGCTCCTTGTGGTAAGTATGACGAATCCCAAAAGGTGAGCATTGCAAGGGTTAGCAATAGCATTGACTGCCCTGCGAAACCGGTAAAACAGAAATTCAGAACCTTTGCTTGCTGACTACGTTCTGAGCGCATTAACCTAGAGTCAACCAAATGGATTCCGCCCTTACCACTGATATCAGCGATATCGAGGAATAGAATTCTAGCGACTTCATTGACGAAAACAAATCCAACAATTGCTACGTTTAGTAGTAAGAATAGTAGAACCATGGTCACCAATGGTACTCTAATTCCGGCTTCTGAAATATTGGAGAATAATTCGATTGCATAGAACCCAAGTATACCTCCTTCTTCCATTATCGTTGACTGAGGACGATATTCTGGTAATTCTAATACCTGGCTAGAATGTTGAAACATTTCAGGATTAATCGCTAGGAAAATTAGAGAAATGACAGTGTTGAAAGCGATGAAAGGCATTACTGCTGTATTCAGATGTACAAGGGAGGAGACGAATTGCTTTCTTGCGCCAGGCTTTTGTGGATAGAATGCTGAAGGTTTTCCTTGTGAGAGTAGTTTCGAAGATTCTTTCAGTGCAGTCCATGAAGATCCAAGAATTCTACCGTAAGCAACCATACTCGGTGCGAATGCCAACAAACCCATCAATGCTAATTGGTGGGTCCATTTTATTCCAGCAAGGTTGAGAATCATTCCTATAATGAAAACGGCAACAAACCAAAATAAAGTGATGACAAACCCTGCACTATTACGGAATTGACTACTATCTTGCAATGTTGCCCTGGTTGTAGATGGCGCCTTCAGAACTTGTGCGGTCAATGATGAACTCGACGAAATGATGGCAGGTAATGAAATTAAAATCAATGCAATCGCCATTGAACTCAAATGAAGCCCTTTTGAGATTTCCATTTTGTAGAGTAGAAATTCAAGTCCAAGAAGAATTGCCCCTGCTAAAGCCATCATGTAAGTGATGATTCCATTGCGCATTCCCTTGGTATTGAGCAATTCGATTGCTTCGGTGCGATTAGCTGTAACAGTATGGACTTCGTATCGTTTTGGACCGGTTGGAAATGCTACCTGTAGGCCAGTTAGTGAACGAACCATGACAGCGAGATAGTATCCATACGCAAGAAGTACAGCACCCCCTACGATAACGAGCGACAACGGCTCAAGGCCTTCGACAACTACGATGTCCATATGTCTCTCCAATCAGTCCTGAGAAGGAACTAATGAAGGAGTTGCCGCTTTGGAATCTATCTCACCCTTGAGTTCCTTTAGGAACTCATCAAGGCCGATACCCGCTTTTTGATCCCCGTTTCTAGCACGAATAGAGACGGTTCTTTGCGTTGCTTCATCATCACCTAGAATCAACATATATGCTGGTTGGAACTTTCGATGCATCCTGATCTTTTTGCCAATAGTATCATCGCCATCATCCAATTCAACTCTGACACCAGCATCTTTGAGAACTGCAGCCACCTCTCTTCCATATTCGACTTGCTTTTCTGAAATTGTGAGAACATGAACTTGTGTTGGCGCTAACCAAGTGGGGAATCGCCCAGCAAAGTGTTCGATTAACACACCACAGAAACGTTCCATTGAACCAAATGGCGCACGATGAATCATGACTGGGCGGTGCATTTCTCCATCACTTCCTTTGTATTGAAGGTCGAAGCGCTGTGGAAGATTGTAATCAACCTGAACAGTTCCTAATTGCCATTCACGCCCGATAACATCCTTGACTACGAAATCGATTTTCGGTCCATAAAATGCGGCTTCTCCAGGTTCCTCGGACCAATTTACCCCGAGACTAGTTGCAGCTTTGCGGCAAGCATCCTCTGCTCTATCCCATTTATCTGAGTCTCCAACATACTTGCTAGAGTCTTGGTCACGAAGACCTACTCTTACACGATAGTCCGACATGCCTAGAGCTTCGAAAATAACCTCAACTAATTCGATACAGCCCAATACCTCGTCGGCAATTTGGTCTTCGGTAACGAAGAGATGAGCATCATCTTGAGTGAATCCACGGACACGAGTCAGCCCACTAATTTCACCGGATTGTTCCCATCGATATACAGTACCAAATTCTGCAAGTCGGAGCGGTAGGTCACGATAGGATCTGGCTTGAGAAGAGTAGATTTTGATGTGATGTGGGCAATTCATTGGTTTGAGCATATAGCCCTCAATATCGCCTGCAGCCATCATGTTAGCCAGTTCACCACATGTGCATCCATCATCAGCTAATTTGGACATCATGTCTTTCTCTACTAGTGGTGGATATTGTGAATCCTGATAGTAAGGGAAGTGGCCACTAGTACGATACAAATCCAATTTGCCAATATGTGGTGTGTAAACTTGATCATAGCCTTGGCGAGTGAGGTGTTCAGAGATGAAATTCTGCAAACAGGTTCGAATGGTTGCTCCTCGAGGTGTCCACAAAATCAATCCCTGTCCGACCTCTTCATCGACATGGAATAGTTGCAAATCCTTGCCCAATTTGCGATGGTCTCGCCTTTTTGCTTCCTCCATTGCGGTCATAGTTTGCTTTAGTGCATCTTTGGTTGGTTCGACTAATCCATAAATCCTAGTAAGTTGTTCACGGGATTGGTCACCTCTCCAGAATGCCGAAGACACCGAAGTAAGACGCACATGCATCAATTTAGCAGTACAGGAAACGTGTGGACCTAGGCATAAATCGTACCAATCCCCTTGGCGATAAATGGTTGAGCCAGCTCCATCTTCGAGTTTGTCGTTGATAATCTCCATTTTGTATGGGTTTGTTGCAAACATCTCTGATAGTTCTGCTTCGGTACATTCTACTCTCTCTACATCGATATTTCGACGAGCGAGTTCGTGCATTTTCTTCTGAACAGTCTTGAGGTCTCCTTCTCCAAACCCGTCGAGGTTTGCAAAATCATAGTAGAATCCACGGTCGATTGCTGGTCCAATAGTCGGTTTAGCATCAGGATATAGCGTGGTGATGGCTTGTGCGAGAAGATGGGCGGCTGAGTGACGAAGAATATGCATGCCTTCATCCGAGAATCCTGAAATTGGAATCACAGTACAATCCGAATCGATTATTGTAGCCATGTCCATCTCGAGGCCATCAATTTCAGCAGCAACGCAGTCGTGCTTTCTGCCCTCAATATCAGTGACGATTTCAGCAGCGGTAATACCTGCGGAATACTCGTTTTTCGAGCCGTCGGGTAGGGTGACCGAAATCATCGACATGTGGTTGCCTCCGCCCCCTTCGGGGGCATTGATGCATTTCAATGCTCACCACTCAACATCGAAGTCATCGCCTTCTTTGGACGATGGTTGCTCGACGACAACGACTTCTTTCTTCGCTGCTTCCTCTTTAACGGGTTTGGACTTGAGCCTAATCTCTGAACGAGTTTCGACAACATCTCGTTGACCGATGAAAGCCGGCTCGGTGAACTTGTCAGGATCAGGAGTTTTTTCCTCGGGTTTTGTCACCTTATTCTCTTTCTCATCTTCGACCTGTTTAGCCCAAGCGCCCTCGAAGCTCAACTTGTCGGGTAGTCTCTCCATGCGCTTCCATCCTACTCGCCATATTTAGACGGATTGATGTATAGGACTCCTCTGGGACTTCACATGCGCATCGCAGTCCTTGTCAATCCAGACGCAGGACTCGGAGGCCGTCTCGGATTCAAGGGAAGCGATGGTAGAGCTGATGAAGCCCGAGCAGCTGGTGCTGAAGACAGATCTGGCCCACGGATGACTCAGTGTTTATCTCGTCTTAGTGAACTTGTTAGAGAACCAATCGAATTGGTTTCTTGGAAAGGAAGGATGGGCGGAGATTGGATTCCAGGAGAATACACTACCACCGGCCTCACTCCAGATGTAACAAGTGCAGAATCTACAAGGAAATTCGTCGAAGAATTTGATGCAGATCTCCTCCTCTATGCTGGAGGAGATGGAACAACTCGTGATATTGTAGAAGCCCTCGATGGTCGAGAGATTCCGATTGTTGGAGTCCCTGGTGGAGTGAAAATGCATAGTGGTTGCTTTGCTACAACACCACGTGCAGCGGCTGAAGTTGTCATGGCATTCATCACTGGTGACTTGATGGTTGCCCGAACCGAAGTAATGGACCTTGACGAGGAAGTCTACTTGCAGGGGACTTGGAAAGTCCGAATGTATGGTGAAGCCTTCACCCCTGCAAGTCCGCGATGGATGCAAGGTGCAAAGGAACAAGTTCAGCGTGAGTCTGAAACTGAGACTCTTGAAGCGATGGCAATGCACATTGGTTCATTGCTTGAAGAAAACCCCGACCTGATGATAATCTGGGGCAGTGGTGGGACTTTGCGTCATATGTGTAAGGAACTTGGACATGAATCTACTCTTCTTGGAATTGATATTCAGCATCGTGGAAAGATGTTGCTCGATCTCAATGAGCAAGGGCTTCTAAGTGCTCTTCAAGGACATGACGGAAAGAAAATTCTCTTACTCTCACCAATGGGTGGGCAAGGTTTCCTCATCGGAAGAGGAAACCTCCAACTTTCTCCGGCAGTATTACGAGAAATTGGGATTGATAGTATTCTTGGAATAGCGACTCCAGCAAAATTACTCGGGCTCTCTGAAATCAGAATAGATACGGGCGAGGTTGAACTTGATGAGGAAATTAAGACGAAGAAATATCTCAAACTTCTACAAGGATATAGGACGACTAGAGTCATCCGTGTAGCTTCAGATTGATTGTCCAGTTGCAGCCTTTAACAATCCAAGGAATGGCGGGCTTGGTCTTTCAGGCCTCGACTTAAATTCCGGATGATATTGAACGCCAACATAGTATGGATGTCCTTCGAGTTCGAATATTTCGCAACGCAGACCAGTTTCGTCTTTTCCAACGAAATTTAGCCCGGCAGCTTCAATATTTGATATCAAATCTGGATTGACTTCGTAACGATGACGATGCCTCTCATCTACTTCTGCATCTCCACCATAAAGGCGGCGCATCATACAATCATCAACTTGGAAAATTGTTGGCCGGCTACCAAGACGCATGGTTCCACCGAGGTGAGTTTTGCTAATTTCTGGCATGAAAACTACTGCTGGGTGAGGTGTATTTTCATCGAATTCCGTCGAGTTAGCATTCTCAAGTCCGAGAACATTACGGCAGAACTCGATAGTAGCGATTTGAAGCCCGAGGCAGATTCCAAGATATGGGACAGAATTGGTTCTTGCATAATTGGCTGCGAGAATCTTCCCTTCGATTCCGCGGTCACCAAAGCCACCTGGGACCAGAATACCATTCGCCGCTCTCAGAATCTCCCAGTCGGAATGTGACGCATCTTCTAGATTACTTGCTTCAATCCAATCAATTTGCAAGGTCCTTTCAACAGTATAAGAAGCGTGTTGCAGACTCTTGATCACAGATAGATAGGAGTCGGTTAGACCTGTGTATTTACCAACCATTGCTATTCGCACATCATCTCCGAGATTATCGACTCGATCTGCCATTTTCTCCCATCGAGTCATCAAATCAGTGACTTCACAATCAATGCCAAGTGCCTCACACATCCCTTGTTCTTTGAGAAGTAATGGGACTCGATAGATGTTTGAAACATCGTGAGCACTCATTACTGCATCAGGAGAGACGTGACAGAATTGTGCGAGTTTTTCTCTGGTTTCACGAGCCAATGGTGCTTCAGCACGACATACCAAAACATCTGGAGTAATTCCCAACCCTCGCAACTCCTTGACTGTATGCTGAGTGGGTTTGGTCTTCTGTTCACCAACAGGGCCCATAACTGGGACAAGTGATACATGGACGAAGTAAATATTTTCGCGACCAACTCGGAATTGGAATTGGCGCAGTGCTTCGATAAATGGGGCTGATTCAATATCACCAACGGTTCCACCCAATTCAATTACGCAAGCATCAGGACTACCCTCTTTTCCATCAGCTGGAACAGCAGCAATTCGCTCAATCCAGTCTTGGACAGCGTTGGTAATGTGAGGGATAACTTGGACGGTCTTTCCGAGGTAATCACCACGACGTTCTGCTTCGATTACCTGTGAATAGATTTTACCCGTAGTGATATTATTATCGCGATAGAGGTTGAGGTCACAGAAGCGCTCATAATTACCTAAATCGAGATCAGCCTCTCCGCCATCGTCGAGAACAAATACCTCTCCATGTTCAAATGGACTCATTGTGCCAGCATCGCTGTTGAGGTACGGATCAATTTTGACTGCAGTGACTCTCAGTCCTGCACTCTTGAGCAGAACTCCGATACTGGAAGCAGTAACTCCCTTACCGAGACCGCTGAGTACTCCACCGGAGACTACGACGTACTTCATGTCCTTCAACGGGCTTTGAGGCCATCGCGCCTCCCATTTCAACATTGGGTTATACGAAAACAAGTTAAATTGGGTATTAAAAGTCGAGAACTACTTTGCCACATTGGCCGGAGTGCGTCAGTTCCATACCTTTTTGGAAGTCTTTCCAATTCAATCTATGAGTAATAATCATATCAACATCAATAGTGTTGCGGGCGAGTAAATCGTGCATAATATCCCAAGTTGACCACATTTTCCGACCATTAATGCCTTTTAGGTGCAGATATCTGAACACAATATCGTTCATTGGAACAATGGTTTCAGTATCTCCATAGACGCTCAAGATGTTGAGATATCCACCCATTCTGGTGCTCTTGATTGCGTTTGAAAGAGCAGTAGCAGAACCTGAAAATTCACACGAGTTGTCTACACCTTTCCCCTCGGTAAATGCAAGAATTTCCGCTTCGATATCATCGCCCTTTCCAAGCACGAGATCTGCGCCAATTTCTTTGGCTAAGTCCATTCGATAGGTGTTTTCCCAATCGATAGCAATCACTTTGGATGCTCCTAATGCCTTAGCTGCATTTACCGCAAAAAGCCCGATAGGTCCAAGGCCGTGGATGGCAATAGTAGCACCATCAACAGGGCCCCCTGTGAGGGTGTGAATCGCATTACCCAATGGGTCCTGAATAGAGCCATGTGCTGTATCCAATCCTTCGGGTGTATGGCGAGCATTCGTGGATTGAATAGTAAAATAAGGAGCAAATGCACCGTGGCTATGGAGCCCGAAAATACTGCCGTTTTCGCAAATATGAGCATTCCCTTCGAGGCATCTTGGGCATGTCCAATCTGCTAGATGGCATTCAACAGCGATTTGGTCACCAATAGAATGGCTCGCAACCCCTTCACCTAGCCCAACAACGGTTCCACAAGTTTCGTGACCAGTAATCGTTCCTAATTCGACTTCCCCTTTGCTCCATTCATCCCAAAGCCAGATGTGTAAATCGGTTCCACAAATGCTAGTTGATGCAGTTTTTACAAGAACTTCACCAGGTCCGGGTGAAGGCACTGCGTGCTCAATTAACTCGAAACCATTCTGCTGTCCGTGAACCTTTGTCCACGCCATCATGGTGTCTGGTAGGCCCGACATTATTTCCACGAGTAGTGAGGCCGTTCTTGAGTGTTGGCTCATTCAGGGCCCATACCTGCTAGCTGTTGTTGAATATCATCAGGAACTTGTGCATCCATTTGAGCCCATAGCACATCATCGATTCTGAGGATACTAATTGCGGCCTCCGTAGCCCCTGAAATTGCTTGACGTGTAATTTTCACAGGTTCAAGAACACCTCTTGAAACAGTGTCTGAAGGTGTACCTGTATCCAAATCAAGGCCAATCATTACTCCACCCTCTGATTGTGCAGCAGTGAGTTTGAGAAGGGATTCTATTGGGTCAAGACCGGCATTCTGGGCTAGTGCTCTTGGGATGACCTCTAGGCCATCAGCCCAAGCCTCCATCGCCATTTGTTCACGCCCAGGGATTGTTTCCGCATGGCGACGTACTGCTCTTGCAAGTGCAACTTGAGTTGCACCTCCACCGGGCAGCAGTTGGGGATCTTCTTGAAGTTGACATGCCACGCCGAGTGCATCTCCAAAACAGCGCTCTACCTCGCCAAGGACTTCAGTTGAGGAGCCTCTGGCAATCAAAGTTGCAGCATCATCTTCCGATGTTAATATCCAATAATTTGTACCACCTTTGAGTTCTTCACGCGTAGAAATAAATACGCCCAAGTCCTCTTTAGTGGCCCTTCCAATATCGTGAATAAGAGATGTGTTACAAGCACGTGCAAGTAATTCCAAATCTGTGTTTTCAACTCGACGATATGCAAGTATCCCAGCATCGGCTAGAGCCTGTCTTGCTTCGTCATCGATTCCTTCTTTCACAACTAAGATGTCACAGCCGATGCTCTTTAGATTCTCAACTTGTTTCATCACAGCCTTTACTTCAGCTGCACGGAATGCATCTAACATTCCAGTAGATGTAATGGATAATTTTGCGCCTAGCATCGGACTACGTTTTTCGAGACCACCATCAACGAGAAGTATACTGCCGGGGCCACCGCATTCCAACATTTCTGAATGAACTCTGGTTTTTGGAATTGCTAGACCAATCACTAATTCTGCATCAACCGCCGAACCACCATTTTGACGAATTATTTTCACTCTAGTGGGGTCGGTTCTCTGTTCTGTTGTGATCCTTTCAGAAGCCTCAAGTGCTAATTTGCTCAAGCGTGCCTGAACTCTCCTTTCCATTTTCCCCGACAAACTAGTTTCTACTGCCGAGTACATTTGTTCAGTAGTAGCAGTAATTGTCATCTCATCTAATAGTTTGAGCGCGAAAGATTCTGATTGTGCAAAGCCCCGTGCAATGGTTGCAGGATGTATACCTTGGCGAACTAATTGCCAAGCATTCCGTAACATCTCGGCACAAATCACTACTGTTGAAGTTGTTCCATCCCGGGCAACACGATCTTGAGTCGAAGAGGCATTGATTACCATTCGGGCAACAGGATGTTCGACTTTCGCAGTCTCAAGCACAGTTACGCCGTCATTGGTCACCAGTGTACGACCTTCATCATCGATGAGTAATTTGTCTAGGCCCTTTGGCCCGAGAGTAGTACGAACCGCTCCAGCTAACGCAATAGCCGCTTGGACATTCTTGCGTAGCGCCTCGCGACCGCTCGTTCTATCGGTCGATTCGAGAATAGTTTCCTCGGCCACATGCCACCGACCCGGGGTACTGCCTTGAGCGTTTGGTTGATATATGGGGTGCTGCTCCGACTATACAACCGATGGTTAAGTAGTGGTGCAAGATTATGGCTGAAGACTGGGAAGAAAAGATGCTAGAGCAGATGGCAGAGATGTTCAAAAACATGGGAATGGAGATTGATATGCCTCAACTTCGTAAACTCATGGAACAGTTCCGTTCCCAATTTGATGACATGGGATTAGATGCGGAACGTCTTGCTAAAGGGGATGTCAATTTCAATTTCGACATTTCGAATTTGATGAAACTCTTCCAATCTGGAATGCCACTTGAAGAGATGCTCTCTAACATGGGAGTAAATGTCAAGGTCGATGCCAATCCAGTCGAGGTAGACATTGATGATAGTCCAAAAGAAACGGTGGTAAAACTGCCAGTTGAAGATGTATATCTCTCTGGTTGGAATATGTCAATAACTGTAGATTTTGCAACTCGTGCAGATATGGAAGAAATTGAAATTGCTCTTTCCAGTGGTGGAAATGCAATACAGGTTCTGTCAGATCCGTCCAATCCACCGCTCGCACAAATTGAATTACCACACAAATGTGATGATGTTGTTGATTGGTCGATGAATAATGGAATTCTCGATATCACTCTCAAACTTACTCCACAAGGTTCTGCAGCAGATGATTCAGAAATACTAGACGAAGAAGTCGATGATGATTATTTTCCAGAATCAACGGATGTCAGCTTAGATGTCGCTGACGACGATGATGATGATGAAGACGATGGAGGCATCCCGATCCTTTGATTTCGGGAAAGTTGGAAGTGAAAAAATGTCGAATATTATAGGAATAGATCTTGGAACCACCAACTCTTGTGTGGCTACCATAGAGAATGGAGAAGCCGTAGTAATTGCAAATGCTGAGGGTGCACGTACCACTCCTTCTGTCGTAGCATTTGCCAAAGATGGTGGAGAACGTATGGTCGGAGTTACAGCAAAACGTCAAGCTGTAACCAACCCAACACGAACAATCCTCAGTGTCAAGAGACACATGGGAACCGATTGGTCAACAGATATCGATGATAACAAATATACTCCGCAAGAAGTTAGTGCTTTCATTTTGCAAAAGCTGAAAGCCGATGCAGAGGCATATCTTGGAACCACCGTAAAGCAGGCTGTAATCACCTGTCCTGCTTACTTCACAGATGCTCAGCGTAAGGCAACAAAGGATGCTGGACGCATTGCTGGTCTTGATGTACTTCGAATCATCAACGAACCAACCGCAGCAGCATTAGCCTATGGAATCGACAAAGAAGAAGATCAAACAATTCTCGTTTATGACCTCGGAGGAGGTACATTCGATGTTTCTGTTCTTGAAATTTATGATGTCGATGGACAGCCACAGATTGAGGTAAAGGCTACTGCAGGAAACAACAAGCTCGGTGGCGATGACTTCGATGATGTTTTAATCGGTCACTTGGTTGCAGATTTCAAGAAGAGTACCGGTATCGATTTGTCCAAGGATGTTCAGGCAATGAGCCGCCTCAAAGAGGCTGCTGAGAAGGCTAAAATCGAGTTATCTGGAACAGGTCAATCCCAAGTCAATCTACCATTCATCACCATGAGTGATGGTCAACCCGAGCATTTGGACATCACCGTAACCAAGGCTAAATTCGAGGAATTAATTTCTTCGTTGGTTGAGAGAACAATGAAACCAACTCGCCAGGCAATGAAGGATGCAGGTCTTTCCAAGGGCCAAGTCGACAAGGTCATTCTCGTTGGAGGTTCTACCCGTGTACCTGCTGTTCAAACTGCAATCGAAAAGGAGACTGGTAAGGCTCCATTCAAGGGGATCAACCCCGATGAAGCAGTGGCAATGGGTGCTGCACTTCAAGCCGGTATTATCGCCGGTGATGCAGGTGTTAGTGACATTCTGTTACTCGATGTCACCCCATTGACTCTAGGAATCGAGACTCTTGGTGGTGTTACTACTACCATGATTGAGCGTAATACTACAATCCCAAGTCGCCGCAGTGAGACTTTCTCAACCGCAAGCGATAACCAACCTGCGGTAGAGATTCATGTCCTACAAGGTGAGCGTGAATTCGCAAAGGATAACGTCACTCTTGGGCAGTTCCATCTAGTAGGAATTCCACCTGCACCACGTGGAATGCCACAAGTCGAGGTTACTTTCGATATCGATGCAAATGGAATTGTCAATGTTAGTGCTAAGGACCTTGGAACCGGTAAGGAACAGTCGGTAAAGATTGAATCAACAACTTCACTTTCAGAAGATGAGATCCAGTCGAAGATTGCAGAAGCAGAGGAATTTGCTGAGACCGACAAGCGCCGAAAGGCCCAGGTCGAGATGCGAAATATGGCTGACCAAATTGTTTACCAGACCCGTCGTACCCTCGAAGAAGCTGGAGAAAAATTGTCTGATGAAGACAAGGAACCAGTCCTTTCGAAGGTTACTGAACTCGAAACTCTACTGCAAAACGAAGAAGGTGAAGTCAAAGAACTCGACGAGATTGATGAGGCTGCAGTTCAGGCTAAAGTCAAGGAAATCGAAGAGGCAATGCATGCGATCTCATCCAAACTCTATGAGGCAGCAGCAGCCGAGATGGCAGCTCAAGAAGAAGCAGGCGACTCCGAAAGCGATGATGACGGTGTGGTCGATGCAGACTTCGAAGTAGTTGACGAAGACTGAGTATTGAATAAGATGAAATTTACAAAAGCGAGCATAAGAATGTTGAATACATGGCATAGATGGCACGAAGGTCATGGAAGACATCTTGGCATTGCTATCCCAGATGAGAGCCGCTAGCGGCACCTGCGAAACCGTAGGTCTTCCAGATGATGTAATCCTAGATTTTTCTAGTCGCGATGCGTCTTTGATACAGGCAATTAATGAGGCCGCAGAGAAGCAATCTCAATTCTCTAGTGATGAACTGATGATGAGCGAAGGAGACTTAGTAGCACATCTACAATCGGACTTCATCAATTTCTACGCACCCGCAACAGTAAATCCCTACGTTGCCATTTCTGGACGTGGACCATGGGTTGTTACCAGCCACGGTGCTGTCTTGCATGATAATGGCGGCTATGGGATGCTAGGCATTGGGCATGGGCCAGATGCAATCATTGAAGCGATGGCTGAAAACCATGTGATGGCTAATGTCATGACACCATCTTTCAGCCAAGCCCGACTTGCAAATGCATTGAAACGCGAATTAGGACACACAAGAGGTTCTTGCCCATTCTCGAAATTTATCTGTGTGAATTCAGGTTCTGAATCCGTAACCGTCGCACTACGTATTTCCGATGTAAATTCCAAATTGATGACAGGCCCTGGAGGGCGTCATGAGGGGAAATCAGTCAAACTGCTCGCAATTGAGAGAGCTTTCCACGGGAGAACAGATCGCCCAGCACAAATCAGTCATTCATGTATGGGATCTTACGATAAGAATCTCAGGACATTCGCAGTTCGTGACACACTTATTCTCGTTCCAAGCAATGATACAGCGGCTCTACGTGAAGCATTTGCCGATGCTGATGCTAATGGCTATTTCATCGAGACCATGGCGATTGAGCCTGTGCAAGGTGAAGGTAATCCCGGACAATGTATTGAGCGAGAATTCTATGACGAGGCGCGCCGTTTGACCAAAGAACATGGCTCTATGCTACTAATCGATTCGATTCAGGCTGGCATTCGTGGTCAAGGAACCCTTTCGATTGTTGATTACGACGGTTTCCAAGACGCAGAGGCTCCAGACCTTGAGACATGGTCCAAGGCTCTCAATGCAGGACAATTTCCACTCTCGGTTCTAGGTCTAAATGAGCGTGCTGCCAAACTCTACGTGGTTGGAATCTATGGAAATACCATGACTACCAACCCACGTGCTCTTGAGACCGCAGTTGCAGTTCTCGATAGGATCACTCCTGAAATGCGTCAGAATATTCGTGACAAGGGAGTTGAATTCGTCGAGAAACTCAATGCTTTGTCCGAGGAGCTCCCCGGAACGATTACCAAAGTTCAGGGAACTGGGCTACTCATTTCTGCGGAACTCGATCCTGAGCGTCTTGAGGTAGTTGGCTTCGACAAGGTTGAGGTCTGGTGCCGTAAGCATGGACTTGGAGTTATTCATGGCGGAATTAACGCACTGCGCTTCACACCTCATTTCAATATTACAAGTGAGGAAATCGACTTGGTTATTGACATAACCCGAAGGGCGATAAAGCACTTCACAGAATGATTGGTTGATGCGCACCCTATTGGCAGCCCTGCTCCTTCTGCTTGTGGCCCCATTAGCGTCCGCTCAAAGCTTTAACGAGGCTCTCACTGAGTGCCCCGCAACTTTGACCGGTAGCAGTCAGCCTGAGCAGATTCATCTGCAATTAGCCGACTCTCACGATGAGATGATGGTGATGTGGGCGACCGAGGTCAGAGGGGATGCAGAGGTTGAATGGTCATCCTCTGCAGGAGATGCTTCAGCCAGCGGAGAATCATATTGCTACAATCACGACAAGGCGTTCCACATGGCGCTGATGACAGGCCTTCCTTTAGGCGAAGAAATCAGCTATCGAGTGGGAGATGGTAGTACTTGGTCTCCTGAACTCAGTTTCACCACTATCAATCCTGATGCCGAGCATTTCGAGTGGATATCAATCGCAGATCATGGAATGTCCGAGGAGGGTCAGCAGGTAAGTGACGGCATCATCTCCGACCAGAATGCACAGTTAGTCACCATCTCGGGAGATATCTCCTATGCCGATGGTGACCAGAATGTCTGGGATGATTGGTTCGAAATACAACAGTCGAGTATGGTCTCAATCCCTTGGGTGCCGACTGTCGGCAATCACGAGAACGAACCCGGGCCAGGATTCATCCCCTACGAGCACAGGTTTGACTCGGATGAGGTGAAGGAGAGCGAGGGCTTCTGGTATGCGAGAGATATGCCCGGCGTCCACATGGTTTTCATCAGCAGCGAGCATCCTTTCGATGAGGGCAGTGCTCAATTCAACTGGATTAAGGCGGACCTAGAAGCCGCAAATAGTGAACAGGCTAGAGAGGAGAGACCGTTCATCATCATCTTCTCTCACAAGCCGATGTATTCCTCCAACTCCTATCATGGATCGGAGGTTGAACTGAGAGATGCGCTTGAGGCTCTCTATGTCGAGAATGAGGTCGACCTCATCGTCGCCGGCCATGACCATTTTTACGAACGCACCCATCCGGTAATCTCTGAACAGGTGGTTGAAAATGGGCCGGTGCATTTGGTGATAGGAATAGGTGGAAGGTCTGCATACGAAGAACTCGATGAGCCACAGCCGGAATGGAGCGCGTATCGCGAGAATAGTTCCTATGGTTGGACAAGGTTGGTCTATGATGGTGAGAGCAGAACCATCGACTTCACCCATCACAGAATCGATGGAAGCATCGGTGACAGTTTCACCTTATATGAGGGCGGAGAAATGGTAATGCCCGAAGTAGAAAATTCACTCGGCATTGCAGGGATTAACGCGCTCTTGACACTCACAGCCCTGCTCGGGGCAGCACTGTTCACTGACCGGTAATCAAGTGATGCAAGGTCCTGACATGAATTCCAGTTGCACCGTGCTTGACCAATTTGTTGGTCTTAGCACCCCATGCAGTTCCTGCAATATCGAGGTGCGCCCATGGAATTTGCTCACCATCTCTTTCTGGAACGAATTGCTTGAGGAATGCTGCTGCGGTATTTGAGCCGCCCCAGCGTCCAGCACCGAGATTGCGAGTATCAGCTATCTTCGAATCGGTAATCTCCTTCTCGAATGCCTTGAACAAAGGCATTGGCCAAGCGATTTCTCCACAGTGCTCTCCAGCCGCCTTGATGTTGGCAAGAAGTTCATCATCATTCGACCACAGTCCTGTAGCCTCATGTCCAAGAGCGACGACAATCGAACCGGTTAGAGTTGCGAGGTCGATGATGTAAGATGGGTCGAGGTGGGTTCCAGCATACCAGAGTCCGTCGGATAGAACCAATCTTCCTTCAGCATCGGTGTTGAGGACTTCGACGGTTTTTCCAGAGTAGGTCTTGATGACATCTCCAGGGCGTTGAGCATTAGCAGATGGCATATTCTCAGCCATGCATGTAACCGCTACAACTCTCTCATCCCAGCCACTTTCTGCAAGGGCTGCAATTACTCCAAATGTTGTAGCAGAGCCATGCATGTCATACTTCATTTCGTCCATCGATGCGGACGGCTTTATCGAAATTCCACCGGTGTCGAAAGTGATTCCTTTTCCTACAATACACGGGGAAGGTCCGGGCTTGTCGCCATTGAGTTCGAAGATGACCATGCAGGGTTTTCGCTCGCTACCCATGCCTACTCCAACCAATCCGCCCATGCCCATGTCAATCGCTTGGTCGTATGAGATGACAGTGACTTCCAAGTTGTCATGATTTACAGCAAATTCAACAGCTTGCTTAGCAAATGCTTGAGGGTATAGGTCGTTAGGTGGAGCATTACCGAGGTCTCTTGCGAGGTGTACACCTGTTGCTACTGCGCTGGAGAGTCTTGTAGCAGCAGCAAGATCAGAGACCTTGTCAGGTTCACATGTAACATGGATTACTAGTTCACTTTCTTCCTCTTCATCCTCGTCCTTGGATTTGTAGCGATCGTATGAATAGTCACGAAGGCTCATTCCTTCAACGAATGATGCCATATGAGAATCCTCGAGACCATGGAACCGAATTGTGAGAGTAGTTCCGTGAATCTTACCACGTGCTGCGATTACCTTTGCTCCAGCCTCGCGCATCGATTGTTCGGTCGCATCCTCTGGCTTACCCAATCCAATCAGGAGTGCTTTGCCTTCATCAAGTCCAGCAAGGGTCATTGAAGAGCCAGTCTTAGCCTTGAAATCTCCATTGGATAATACATTGTCAACTTGATTTTTCAGATTGCGATGCACCCCAGCCTCGCTACCTTCTGCCATTGTTTCACTGCCTTGCCAAAGTGGAAGGACAAGGGTTCCGTTGATGTTCTCGTTGGCGTTTACGTTCAACTGCATGGGTGCACCTGAAGTCTGGGGAGGTGTCTGCCCTATTGAAGGTGAGGGCGACATCGTTCAATCCATCAATTCAGCCTCTAGTATTGGCTTAATCATTGAGAATGGTTCATCTTCCCTAGACCACCACCATGCTGCAAGTACTGCAAGAATGGTAATTCCCGACATTTGTAGCACATAGACAGCATCACCGAATAATCCCGATTGAGTCACAATAGTCGTATCTTCTGTTGGTACGGATTCATTGACCCACATTGCAGCGTCGATGATTCTTTTTTGATACGAAAGCCGCCAATCTCCACCAGAATCACTCCAACCTGATGAAGTCACGGAGGTGTGATTACTTGCGTTAACAGTGAAGTTGTCCGATTGCCACAATATCGTATCACCCTTCATGTATTGTAGAGTCGCATTACGGGTTGTTGCTCTACCATGATTTGTAATGTCGAAAGAAACTTCATCATCATCGATTCGAATTTCATCTACAACCAAGCGGGCCCGCCAATACCAGACATTGTCGATCAAATAGCGCATGACTTCCAATTCCTCACCCAATCGGCTCGAGAGTGACTCGACCGAACCAAGCAGGAATTGTTCATCGTCAGTTTCGAAAGTGAATGTTGGGAAACCCATGACTCCATATCCATAATCTCGGCTAGTGCCGGAGTTCGGATACAATCCTTGATTTGCATTTCGAATTGGTATATCGGAAATATTAGCATTAACCTCATCTCGAATACCATGGAACAATTCCCAATCGATAGGCTGGTCAGGAATATAACCCCAAGGATGTAGCATTATCCAGACACCTGTGTGCATCGTGACATAGAGGTCAGCATTGGGTACAACGCTGTTCATGTATGCTGCATTATTCGCAGTTTCTGCTTCACTAAATGGGCCAGAGCCTGGCTGAGTTTCATCTTGCTCATTCCAATGGTGGTCGTAGTTTCGATTCAAATCAACTTGATTGATATTCCATCGGGTATCCATGTCATTACCATCAGCATTTAGCAAGACCATAATGTGTAATTCAGTATTTTGAAGCACTCTGATTGCTTCTTCATCACCGCTTGCCCATCCCTCGATGTAATACTGTGCGGTTAGGAAAGCCAATTCGGTTCCGAGATGTTCATTTCCATGATGCCCCCCGTCGATATAAACCACATCTTTCTCACTACCATCAGCCTTGGTCTCATTACTCCAATCACTGATTTGTATAATCCATTGGTCTCTTCCTAATTCAGTCTCTCCTGCACTGGTTTTCTTGACGATATCAGGGTGGTCCGCAGCCCATGCATCGAGATCTACAGTGAGGGTAGCCCATGTGTGGTACCAGTGTTCTTGGATGATTCCAGGTTGTTGCGCCGAGGTAGATGGAACCGATGCTAGCAGTAAGATGCTAAGCATCAGTATTGCTCGGCGCATGTTCTGCCATCCATAGGATGGCAATCAATTTGCCTGTTTCAAATTCAGTCAAGAATATATGAAAATAGGATTGGAGCGACGATTGTAGCATCACTCTCGATAATGTGCATTGGAGTACCCGGTGCGAGTTTACCCCAACTGATTTTTTCACTTGGAGGCGCCCCAGAATAGCCACCGTACGATGTTGTCGACTCACTGATTTGTGCAAACCAACCCCACAGCGGTACCTCTTCACCGAGGTCTTGACGTAGCATTGGTACAACACATATGGGGAAGTCACCTGCAATGCCTCCGCCGATTTGAAGGAAACCAATTGGATGTTCTGCATTACGGTACCAATTTGCCAAATGCATCATGTAATCGATGCCGGTTTTGACAGCACTTCGCTTAACATCACCAGCAATACAGTGTGCTGCAAATATATTGCCAAGTGTGGAATCTTCCCATCCCGGGACATAAATTGGGATTCCAGCATCTCTCGCTGCGATAATCCAAGAATCAGCACGCGGTATATCTGCTTCGAGATCATCGAGAATAGCCATCAGATGTTCATGCGGAAATGCGCTTTCCTTTTTCCATTGTTCGAGGATTTTTCCCTCGATATGTCGGATGGCTTCATCCTCTGGAATACAAGTATCAGTCACACGGTTGAAACCACTTTTCAGTAACTCAGCATCGTCTTCTTGAGACAAATTTCGCCAATTAGGTATTCTATGAAATGATGAATTTGCAACTAGGTTGAATACTTCCTCTTCGAGATTGGCGCCGGTACAAGTGATAGCATGAACCTTGCCGGCCCTAATCATTGGTGCGAGCGAGCGTCCAAGTTCGGCAGTACTCATAGCTCCAGAAAGAGTAACCATCAGCCTACCTCCATCATTTAGAAATGTGTCCAATGAATGCGCACAATCACGTAATGCTCCTGCATTGAAGTGATTGAAATGACGGTCTACGAATCCTCGTACACCTCCATTAGTTGGTTGAGTAAGGAACCTCTCTACTCGTTTTCTACGATTGATTCTAATTTCAGGGAATGTTGAAGATAATTCCTTTTCCAATACTTCGATGATTCGCGCAGGGTCGGTATCGCCACAAGTGAAGGCATCGATTGCAAGCCAGCCACGGTCAGAATAGGTATGCGCACTAACATGTGATTCGTCGAGTAATACCACTGCTGCAAATCCAAGTGGAGAAACACTACCATCAAAATCTTCGATATGAGAATGGACTCTTCGCGCACCAGAGAAATCTACAGCTTGCTCCAGTAGTTTGAGCATCCAATCCCCTTCGAGCCCAACTACGCCGGTACAATCGAGCATGATATGTGCGCCATGTGACATGTGATCAACTCCTGTTGGCAATATGCGCAGCGATGATTTTCGTGGCAAGCATCGCTGCAGTGAATTCGGTAAGTGGCGTATCCTCTTGAGGCACGATTTCGTTGACATCCGCGCTGATAACCTCGCAGTTCGCGAACACGGTCTCGATTGTTTGGACCGCGTGCCAGAATGAGAGCCCACCTGGGACAGGTGTTCCAGTGGCAGGAACAAGCGAACCATCTAGGCCATCAATATCGATTGTGAGGTGGACTGGCCCTTCAATACCAGAAATTGATTCGAGCCATTCAGCCCATGCTTTAGCACCGGTACACGGGCTCATTACATCACGAGCGAGAAATGTGTGAATCCTTTCATCAGATTCGAAGAGGTTCGCCTCTTGTCTACAGTATGCCCTAATGCCAACCTGATGGACCCCAAGTGCCCCCTCATCGAGAGAACGAGCGATTGCACAAGCATGTGAATATGGTTCGCCATCGAGTTCGTCTCTTAGGTCAGCGTGAGCATCGATTTGCACTAGTGTGACTTTCTTGTCACTTCCTCTAAGGATGCCTGGCAGGATTCCATGCTCTCCTCCAAGGAAAATCGGAAATGCTCCAGTATCATATTGCTCTCGAGCATATTCTCCAATTCCGTCAAGTTGTTCTTGGAGAGTATTTCCCTCTCCATTCCATGGCTCAATAGTCTGAATCGACGCACCTGCTGGTAACTCTTCATCGAGCAGATCATCAAAGAGTTCTACCTGCCCAGAAGCAATAATACAGGCGGCAGGTCCATTTGCAGTTCCTTGGCCAAAAGAAGTGGTTAATTCATATGGGACGGAGGCGATGATAACATCAGCTGGACCTACGGGTTCTGGCAACCCGAGGAAATTACCCTCCACAAAGTCGTCCTCCACGTAATGTTCCGGGGTGATTTTCCCTTTTAATCATCCGAAAGGGCGTTTTTCGACGAAGTGTCTATTAGGGACTTCGACCTATACATATTACTGCGTGACGGAGCCGATGGTACCCCGCTAAGGCCCCCCGACCGCACAAGGTGATATCGATGGGAATGACAATGGCAGAACTAACTCAGGCGATTCGCCAACATATTGACATGGAAATGGACCCAGAAGTTGCCTGCGGAATGGCAGAGCACGCTCTTGGCTTCTTTGGCTTCTACGACCGAATCATCGATAATGCTCTCGAGCCCACTGATAGAAACTTGTTTTACATGTTCCAAGACTACGACTTACTTACTACAGAATCCGAGGAGACTACCCTTTGGGATGGTCGAGAATGGAGGATTCACTATTGGCGCTTCAAGCCAGAACTGCGTGAGCGTGTAGAGGCATACATGTCTCGCAAGGTAGAGGAAGTTGAAATCGATCCATTTGGTGACATTTACACAGGTGGTCGCACGATTTGGACCCGTGATGGCGACAAGCCGGTCAACCCCAACGCTTTCACTTCAGACCACTGGTGAGATTACACTTGGACCCACAAGTATTGAAATGGAGCAGCGTGAGCAATATCTACATGAAGGCGAGGAGTCTAATTCTAGTTGCTCTTTTTTTGACCTCGGCGGTTCCGCTTTCTACCGCTGAAGATCCAGTGGAAATCACCATTCTCACAGATTGGGGAGATGACCATGCCTACATTGTCACAGGCGATGTGAACCTCTCCGAGGTCAATGCCACACATTCACGTAATGGTTCACTTCTCGATATCGGTTTGATTTACGATACTACAGGTACAGATCTTCGTTTAGAACTCAATTCCACTTTGGAATATGAAGACATCATCACGGTGACAGTGGGGGAGTTTTCTCGAACTATCACAGTTGGCTTGTGGGGACAACCCTTAGCAGATCACGAGGTTACAACCACTACACAATGGACGATGGACCAGCAATGGACAAATGAGTTTGGTCCACAAAAATACATTCTGACCTTTGATGGCAATGGTTGGCAAGCAAGAGAGGGCAATATCCTCGAAGCTTGGGAAATGGGTGATGGGGCTTTACAAATTACCAGTAATACGGATGATGGCGGTATTATCCTCAATCTAATTCTCGAATCGGTATGGAAGAACGAGACAATTGTTGACGGCATCCTAACTGGGCAGGTATTCGATGCACGTGGCAATGGAACAATCGGTGTCGAAAGCAATGGTACTGATGGTGAGGTGACAATCCAGGGTCTAGTGAGTGATGCATGGATTAACCGCTCTCTAATCGATGGAATCGTCGATGAAAAATTCAGACTGGAGGCCAATGGCTCAATCGAGATATTGAATAACGAAAGTGAAGAAGGAAATTTCTCATTGACCGGAGTTCTTGCGGTATTACTAGTCGAGACTCATGACCTCAATGGCACTCGAGTCCTTGACCACCAAGAATTTGAGGCAACTGCAGATTTAGTAATCGAGGATAACGATACTAGAATCGATATTTCACTTGAGGTATTTCAGCAATTAACGCACTGGGAAAATGGAGTGATGGTCAATGCCTATAGCAATCTAGAGGGCCATGGGTCATTTGGACTTACCAGTTCAGACGAGAATTCAAGTGTAAACATCAATGGAACAATCTATGATTTCCACCAAGCTAGTGAAGATGGCTTGACTACCATCGACGACTTCCATCTCGATGGAACGATTAGTGGAGATGCATCGGGAACCTTTGGCGTTGTGAGAAATATCGAAACCGATGGACAACAAGCGAGTTGGAATGGTACAACATATGATGTAATTGTCATTCATCAGGAAGATTGGTTCAATCTAACTGGAATTGCAGGACTACCTAATTCAGAGATTGGTGCTGGTGCGCACCATAACGAATCATGGGATTATTTGGTCCCTCAAGAGCACTGGGATAATCGTTCCATTCGCACGGTTTGGCAACAAACTGGCAATGACCCTAGTAGCGGTGATGAAGTTCACAACAACTCTCCGATAGAGAAACCACTTGAGCAACCAGATGTCGAAGAAATGCTTGGCGATGTCAATGTAGGTAGAGAGATGGGCTTTGCCCCACTTGATGCAAAAGAAGGAGATGTATTCACTCTCGACCATCAAAGCGAAATGGCTCTAACCGTAACATGTGGACTCCCAGAGGTCAAACCAATCGATGGCCATATGGTTGATACTCTTGTTTGGACAGGGGAATATTCCTCAGGTGTAGGCGGCAATGCAAGTGGTAATCTCATTGTAGATGGACCGTTATCTGGCCTCAATGTTGAAATTGAGAGAATTATCATTGCGCCATTCGGTGAAGATAACCAAACAGTAACTGTAACCGAGAATAAACAGATAGATCGTGTTCTATTACCATCGATTATTTCTATTCATGATAATACTCCACCAACAATAGTTAGTGCCACACTCAGAGAGGGAGTTGTCACAGGTGAGGGCGGACCGACTGCTCATCTAGAGGTAGTGATATCAGACCCCGATTACAATGTCGATAGCGTAACTGCAGACCTTACGGGAATAGGTGGCGAAATTGTCGGACTTTCGGATAAGGGGATGCAGGGTGATTCAGAGATAGGCGACGACATTTGGACCACCCAAATTGTTGTGATGGGGCTAGAATTAGGAGATATTCCAATCATTATTTCTGCTACTGATGCATTTGAATCTGGTGAAAATTTCAATACCACAATCGAAGTGATAAATCAACCACCACGCCTTGCTGGAATCACAATAGTTCCTCATAAAATTGCACGTGGTGACATTCTTGTCATCAATGCAGAGGTAGGTGATGGACATGGAGTCGCTAGTGTGCAGATGGATTTACGTGATGAAGGAGGCTCGCTTCAAGACCTCGAACGAATCGGTAATTTCTGGATTGGTGAAGTTGTAATTCCTGATGGAATGTCACCTGGGGACCACCTTCTAAAGGTCAGGATGGAAGATGACCTTGGCGCTTCAATTACAGTTACACGAACTAGAACTTCAGGTCTTCACCATGTAGAGAATTCCGATGATGAGGATGTGGAAGTAGAGGTGCTAAACACACCACCGCATATCGATGTTGGAGAAACTAGAGTGATTACTATTGGCGATGAAAATAAGGCGTATACATTTACAGTAACCATAAACGACCATGATAACCTTGCATCTGCGAAAATAAAACTTGGAGCATTCGCTCCACCCGGCGATGAAGGCAAATGGCTCGTGTTAGAACCAAATGGCGATGACACATATTCGATTACCGTTTCAATTCGTTCAACCATAGTAATTGGAACCCATGAAGTTCTGGTTAGAGCCACTGATATCTATGGTGCGCAATCATCTAATGAACCACTTGCAGTAATTGTACAAGAAGAGGAGAATTCTGTGATCTCCGGTGATGGGCCCGATTCCAAATTGATTACCTATGCAGCGGTTGGAGGAATGATAATTCTTGCAATTGCTGGAGCTACAATTTACATCCGTCGCGGTAGCGATGGTGAAGGCGGCGGATTAGGCGGATTCGGTGAAGTCTGAAG
>JASLKC010000008.1 GCA_030747785.1 Candidatus Poseidoniaceae archaeon | reverse complement strand
GCAGGCCTACCTCGGCGAATATTATCATCGTCCATAATATCATCATGAACCAAAGTGAAATTGTGAATAGTCTCAATTGCAGCACCTACGTCAAGTATTCCCGAGTGCGTATCTCCTACTGCCTTAGCCACTAACCAAGGCAAGGTTGCTCGCATTCGCTTACCGCCACCTTCAATGAGGTGCATCATTGCATTCGAAAGCCGTTCGTGAGAAGTATGTGTTAAAGCGCGTTTGATTCTATCTTCAACCATTGACTTGACTTCAGCAATACTCGTAGACAAGTCTGCGCCGATAGCCCCAGGAAGCATATGGGAAATATCACCCATATCATGGATGATTTCATCAGAATCTGCACAATTTGGAGTCCACCAATCATCTGTCATTATTCGTGCAGCAATACATCTGAACCAAGGTGCTATGATATTCTCTGAATCATCTGCAATCAGCATATCTTCAAGTTGCTCTTTGCTGACCCAACGAATCTCACCGACTTCATTTGGATTAGGATTTACTTCTACATCTGCATGGATTACCAAGCAGTGGTCAATTTCCCTCTCAATCCAAACTTGATCCTGCCTGGCTTGATACCTCATGCGTGTAAGATATTGGAATGATTCAATCGGTACTTCAGTAGGTGATATGCCTAATTCTTGTTCCAACTTTCTAATTGCGGCTCTCTTGACACCAAGTGCATTCTTGAGTTCCATTTCCTCTTCACAATGAAGTGGGTGGGAGCAACAGGTATTGGCCCACACATTTGGGAAAGTAATCTTGTCACTAGCACGTCTTTGTAACAACATTCTCCCTGTGGAATCAAAAAGCATCACACTGAATGCTCTGTGGAAATATCCTGCGTCTCTATGTGAATCTACCTTAGTCATTGGACCCAGAGCATTGTCATTTTCATCAACAAGAATCACTGCCTCAGCCATCAATGCCTCTTGAGTCGAGTCTGCACCGGAGAGAACAGCAGCCGACTCAGCCTCGACCGCAAGGGTCGGAACGTCTAGAATACCGTAACCTGACATTCGCTCTCCCCATTCAAACGGTTCCGCGCCCACTACATCAACTGTTGGAAGGCGGGAATCGAGTTCCACGGACGGGGCGGCCCTCAATGGCATCTAGCACCCTTTTAGGGTGCTCTCCATTCACCATGAGCACTTCAATGCCATGTGAAGCAACCAATGCGGACCTATCTGCCTTCAACCTGATACCACCTGTGACATCAATATTGCTTGAATGAACTCCTTCAAATTCCGTATCGGGGGCCCAAACTTCAATCAAATCTTCCGGCGTTGCTTCATTGGGAGGCACACGAAGAATTCCATCAACTCCATCTATTGCAAATACTAGCCTCTCCACCCCTGGAGTTTCAATAGCATATCTCGCAACGATATCGTCACCTGAAAGAATCCCAAATCCTTGAACAGAATCATCTACAACATCGCCGAAGACTACTGTTACGCCAGAATGATGAGGTAATTCACCAGAGAAATCAGCGCCAAATCCCTTCGCCCAATCACGAGGAGGGAATACTTCAGCGTCAACTCCATTCATTGCAAGTGATTCCATGATTTGTGTATTGAGCAATAGCATGTCCTCTCTTACTTCTGCAATGATGCTTTGTTGATCCAAACCTTCAATTTCTCCTTCAGAAAGCCTTCCAGCCTTTGCTTTGAGGTGGCCAAAGGAACCTGCACCGTGTACGATGACTAGCTTCTTACTAGTTTGAGATGCAACTTTTGCAAGCGATGAAATAATTGCGGAATTCGCTGAACACAATCGTTCTTTGTCGGTAATGAGACCTCCTCCCCACTTCACGACTACTACCCCGCTCATGGTTGGGCCACAGGGTCTACCTCCATATCGTTTGCATTACATTGACATGCTAAGCCGGCACAGGGTCAACACATGTCAGAGTCCCCGTTGCTCGATGAATTCATCCGGCACCTCCAAGCAGAACTCGATGAAAGTGAAGGGATTCCTAACAAAAAAGAGCGCCAACAAAGACAGTGGCAAATCGAATCTGCCCTTCAAGAGGCTACGATTTTCAACAAGCGATTCAAGGAGTTAACAAGTATCGGTAAAGACCCCTTGCAAATCGTTCAAGCAATTGCTAACCCAGATGCTCCACCCTCTGCTGCGAAGCAAGCTATTGCAAAAGCAACTGGAATTTGTCCTACTTGTGGAGTAGTAATGGAAGCCGACCTCGACTTCTGCGCCGGATGCGGAGAATATCTTGAGTGAATCACTCTTCTTCCCACATTGCAACGATTTCCTGAATTGAAGGGTCATCGCTTTCAACATGGAATAGATAGTCAGCAGGCATTTCCTCACAGAGGAATACCGTCTTACCAGCTCTCCAGATGGTATTACCATCAGCAATTGCACGGGTTGTGTCAACCTCGATAATCGCAGGGCGACTATGGCGAACATGACCTGCCTCCATTGCATTTGCAATGGTACGGGAAAGGTGGACGTGGTTGCGATCTCCAGTAACTAACCCATACTCTAGGTGTGTACTAATCTCCTCTGGGTCGCATGGCCAATAGAGAGCCTCAGGAATATCATCCGTAGGTAGGTCTAGTTCAAGTTCAATCGAATGGCCGTAAGTAGCACGAATCATCTCACCTTCAACTTGGTAGCGTCCCTTTTCATCAGCATTTGCGATAGCCTCGAAATGCCATCCTCTTAGCCAGTGGAAATGTTTTCTTTGGCCCTGTATAGATTCGGATAACTCGCGAGAGTTTACCCAGCCATTAATATCCATTTCAACATTGAATTTTTCAGGGGCGTGTCGGAGTACTAGCGCTAACATCCTACCGAGGCTATTCGCTTCACGGTCGGACATAATGAACTTGCCCTCGGCGTTGCATGTCTGGCAGTTTGTACCGCTGAAGTGACCATGGGTCCTACATTGTCGTAGCATGACTATCAACCCGCCGACAGGAGGGGTGTTATTGAACCCTGTGGACCGTGAGGTTCAACAGCCGTGTCGATGTGGAAGGCATATGGTCGATGTTGCGGTAGTAGGCGCAGGGCAGACCAAGTACGGTAATCACCCCCTTGGACTCAAGGGAATGTGGGCTGAAGCGGCTGAAGCCGCATATGCTTCAATCGATGGTGATTTCGAACCCTCACAAGTAGATGAGGCATTCATTGGTTCAGTCGCATTTGGTGGTGCTCAATTAGGGAACACCGCTGCGTTACTAACCGAACATTCCGGTTTAGACAACATCCCTGTGCAAAGAGTGGAGAACGCATGTGCTTCTTCCGGCTTCGCTTTCAGAGATGCATGGAT
The DNA here is from genome assembly GCA_030747785.1 of Candidatus Poseidoniaceae archaeon. Taxonomy (GTDB): domain Archaea; phylum Thermoplasmatota; class Poseidoniia; order Poseidoniales; family Poseidoniaceae; genus MGIIa-K1. The sequence goes on along the minus strand of JASLKC010000008.1, from coordinate 23,369 downwards.
GGCAATCAAAAGTGGGCAAGCCGACATTGTAGTCGCTGGCGGTATTGAGAAAATGAATGACTTATCCCCTGAACGAAAACGATTCTGGCTTGGGGTAAGTGGCGATACTGAGTGGGAAAGGCTTGCGGGACTTACCTTCCCTGGAACCTATGCTTTGATGGCTAGGAGGCATTTTCATGAATTCGGAAGTAATCACGATGATTTAGTCCATATTTCTGTGAAAAACCATATGCACGGATTGGATAATGAATACGCACATCTGCGTAAGGATGTCTCATTTGAAAAGGCCAAATCCGGATTTATGGTTGCGGACCCTTTGACTCTATACGATTGCTGTCCTACTAGCGATGGTGCTTCTTGTGTGATATTAGCTGCTGATCATGTGGCTAAGAAACTGAGTGAGGACCCAATTTGGGTATTGGGTTCTGGAGCTGGGAGTGACCATCTTGCACTTCATGACCGCCCATCTATCACCCAGATAAGGTCAACACAAATGGCATCTGCAAAAGCATATTCACAAGCGGGAATATCAGCGGCCGACATTGATTTGGCGGAAGTTCACGATTGCTTCACAATTGCTGAATTGATGGCTACAGAAGACCTTGGGTTTGCAGAAAGAGGACAGGGTGGAGTATTTGCTCGCAATGGAATAGGACGCCTAAATGAGGGCGATGTCACGATTAACCCCAGTGGGGGGCTGAAGAGTAAAGGCCACCCACTTGGTGCAACTGGAACCGGACAAGTTGTTGAAGTATTCAAACAACTGAGAGGTGAAGTAGAGCAATCAAGACAAGTTAGAGATGCTGGAATTGCACTTACTCACAATGTTGGTGGCTCAGGGGCAACATGTGCTGTCAATATATTCGGGAGGGATATCAAGTGAGTTCAAACGAATGTATTCGCTGGCAGGGAAATCTAGCGTGCCTACGAATTGATGGTGTGATGGTCAAAAGTCGCCACACCATTGAGGGAGCTCATGTATTCGGACCTGATAGCGACCATACTACTCTCGCAATTAGTGGACTTTCACTACTCTCTGATGAATGTACAATACAGTCCGTATGTATTGACGGAAATATCGAAGCATCTGTTTTGTTAGCATGTGGTTACTCAATTGATGAGAAGGCAGAATGGTCCATTTCATGCGGTGAAGATGCCTGCGTTTCAATTTCAAGGGGAGCGATACAAAAAGGCCGAGTAGATGGCTTTGAGATCGATGAGGAATTTCATTCCAAAATCAGCGAGGCATGGTTAACAGAATTATCTGCTGTCAGTCAAGGTGCCTATGTTAGTGAACAGGCATATCTTAGCAGTTCATCTGCTAGAATGAATCTCACAAGCCAGAAGATGGGCGATTTATTGATTTGGCCACCAAGAGAAATGGTAGGTAGTGAACGCCCAGAAGAGGGTTCGGCGCTTCGCGGCAGTGGGATTATCGAATCATGGACTAAATTATCCGCAGGTGGTGCCCCTTCAGAATTCAGTCTGCGTGCCCCGATTCTTGAAGGCATTAGCACTGTTTTCGTGCGCCTTATCGATGGACCATGCGGTGTATTTCTCATTGCTGATGATGAGGATAATCTCCCTCAAATTGGAGGAGATGTGAATTTTGCCATTCGACGTTTGTACGCACAAGATGGTATGATTCGTTATGGTTTGAAGGCACTTATTTCGTGAAGAAATTGTGCGAGTCTTCAAATGCTTCCATAACTGTCGTTCAGACATGGCAGGTTTCGATATTCGCAAAGGCAGGCGTGAGGCCGCCGAGAACCTTGGATTCACTGAAGAGGGTGACTGCCCCCGTTGTGGTGGTGAAAAACAACCCTCTACAATGTCGGGTTATCTCTGCTGTTCAAAATGCCAATACGAATGGAAGGACCCCGATAGCGTTGCAGTAACTCGAGGACCCCCCGATGATTATCGACGAGATGCTGAACTCATTGATGAATTCAAAAAAGAAATGGAGAGTGGGCATCTATCCAGTGTCCTTGGAATCGATAAGGGCCTTTCAGGAAAACAAGAGGAGAGCCTGAAGCGCCTTGAAGATAAATGGATGAGTGGTATGAGTGGCCACTTCAATGCTGCAGAAGAAGCTCGAAAACCCCTTATGATCTCCTTCGATGATGATGACAATATCGTAGATACAACTGTTGGGAAAATCCATATTGTAGCCAATGGATTCGATGGTGGAGAGGAAATCCGATTAGAATATCCTGGCAAAGGAACTGAATTCTTTGCATATGATGAGGCGAGTGATACCGGATGGAGGCGTGGACGTTCTGCAGAAGATACTGCACGCTCAATTACCAATGTTATCAATCGTCACTCAAATTTGGTATTTGCAAACCAAGATGGGGCTACCATCAACCTTGAATTGAGGTCGGAAGAATTTGATGCAGCCTCTTTCGTGATTTTTGTCGACGATCCAGGTGGCACAGATATTGTTGCCGAAAAGGGCGGAGTATCGATGGACCCTCGTGATGTCACTATGCTAAGCGATTATCGTACCGTAGTTGAAATCGTATTAGAGGATGGAATTATTTCTCCATCCGAAGACCAAATGCTATGGGCAATGCGCCAACAATTAGGTATCGATGATAAAGTCCATGTGCAAATTGTAATGCAAATTTTCGGCACTCATGCCCTCAAAGAATGTACAGTTTGCGGTAAGATGGCGGAGTTATATGCCGACTACGCCGCATGGTACTGTGGCGAGTGTGAAAACTGGTGCTGATGCACGGTTTATAGAATCTAAATTGCTTGGTTTTTACATTGGCGCGGTGAGTATTGTTCATAAGGTGCTGAGCAATGGGTGAAATTAGGCGAGTCAAATGGCTGAAGAAGTACTGTATATCGGAGTCGATCTTGGAACCTTCCGATCTGTCATGGTTTCCAGTGATAGTCATGAAGAAGAAGAACTAACTGTGATTGGTACTCCAAAGGACCCGATTGCACGAAACTTCCTGAAGAGAGATGTTCTTTTCGGTGAAGAAGCATTGAAAAATAGGCTCGCGCTGAATCTTTTCAGACCTCTTGAACTCGGAGTGATTAAGGATACTCCAGAGGATAGAGCATTCATCGCACACTTCATTACTCATCTAATCGCACTTTCAGACCCTGAAGAATATGACCGTGTGGTCGCAGTCATTGGGGCACCTGCAGAGGCAAGTCACGTTGACAAAACTTCAATCTTCGATGCAGCAGCAGGTTCTGTAAATGCAGCTATGATTATTTCTGAGCCCTTTGCAGTAGCATATGCACTCGACATGATTGAGCACACCCTCGTAATCGACATCGGCGCAGGTACAACTGACCTTTGCCGTGTTTACGGAACTATTCCTGGCCCTGGTGACCAAATGCACACAGGATATGCTGGAGATTACGTTGATGGTCAAATCATCAAGGAAGTTCAGAGTAAATACAACGGTGCACAAATTACCAAGGATATGGCACGCCGCTGGAAGGAGAACCATTCCTTTGTTTCAACTTCAGCACCTGATGACCCTGTAATGGTTGACTTTTCCATTGACGGAAAGGCTATGACACTCGATATTACAGACTGTATTCAGAGAGCTTGCGAGTCAATCGTCGACCCAATCGTCGAGAATGCAAAGGTATTGATTGCAGATTCCAACCCTGAATTCCACGATGAGTTCCGCCGAAACATGGTACTCGCTGGTGGCGGCTCAGGAATCGATGGACTAGGAGCGCTCATCGAGCGCCGTCTCTCGGATATGGGAGATGTAAATGTTCACGTCGTAGACGACCCGATTCGCCTTGGTGCAATGGGTGGACTAAGACTTGCCATGGAAGTCCCTGAGGACATGTGGAAGAATCTAACTCTAGCTACCCGCTGAGAAAGTCACTCTTCTTCACTAAGAATAAGTGGTCCATCACAATGTGGACATTTATCTTCAAGTGAGAGCATCAACGGATTGATTGCTAATACCGCTAAGCATGTCGGACATGCCGCAATCATTTCACCTGGATGCAATTGTTGATCATGGCCCGGAATGCCATGTCCAAGATATCCCATTCGATAGACTGGGTGAAAGTGGAGACGGATGAATCGTATTGAAGAAAATGCTGCCCACCCAATTAAGATGGTCATCAATAACGAACCCCCAGTACCTAGAATCATGCCATAGATATTTCCAAATAAAAATAGCAAAAAGAATGCGGTTGCAAGCATCATTACAATTGCACCAGGCCAATATGCCACTGGTACTCTATTCCGATAAGCTAGCCAAGTCAAAAAACACAGGCCACCAGGAATACTTGCGATTAGGAGCCCAACAATAGCTTGGGCAATCATGAAAAGAACAAATGAATCGATTAACAATACCATGCTAGTGCGTGAATGCATGCCATCAATTGGCGACTTTGGAGTGGGCCTTGAACCCGCCAATACCATTTCATCGGCCGCTGACATATCTCGCCTGATGCTGCCGAGGCAATTGAAACCCTCGGCGAAGCCGTCTTGAGTGAGGTGCTTCTGGCTTTGAATATGCGAGACACCGATGTTGAGGCCCGAGGCTCATCCCTCGCTGGTCGTCATATCCTATTGGGAGTCACCGGTGGTATCGCTGCATGCGATACGGTTCGACTTGCTCGAGAATTGAGAAGACATGGGGCTGAATTATCAGTAATAATGACTCCATCTGCTCAAGAAATCATTACTCCCCTCGCTGTTCGCTGGGCCTCACAAGGCGAAGTTATCACCGATTGGGATGGTGACTTATCTGCACTCGCTGATTTTGATGCGGTATTGGTTGCACCCACTACTCGCAATATGATGGCTTCATTTGCACATGGTATGATGAATGGACCTTTATTGATGGCTTTGAGTGCCGCACGTGGGCGCGGAGTCCCGATTCTAATGGTTCCCTCTATGCATAACGATCTTGCAGATGACCCCATTACAGGAGATTTGGTTGAGGAAGTAATTTCACGTGGCGCAACAGTTGTCTGGGGAGATGAGGAAGAAGGAAAACGCAAAACTCCAGGCCACGAAGAGTGTGTGGCAAAGTTCTGCAACTTAGTAAATCACAATTCGACATCGGTTGTAGTTACCCTAGGTGCAACACGCACAGCAATAGATGACATTAGATTCGTTCAAAATACATCTAGTGGAGCAACGGGTTATACCATCGCAGATGACTTATTTCGCCATGGCATGGATGTTACCTGTGTAGCAGGAGCAACCAGCGTCTCACAACCAAAGTGGTTGCCATTGGTAATCAATGCGCCCGACCCTGATGAAATGCTAGCGGAATTGAAAGCGATTGCCAAGGATGGAATCGAAGTTTGGATTCACAGTGCAGCAGTTTTAGATTATGTTGTCGAGGAAAGGGTCGAAGGAAAAATTGCTTCTCTTCAAGGCGGTCTTGATATCAATCTGGTTGAAGGTTCAAAACACATTATGGAATTGAAGGATTTGTGTAATGGAGCTGTACGTATCGGTTTCAAATTGGAAAGCGGAATCAAGCAACGTGACTTAGTTCACCGTGCTGTTGCCCAAATAGAGAAGGCTGGAATGACTGCCACTATTGCAAATCGACTAGAAGACCTCGGTGATTCTGATAAGCCCCGCGCTTGGCTTATCGATTCATTTGGTGCTAATTTCGTTCTCCAAAACGATTCGGATATGTGCAATGCTATCCGGTCGGTAATTGCCAACAATAGGTGAGCAGTATGCGTCGTTTCGCAATCGTTGGAACCAGAGCAATGGCAAAGGGAAAGTTACCATTGAGTGACCTTGCAGGTGGAGCAGGTCGTATGGACGTATTGATTCGGGCATTGATGAGTTCAATTCTGACAAGTCATGGCATACGTGCTGATGTAGAATTTACAATGATTCTCCTTGGAGGGCCAGGTTCCGCACGCCGTATTCGTTTCGTATCGAATGAATTGAAAGGTTTGAATGCTGAAGAAAGAGCAGTGGCAGGAAAGATCGCAGCAGTACTTCGTGAGCCATTACCACCACGTGGCCATTGGGTTGAGAGAAGTCCTGGAATCTACGATGGTGGTGGCGACCTCGAAATGACACTCAAGGACTGGGATTGCACAATTATTCGCCTAGATGCTGAATCGCCGAGTCTATTTCTTGGCGAAGCGAGTGGTGAAGCGCATACTGATGAGATTGGTTTCATTCTGGGAGATGACCGTCCCCTTGAGTGTGAAGAGGGTATCCCCCGTAGTATCGGAAGCCAGTGGCTTCAGGGCCATACTTGCATAGGTATTGTCCATTTCATTCTTGATGAAGGATTCACGCTACAGTTGTGAAACTGGGTTCACTCTGATTCAACAGAACCTTTCTCAGCACTCAAATCGGACGAGTGCCCTCCTTTGATTACCAATATCATACCGATTATCAGCAAGGGGCCACCTAGCCAAGTCCATTTTCCCGGGACACTCGCATCGAAAAATAACCAACCGACAAATGCTCCAATCATTGGCTCTAGAGTTACTGCTACAGAAATCGTAAGGGGTGAAACCCACCGCAAACAAGCATTCAATCCCGTATGCCCAACTATTCCTGCAAGGAATGCCAATAGTAGGAACCATGGCAATAACTCTGAGGAAGCCCAGCCAAAGGCAGCGGTTTGTTCATCCATTACAATAGATGCAGGAATTAGAAGAATGGATGACAATGCTGTTACTGGGAATGCATAGACAAATATCGGCATCCACGAACGTAGAACTTTGCCAGCCAAAATGTAGCCTACTACAGCCACAGCTCCAAGGAATGCTAGGAAATCACCATACAATGTGACCTCGCCATCTGTTTGAACATCTAATAGAGTAATACAGGCACCAGTTAGTCCAATGATCGCCCCCCAAGTTTCCAATCTGTGAGGGCGCCGATACCAAAGCGCTATTCCTACAATTATCAAGAGAGGGTGGCTTGTCACGAATAGAAGAGAATGGGCGAGAGTGGTGTGGTCAAGTGAAGTGACCCATGTGCCAAAATGTGCAGCCAGAGCAATTCCCGACCCTATTATTATCAACAGAGTATTTTTCTCGAACAAAGAATTCTTGGATTCTTGGTCCATTGAATTATATTGCCAAATAGCCATTGGTAGTAACATCAAAGATGTCAATTGCAATCTCCAAGATGCTCGCATTAGTGGTGGAATTTCGCTAAGGTGTTGAAGGATTGCACCTGCAAAAGAGACACCTATGACCCCAGCACATAGCAATCCCCACACCAATGGAGGTGTGCGGCTCATACTTGGTCACCTCAAGCCTCAGTAATTAGTTCAGCTTCGGCAACTTCGTCATCGCCACCAATCACGCCTGCTCGCTTGAACAGGAGATAGATGAGACCACCTACTATTACATTGATCAGGACGAATGAACCCAGACGTATCCAATACCACGCATCGCTAATTACGAAGTCGCTAACGCCTAATACCGTCATCATTGAACCATCCTCATTATACCATAGAGAATCAATGAAAGAGAGAATACTATTCTCGGTTCCAAGGAATGCCTCACCAGTCAAACCACCAGCAGCAATCATGAATGTTCCAAGTAGAATCAGAGCACGTTGCTTCTCAGCAGCAACAGAGCCTTCCTCGGATTTAATCGCCTCAATCCTCGGCTTGAGTTTCTTTTCCTCCCAACGGTCACGAGCAACACCACCAATTAACATCGGTAGTGTGTGTGGCACATCGAGGTACATTCCAAGACCGAAGGATGTTCCCATTCCGGTTGCCCATTCAACAAACATTCCTAGCAAGAATCCTAGACCGAGAAGATAGAAGTCACCTTGTCCTTCTGCAAAGATGACTGAGAATGTTGCAAATGCATTTGCTTGAGGTGCAATCAGGTCAATGCGCCCTTCGGCTAATTCAATCGAAAGGAAAATTGCAACACCTGCACCAAGAATTGCACCAGGAACTACTCCCATGATATTTCCTTTAGAGATGTGATAAGGGCGATTTCCAATATACAGGCTATTCTTGTAATCACCAATCACAGTACCTGACATAGATATTGCTGAACCAAAGACAGTTGTACCGACTAGACCAAGCAATACAGCTTGCTCGGTAGAGAGGTTGAGTGCCTCGTTGAAATTGAGGAATACAATCATCAACATTAGGAGTACAATGAATGAAGTTCCTGAAACCGGCTCAATACCTGTCTCTCCCATAACCCTGACTGCAATTGCCCCGAGCAAGAAGGTTGTAGAAATCAAAATGATTGAAAAGATTAGGCTCGCAATTACTGGGAAGCCACCGAGGGTGAAAATTAGAATCATCGTTCCAAAGGTTAGTGCCATAAAGATTGGAATGTGGGCAAGTGGCCATTCATACCATCCCTTTCCTTCCATGTATTCTTGGCCGCCTTCGCCTCTGAATGCACGTCCAATATCCCCGAAAATCGACAAGAATGTTCTCCACATCTTGACTAGGCCAAATAGACCACCTCCAACAATTGAACCGATTGCGACAGTTCGAACAGTCTTAGAAAAGGCGATCATTTGCAGGGGCATGGGATTACCAGTTTCTATTGAATAGTCCTGAATAGGAATATTGGTTTGCAAGCCTGCATCATAGATTGGAATATTCAATATTACCGCCAATGGTACTAGGAAGAACCAACCAACTATAGTTCCAAGATTGACTAGGAAAGCAACTCTAGTCTTCATGAACCAACCAATTGCAAACATCGAGGGGGTTAAAGCGACACCGACATAGGTGTATGCAAAGGGATTCCAGGCTGATCCCTCTGACCAATGAGTGTATTTCAGCGATTCACCTTTTTCATTGATTCCAGCAGGCTGGTGAATTTTACCATGGTTGTAAAAGGATGCCAGACCAAAATCGCCTACTGAAAGTGATTCAGCAATATAATCGAATAATGCCTGCTTCTTACCGTTGACCCAAATTAATGGATATTCAATCAAGAATAGTACACCCATTGTAATTACAGTCGCAATTCCAATTGTCTTTAACGAGTCACGAGCATGCTTTACAGCACCTGTGTTGACATCGCTCGCAATATCGAGCATCTTCAATGTGGCTTCAAAACTTGGCAGAGGTAGTGGGTCCTCTACTAACCAAACCCTCCTGAAGATAATGAAATACATCACTCCTAGGAAACCAGCAAACATCGATGCAACGATTCCAACGAACGCTAAAGTGAATGTATCAGGATTTTCAATCAAATACCCATTTGCTAATTTGTATTTATCAGTACCAAGTAAGAAGATTGCAGGGAAGGTGAAAATGAATCCAGTCGAGGCATGTGTAGCCCCTGTAGTAGCTGAGGTTGCAATATTAACTTCAGAAGGTGTCCACTTGAGAGCCATACCCAAGAGGTATGCGATATACCATGCAGCAGAAATTGCAAGTCCTAATTTCAGACCAATGTACGCAGTAACGCCACTGAAAACTGCACCAATAGCGATTCCTAACAGGACTTTTCCGGTAGACCAATGTGATATCTCGAATGATTCTTCGAGGTTCTTCTCTTCGAGGTACTGCTCTAGAACTCCAGTGTTGAGATTATTGTACATCTCATCATCGAGCCAGGTAAGTGTACCTTCTTCGATTGCCTTGAGACCTTCTGCCGTCACCGGTTGACGGTAAGCGGATTTTTGTACGCCCATTGTAATCCCTCAAGGAGCAGCGGTAACGCTGCACAAATTAGTGGAAGCGGGGGGACTTCATGACGATTGCCCTCCTACGGAGGGCAATAAGAGTCAATCAATGGTCACGGATGATCTTGAATCTACCAAGGGCTTCCATCCACATTATTTCCTTGCCAGCTTCAACATCGAGATCTTTCTCTACAGGCAAAATCATCATTGAATGGTCACGCATATTCATTGCGTGGACTTCGGAACCCTCGATGTGAGTGACCATTGCTGTACCCTTTTCGATAATTGGAACGGTAATTGAGTCGGTAACGCTACCGACGTGAGAAATCTTCTGTCCTGTGAAAATGTCAGCAAGTTCGAGACGAGCTTTTGCAGAACCGTGCTTCCCAGGTTTAGACTTGGAAATGCTGTTGATTTTGTAGGCCTTTTCGTCAACGCAACAATAGCGACCAACTTTCAGAGTGCGAATCTCGACACGGGTTGTACCTGGCATAATCTCTCCCTCAAATCGATGCAGCCGTTGGGGCTTATGACGATTGCCATTGAAATCGATGGGCTGGTCATAAGTCCCGCGCATCTAGGCGGTCACCATTTTCACTGTTGCCAAACGTGGAATCCATCGTCATCGGAATACCAATTTCGTCCATCGTCGTCAAGATACCAATTTGTACCATTTTCATCGGGGTCAAGCCATTCTCCTGGGGGAAGTTCCTCCCAAGTGCTAACAGAAGTTACCGACACAGAAGATGCGGCAGCATTTTGTGGAATATCTAGAGTTGGCTCACTGTCAAATGTGGGCATTTGTTTCACAACAGGACGAGGGATTTTTCTCTTTGGCTTCTTTTTCAAGAGCATTGCAATAGCACCGATCAAAATCAGTACCAACCCACCTCCTCCAATACCCACTATCACAACCGTCGAAACTCCTCCAGTGTCTTCAGGATTTGTTTGAGAGGGCTGGTAATCAGTATCAGGTTGATATTTTGTCAGGCATCCGAGGTAACTAGAATAAACATATGCAGAATATTCCTCTGGGCACATATCAGGTGTTGTAGCTCCTTCTACCAATTCCCCTAAAGTACGAGATTCACTCCAAGTAGGGTCATCCCAATTATCCCCGAATCCATCAGCATCAGAATCATTCCATTGAGTCTTATCGTAAGGGAAAATATCAGCGCCATTTGATGAACTCCACGATGAAGTCTCATCTGACCAACCATCACCATCAGTATCGAGGCAACCGATTCGGTCTCGTGTTGAATTTCCAAACTTGGATGGACAGTCATCGCCACCAACTCCATCTGTATTATCGCCAATTCCATCATTATCAGAATCTAGCCATTGGTCTGGATCATTATCATCCCAATCTAAATCGGAACTGACCCCATCCTGATCTAAATCGATTTCAGAAGGAGCGCAGCCAGTAGAATCCACTTTTGCAGTTTCTTGGAATGGAGTATTGGGGCATTGGTCAATACTATCGGTAAATGTGTCATAATCACTATCTCTTTCGGATGGACCGCACCCAAATGAATCTACCATTGTAATTTCCTCTGTTGGAGTTTCAATACACCAGTCATAATCTCCGGTTGCAGCTTCATCACCATAGCCATCACCATCTTCATCGATATGTTGTTCAGGATTGAAAGGCAATGCATCATCAACGTCAGCCCAACCATCGTCATCAGTATCAGGACAACCAAAGTTCGCATTCGCACTGGAATTACCTGCAACTTCAGGGCACATATCAGGCTCTATACCTGATGAATTATCACCATAGCCATCGCCATCTTGGTCAGCCCATTGACTAGGCGAGTAAGGGAATAAATCTTGATTATCACCATAACCATCACCATCTGTATCGACCCATTCGGTAGGGTCATCTGGGAAAGTATCAGCAGCATCAGACCAACCATCACCGTCAGAATCTAGGCATCCCAAGCGATCTTCGGTGGAGTTTCCAACAATATCGATACAATCATCACTATTATCTCCAAATGAATCCATATCAGTATCGTTCCATTCAGTTACATCATCTGGGTGAGAATCGGCATCATCTGCCCAACCATCACCATCAGAATCTGGACAGCCAACAAGTCCGAAATTTGAGGAGCCGGCAACGTAATCACAATCATCGATATCATTTGTGAATCCATCGTTGTCATCATCCAGCTCATACTCAGCACATCCTACTTCATCAACAGGAGTACCTGCCATTGTTTCAGGACAAATATCCAAACCATCCCAGACGCCATCACCATCCAAATCTGGAAGTATGTGACTCATGTCAATGCCCAGCAATAACCAAGCACGGTATGTGTCCCAAGGTCCTAGTTTAGTGAAACCCATAAGTTCCCACTGTATTGCAGCGACATCGGTCAAAAGGAATTTTGAAAAGTTGAGATTTTTGTCTATGGCGTCTGTGGACATGAACATCCTAACATCTGTTTGCACAGGCCAAGTGTCATCTCTAGAATTATTTCTTGTAGCATTAATCGAAAGTTGTCCGGCGGCAATAGCATCAGATGCACCATGGGTGAAATTGTCAACGATAGGTATCACATACAATCCGGTGGGGTTATCGAGAGTGTATCCTAATTCTGTATAGGCTATACTTCCTTCTCCAGTTGGCCCGGTTACACCTGCTAATACATCGCTCCTAAATTCACCAACATCGGCGCGATACCTTGAATTTGATGAAGGATAAATATAGTCAGATGTCACGCAATTCTCACAAAGTAATGTTTCCTTAATCACCCACATCTCGGTTCGATTTTCCCATCTATGTGCAAGCGTGATATCCTCGTCAGGACAGGACGCGTCAATATCGCTCCACTCTGGTATAGAATCAATATCATTATTCGGTGCGATAGAGGAAAAATCGAGTCCTGGCATTTCGCCATCTGTCTGTAAAGAATTCTTGGAGAGACTAGAAGTTATCCAGCGCAGTTGACCCATTGACAACCCGCCTATTTGTTGCAAACAGGCTTCGGTTTCACCGCCCGCCTTTACGCTAAATGCACCAGCCATGTGACCATATGGGACTTCAAGAATCTGGCCTGCTGTATTTTTACAATCCCAAAGTCCAGTATCGCTATAATTTGCTGACTTTACAGCATATTCTGGACTTACACCAGTAGCATGTGAGCCGAGGAGATCTTCGCCATCGCACACATCAAGCGTTACCGTTGTCCTGTCAGATCCGTCCCATACCTTTACCCAGTCATCGTTTGAATAATACCAATCAGTCCAACTATCTTCCATTAGTGTACTTGAAAAATCACCATGCACTCTTACAAAGTTCGCTGCAACAAGATGCAATGATACATATCCTCGGCGCCATCCAACTGCTAGACGTTCACCACCACTGTCGAATGCGAGCGAATATACTCCTCGATTGTTATTGCTACTACCAAACCCTGTTAACGTTCCAAGCGAGCTCCACGTATCTGTTTCGTATACTCGTATAGACGAACTACGTCGAGAAGCAACTGCGATTGTACCTCCATCAGGAGAAAATTCAGCATGTGCTGCATCGGAACTAATATCCATTTCAGCTAATTTGGTATTGTTATTAATGTCGGTAATTACCAATTTGTTGTTGTTGCTTCCGGTAGCGAGGAAGCGCCCATCTGGACTGACTGTAACAATGCGAATGTGGTCGGAATGGTTTGTCATGTTCCATGCTTCTGTGAAATTACTAGTCCAAAAGGCAACAAGTAGCCCACCCGAAGAAACGAATAGCAGTCTATCATCGGGAGTTGTGTCAATCCCTCCAACCCAACTAGGTAATGAGGAATGATTCCACTCAACTGTCCAATTACTGGTCCACACAGACGAAACTTTGCCCTGCCCACTTGACAAGAATAACCGCGACCCATCATTCGACCAACTCATAGCAATGGCATTTTCAGTTTCATTGTTGGGTGCGAATAGAGTGGTGTACAAATCAATAATCAGGCTACCTGTTGTAGAATTAACAACCTTAGCGCCGCCGTCATCGCTAACTAGCCCAATCATTGTTTCATCAGGTGATTGCTCAATTACATTGACTCCACCTGTCATATTACACAAGATTCCAATTGGATTGCCACGAGAATTGAAAATGTGTACCGATACATTTCCACTATTGTCACCGCCGGCGTAAAACACAGTACCATTTTTTGCCCACTCCATGGCTTCTACACCACCATAACCGGTTTCGGTATTCACACGCTGGGCTTCATTCCAATCATGCGTTATCGCTTGCTCAAAATCGGCTTGACCATCGCCATCGGAATCAGGACACCCGTTTCCTAAGGTGGAATTCGCTGTACCAGCGGCATATGGACACATGTCAAGGGCGTCATCGATACCATCGCCATCTCCATCGGCTGCAGATACCACAAATGGAGATGCAATCACGAGAAGAAAGAGACTCGCTAACGCGATTGCACTGCGCATAGTGATGCCACTGCCATACTGTACTCAAAGGTTGGCCTTGGTCGTTTATTCAGTAATTGTAGAAACCCTGTCCAGATTTCCTACCTAATTCACCATTTTCTACCATCTGTCGCAATAAAGAAGATGCTTGATATTTCGGTGTTTTGAACCCATCATATAACACATCCATGATGTGCAATACTGTATCCAATCCGATATAATCTGCCAATGCGAGAGGGCCCATTGGATGCCTCATTCCGAGTTTCATTATTCCATCAATCGCTTCCTTGGTTGCGATTCCCTCTTCCAAACACAATATTGCTTCATTTAGCATTGGGCAAAGTATTCTGTTAGAAATGAATCCAGGGGAATCTTCGGTCGAAAGTGGTATTTTTCCCATACCTTCAGCAGCCTTAATCACTGCCGCATTTGTTTCTGTGCTAGTAGACTCTCCATTGATGATTTCAACTAATTCCATTAAAGGAACTGGATTCATGAAATGCATCCCAATCACACGATCTGCTCTATTTGTTGCAGCTGCGATTTTTGAAATAGATATCGACGATGTATTGGACGCCAAAATACACTCAGGCTTGCAGATTTGATCTAACTCTGAAAATATTGTTTCCTTGAGGCTCAGGATTTCAGGGACTGCTTCAATGACTAAATCTGCATCAGAACAAAATTTGCGGTCTGTAGCCGTGGAAATTCTTGCCCTAGCAGAATCAGCGTCACTTTGAGTCATTCGTTCCTTTGCGACGAGTTTAGCCAATGATTTCTCAATAGTTGCAATTCCATTTGCAACGAATTCATCCTTGATGTCAATCATTACCACGTCATAGCCAGAACACGCTGCAACTTGAGCAATGCCATTACCCATTTGTCCAGCGCCGAGAACTGCGATTCTCTGAATCGTCATGGCAGTGCCACTGTGAAGCACCCCTTCAACTCATTGCCAACTTTCTTTCTCGTTAGGCTCTTGGTTAATAGCGCGGCAATCAAGGATGCAATTAGAATACCGAGACAACTAGCCTGTTCGCATTAAAGTAGCTCTGCTCGGATTCGAACCGAAGTCCCCGGGACCAAAACCCGAGATGATGGACCACTACACCACAGAACTCTGGTTGGGCCGAACCACACTTAGTCCAAGTCTGTTTCCCCTATGACTTCTCTTGCAGAGGCGATAAATTCACCTAAATCTAGACCTTGGTTTTCTTCATATAATCGGGCCATTAAGGCCATATCTAACTTGTCAAGATGCTTGACAAATTGCGCTTCAGGTGTTTTTCCTGCTTCATACTCATCTAACAGCCCAATCCATTGCGGCGCGAGTTCTAACATTGCGGCCCTTTCATCAGCAGTTTTTGTGGATTGGTCGTCCTGTGGAGTTAGATCACCAATTTCTACTTCAGGCAGGTCATGAACAAGACACATTTCGATTACTCGCATTCTGTCAAGTCCTTCTGGGCACAGATGCATTGCCAAAAGCGCCATTCCCCAAGAATGTGCGGCAACACTCTCAGGTGCATTTACACCTGCACGAACCCAACCGGTTCGGAGCACATGCTTCAACTCAAGCCAGCGGCGCATGATGTTGACAGAAGCGGTTCACATTAGAACCAATCTGAAGCGAAATTCACTCAGTGATGACTTCTGGAGTCTTTCCAAGGTCGCGAGTGATGTTCTTTTGATGTGATTCCAAAGTTCCGCCACCTATTTCGAGCAGTTTTGCATCTCTCCACAAACGCTCAACAACATATTCAGCAACATATCCGTATCCACCCATTACCTGCATTGCATTATCTGCAATCTCTTTGGCTGCAGTGGTTGCGAATAATTTCACACCATCGCTATCGAGACGGTGACCTGATTCCCCTAAGCCCATATTAGATGCAGTGTCATAGATGTAAGCGCGCATTGCACGGTACTTTGCCCATGATTCTCCAATGTGTCTTTGCATCTGCCCAAAGTCCCTTATCCTCTTTCCAAATGCTTCACGGTCGGTTGCATAGCGGTTCATCTCTTCCAAAGAACGGCGAGATATTCCTAGAGCCATTGCCGCAAGAGTAAGCCTCTCTAATTCGAGATTGCGCATCATGTGGATCATAGAATCGCCAATATTTCCTACGAGGTTATCTGCAGGAACAATGCAATCTTCAAAGACGAGTTCAGCTGTGTTAGATGCCCTCATTCCAGTCTTATCCATTATCTTCTGACCTACTGAATATCCGGCCATCCCCTTCTCGACTAGGAATGTAGAAATTTCAGCACGTCCCTTGCCATTAGTTCCAGTTTTTGCATATACCCAAACTACGTCTGCAGGAGTTCCTTCATCATCGATGCATCCATTTGTAATCCACATCTTTCGGCCATTGATTACCCAAGACCCATCGTCCCGCTTAGTTGCCGTTGTTGATAGTCCGAGAACATCGGTTCCAACATCTGGTTCACTCATTGCCATCGCACCAATCCATTCACCTGAAGATACAAGCGGAATAATTCGTGACTTCTGAGAGGCATTTCCATTTTGCTCCAAGTTATTGACAAAGAGCATTGAATGCGCAAGATATGCTAGAGCAAAGCCGGGGTCGCTTGCAGATAATTCTTCATGCACTATCACCGCTGCAATTGAATCAAGACCTGCGCCACCAAATTCTTCACTCGCAGTCAGACCTAGGAGTCCCATCTCTCCCATCGATCGCAATAAGTCAAGATTGAATCTTTCATCACGGTCGTGAATAAGAGCCTGCGGCTCGACATGCTCCTTGACGAAGTCACGTACCATCTCACGTAGCATTGTATGCTCTTCGCTAGGATTGGCGATATCCATGATACTGACCTACCCTTCGGGTAACGGGTGTGCTTTTCAGTCTTCACTATCAGCGAGCGACCTTTCTTGCACGGCGCCTGGGGGCATTTTCATTACCAACTGCAGGTCGTGATCTAGCACTAATTTTCGCTCGACGAACCTTTACCTTGCGCTCAGAGCGAGCGACTTTGCGTGCACGCTTTCCTACGTGCTTGAGATGGCCTGAAGTGATTTGAGGTTCGGCTGGAAGGTGATTGGTAATCCCGGCTCGAGCTAGGACATCCTCTGCCATTCCTCGAGGAGTTACTGCAGTAGCTTCCTCAACGATTCTAGAGGCCATGTGTCGAAGCGTTTCGCTATTATGAACAATAGGTTGATTTGTAATATCAACTGTAACATGTTGCTGTATTTCCAATTGTTCTTCCATCAATGATACGAGGAAATTCCTCGTTAAGTCAACCTGCTCACGCTCAACCATATGCATCCCATCCAGACCTCAGGGACTCTGACGCAGTTATGAACATTCGGTGAAGCAATATGTGGAAGAAGCCTGTTTTCCTATGGTTTTACCAGCGCGAAATTGCTTTCTCTAGAGATAAAAAAGTGGGGCCGTGACCGGGAATTGAACCCGGGCTGGCAGGACCACAACCTACCGTGCTAACCTCTACACCATCACAGCCATCGGTGTAATATGCGCCACCGGCAATCCGTATTTAGCCCATTCCATCTCCACAAGTGACTCCTGACACCGTTCCATTGAAGGCCCTCCGTGACAGAGGCCTGTTCATGCGCAGAGTTGTGCTCATCCTAATGCTCCTCCTAGCAGCACCCTTAGCCAATGTCGATGCACGAAGTGTGCATGCTACACATGTGGTAGACATGTTTCCACAAGGGGACATGATTGATGATACTGATTGGGAGATAAAAAAGCACCTTACCTTCACCTCTGAAGACCTACCCGAAGATGCTGTTCATTCTTCAGGAATGATTGCTGATGAGCACATGTCTCTCGGTATTGATTTACCACAACACCTCGATACCCAGAAGTTTTGGGCCAGTTCTACCAGCACGGATTCAAACGCAACAATGGGTTCTCCAGATGGAGCATATTCCTGGTCAACCGGGCCAGATATCACAATGGGTGGATTCCAAGTTGCAGGATATTCCGAAAATGATATCCAAAGCGTAGAGTTGATTATTCATTTTGATGTTCCCCACGCCTTGCAACAAGACAATGTTAGATTTTCGACTATTAATGGAGGAATTCACCAATTAGTCAAAACATGGTCTAATACTCAGAATGGCTTATTCTACATGAATAATGGTTGGACGATTGAAATCACTGATGATGATGGTTGGACATGGAGTGAATTGGAAAATCTCGAAGTCAATTTGGACTATGTTTCGGTTGGTGGAACCGATGACTCGGAATTACAGGCTGATGCTGTCGGACTCAAGATTACCATGCAAACGCCATGGTATGGTGGTGAGCGAGTTGTTGCAATGTCTAGTCATCCCGTTGATTCCTGGCCTATAATTGACCTCAACCTTTCAAGTGGGCAAATGGATTCTGTTTCTATTGCCCCATGTGGATTAGAATCGACTAGCGGCACCTGGACAGCAGATGCGATTGAGAAACCTGCAGGTCAGTCTTGGGGTAGAGTTCATGTCGATAGTGAAAGTGGAAGTGTCGGAATTGAATATCTTGACAATCAAGGAGCATGGGTTTCGATGAATGAAGGTTTGATTCCTATTGTAAGTGGGGATCTTGAACTACGATTCACCATACTTGACTCGTGCTTAGTACGTGCGTGGGTCGATATCAATGACCCGACAATCCGTATTCAAGGTGACGTGCAGGGTGATGTGGATGCAATGACCGCTAATATTACTCGATGGACTTTGGTAGTAAATGGAGAAACTGTGACCAACCAACCACTTGCAGAAACAGGATCTTTCGATTTACAAATACCCATAGGGGCCCAATTAGACCCAAGCGCCACCAGCCTTGATATCGCAATCAAGGCATGGTTTAGTTGGGATTCCAGCGGGATTCCAGCATCGGTAGGACTCACAGTGGATAGCGTTGAAGTTTCTGGGGCTTACTCCATAGAATATGATGAGAACCCGCAATGTGATTTGATTGGAAATCAGTACCTCTCCGAAGATGGTGGTGGACTAATTCTCCCCTTGCTAACACGATGTAGTGATGATAGAACAAGTACTGAAGATCTCAATGTGGTATTCCAAAACTCCGATTCCTCAGTAATTGAGGTGGATTTGACACAAGGACAAATCCGGCTGAAATTGATTCCAGAATCAAGTGGAACCTCTCAGATTACAGTAACTGTGAGCGATGTTGCTGGAAATAGTTGGAGTGAGACATTCACTGTTGATGTAGCCTTAGTCGATGATAGACCCGTCCTTGCCGAATTCCCTTCGGTTGTACCTGTTGATTTGAGTTCGACCACCAGTGTACCATTTACCTTGAATGATATTGATTCAGAAGAGTCTGAATTATCAATTACAACCAATCGTTCTTGGGCTGTAGCAAATCTCTCCGAGAGATTAATTCTGATTGATGCCCCCACACCGGGATTCACTTCAGTTCTAGTTACTGCATGCGATTCTAGTGGGTGTGTTGAGAGAATAATTGACTTAGAAGTACGAGCTCTTCCAGATCTTTCTATCGAAGAATTGCGACTCAATAAGGAGAATGTCAGAGCGGATGATATTGTTGAAATTAAGGTGATGGTGCGAAATTCAGGCCAAGTATCAGCGACAATGATCGGCGTTCGCTGCTTAGTAGATGGTGCGACTATAGGGACTGGGACAATTCCTGTCCTTCAACCAGGTGAATTGGGTACGATTACTTGTGATTGGCAAGTTCCACAAAACGATAATTCTGCTTTAGTAGAAGTCGTTGTTGACCGAGGAACAGAAATCGATGAAACCAATGAAGAAAATAATGCTGCTGAATTGATTATCGGAATTGCTCCAGCGGAAGATGGCACTCCAAGTGATGACACAGGGAGTTCTCAAGGAGAAACTGGAATCTCGCAAACAACAATCTGGATAGGTACTGCAGGAGCGCTATTACTCATGCTTGCACTGTTCGGATTACTAGCTCCATCCAAGATTCGTAAGATCGAGTGAAACTAGCCCCTGGAAGGGGGCCTTCTGACGGATAATGGCAAAAACTGCCTCAACATTCATATGCACTCCGTGAGAGAAAAATATGCTTCGCGAGGCTGTGGGGGCCTTTCACCAATGGTGACGAAGTAGTGTTGTGGAACACATGAGCGAATTGAAAATACGCATAGAAACAGAAGAATGGGTCTTTGAAGAATACTTTGAGGCGTGAGCCCCTAAGTGTGATTTGAGAATCACTTTTTCCAACTTCTAGGATAGGTATCCTGTTTCATCAGGACGGTATGAGGCTTGGCGACTTCGCCTTGCTTCATTTCCTGAATAGTACTACCATTTACTGATAGTTGCGCAAGCGCTACCACTTCACCTTTCTGAGTTAGAATTTGGACTTCCTGTTTTGCATTGAGACCTTCTGCAATACTAACTAGCCCTGGCCTCAATAGTGGAGCGCCATGGCTCAATGCTGCTGCTGCCCCATCTTTGACTACAATTATTGGAATATCCTTCAATAGAGTTTCAACAGGATGTAGAATACGACGCATTGCTGTCTCATCGCCTCTTTCTTTCCACAGCCAATATGCATCAGCTATTTGCTGCATGGTAACAGATTGTGCCAATGAATACTCACCAGACGACGGCCTTCTAAGCTCCTTTAATTCAACAGTGGTATTCAGAAGAAGACCGAGATCCCTTGCCATTGTGCGGACATATGTTCCTGCTTCGCACTTTATTGATACAAGAACCAATTCTCCTTCAACGTCCAATATTTTGAATTCGGATATAGTTCGAGTTCGCACTTGTACTCTAACTGCGCTAATTTCAGGTGGTACATTGTACACCTTTCCGGTGAGTTTGGGCATTGCTTCATCAAGCGCACTGCGATCTATTCCACCATTTACCTTCAGAATTGCAAGATAGGTTTTGTCATGAGTTAGTATCGTCCCAGTGAGACGCATTGCCTTACCCGCAAGCAAAGGGAGAACCCCAGTAGCAAATGGATCAAGAGTTCCACCATGTCCTAATTTCTCAAGTCCGAACATATCACGTGCCCATGCACTAACCTGATGCGAGGAGGGCCCAGGGGCTTTGTCAAGAAGTATGAAACCGCCCTCTAATAATTGGTCAATGGTTCTAGCATCAGGCGCACTACCATGCTCAGCAGAAGTTTCAGTATTGCTTTCAAGAATAATCATACGACTTCCTCCAATATCGCCACCGCCTGTGCGAGGGCTTCCTCTTTTCCGAGGCTCGTCGCCTCGATGACATGAGTGTATGGGGTTACATCCTGTGGGTCTAAGCCGTACAATTCCTGATATCTTACCCGGTCTATCGCTGACCTTTTTTGATTTGCTTCGATTGCCTGTGAAAGTTCACCGCCTTCACGGTTAACTACACGAGTTGCTCGCTCTTCATCACTGACATTTATCCAAAGACGGATACAGTTGATGTCGAGATTATATGCCCACCATCCACACAACCTGCTCTCCATTACCTCAGGTCCGTTTTCTTCAAGCATTTTCTGCTTGAGTACTTCGTCGAGGTGACGGTCGACACTGTCATCTTCAGCACATAGTGCACCGAAATCAGCAAGACTTAGACCTCTGTTATTCGCTTCATCTCTGAATAATTGTCCGCCATTTAGTGAAGACCATCCAAAATGATTACACAATCCTTCGACGAGAGTACTGGTCCCGCTTCCGGGATGCCCAGAAATAGTAACCTTGACCAAATGTCTCACCTCCATTCGTGGCGGCAAATCTGGCAAATCATTTGATTTGGACCGTCTCTTTCAACCATGTCACTACCACATTCTGGGCAATCACCGGTCGACTTTGTTTTCGCATTCTTTACTTCCTGGTCTTTTGATGCAGACTTGCGCGGAGTATTCCTTCGAGACCTAGACTTGCGTTGACGACTACTTGCCTCTCTCGATGTTGTCGATTTATTGGATGCAACTAAATGGATTAATGGCTCCTTGATGTGTTCTCCCGACTCGACCAATGGGTGTGACTTGTAACGGAATAATTTGATGTGGCGGTCCACCACTCTTCCCAGTGGTGCTGACATGCAAATATATGCGGCAATCCATGCAGGGAAGAATATGAATGTATCATGCAGTAGATTCCATTCGGGAACCCAGGGGAGGGAAACATAGTCGACCCTGAAATCGGCAACCATAGTGCCAATCCATGCGAAAATTGCGATGATGAAGAACATGGTGAACATCATTGGTTTCATTGCACCCATCTGAATCTTCATCTGCTCTGGCATCATGTGTTGCTGTAGAGTCTGAGCCTTTTCCATCAGAATTGGGTCTCGTCCTACTCTAGCCTCATTCATCATCTTGCGAACCTGACTCTGTCGGTGGCCAATGTGAGCTTGACTTACTGGATCCATGAAGACATTTCTCAATGCAGTATTGACAAACATCGAAATCGAACCAAGCACCCATACCGTGAGAATAAATGATGTATCTTCGGGTAACCAAGGCGATAAAATGGGATCTGCATACTCTCCTAATGTCCCTCTGATATCACCGGACATCAGCATGAATGTCATCACTACCATGAACAAGAGCATCATCATCATCCCGCCCCCTGGAGGGGTTGGTGCGGGCGCTTGTGCTCCACTCATGCCCCTACGGGGCAATATACGCCGCTTGAAGGTTGTCGTGAATTATGCCGGAGGGCGAAGGCCTCAAACACGCGAGACCCTCACGATGCCATATGACCGACGCTGAATCGACATGGCAGCACTCACAACCAATGCCTATGCGTGGGTCACCATGTGTGACTACAGAACATAGAGCATGCGAATACATGGAAAGAATAGGGCTCACTTCCAAAGTATTCCTATTTTCAGATTCTAATAGAGCAATTCCCGGTGGATGGGGATACGTGGCAAGCGTACGGCCGGGTGTACCTCCTGAAGGAATCGTAGCCGAACTCGATGCTTGGCTTCGACAATATCCTGACGCATGGCTTGCAGTTGACATGCGAGACGGAGTAATTCCACCGGCACTTTCCGATATTGAAGAAACATTCAGAGGGTTTCCACGTACTGTGATAATCCTAGTATCTGACGATACCAAGGACCACGCATGGCCACGCTGGGAATTAATTCTCTAATTGTGCTCAGAAGGTGAATCCGCAAGATCCACAAGCGCTTGCATCTGCCCCATTACTTGTAGCGCAAATAGGACAAGCCTTGTCGCTTGCTTCTTCAGCAGGTGCTTCTTCTTCAGCAGGCGCTTCTTCTTCAGCAGGTGCTTCTTCTTCAGCAGGTGCTTCTTCTTCAGCAGGTGCTTCTTCTTCAGCAGGTGCTTCTTATATCGGACGAGCAAACGAGTGAACTCCAGTAACAACTACGGATCGGGGT
>JASLKC010000007.1 GCA_030747785.1 Candidatus Poseidoniaceae archaeon | reverse complement strand
ATGAATTTGTTTTCCAAAATTTTTGGCAATACTGCCAAAATAAATATGGAGAAAGATAAAGA
Source organism: Candidatus Poseidoniaceae archaeon (assembly GCA_030747785.1). Classification (GTDB taxonomy): domain Archaea; phylum Thermoplasmatota; class Poseidoniia; order Poseidoniales; family Poseidoniaceae; genus MGIIa-K1. The sequence goes on along the minus strand of JASLKC010000007.1, from coordinate 86,190 downwards.
TGAAAATTATTCATCTGGGGAAAATTGGATCGGCCCAGATGATACAGAGAGCGGCCCAAGTGTCTCTGAGAACTGGTACTCGTCATACGATGGCCCAGCGCCTATAGTGGAGGGCATCTATGAGGAAAATTACGGCGTAGACAGAGGAGATGGCGCCGTCCCAATTGAGTTTTATATCAAAAAATGGGGTATTCCAGATGGATTTGGAAAAACTGATTTTGAGAAAGAAATAGCAAGCAAATAACGAAACTTCGACCGAAAGTGGAGAATAAAGAGGGCCTATTAGAACCCCTTTGCATTTTATTTTCCGATACAAAGGGTATTCAGTGGGCCGATACAGACGCTACCGACTGCTCAGGCTTGCAGTCACTTTTATGCAACTATTCAGAGCCCTGGGACTGCATGTACCCAACCGAAACTATCCTCATCGATTTCGTTTTGGATATTCGTGAGTTTGTCGTAGAGAGTTTGAGTTAGTTCGCCAGGTTCGTTACCATATGTTGCAGTAATCTCGCCGAGAGTAATCGATCCAATCGGGCTAATTACTGCTGCAGTTCCACAGCAGAATGCTTCGTCTGCCTCCATTGCAAATTCTGCCGCTACTTTTCCCTCAACTACTTCGATTCCCATTTGGCGAGCGAGTTCGATTATCGAATCACGTGTAATCCCGGGTAGAATTGTTCCGGTTAATTCTGGAGTGTAGAGGATGCCATCACGATAACAGAAGAAATTAGCAGCTCCAACTTCTTCGATGTAAGTGTGTTCTTCAGCATCAAGATAGATGACTTCTGAATAACCATCCGCTTTTGCTGACTTAGACGGCATCATTCCTGGAGCATAATTTCCGATTGCTTTCACTCCACCAGAACCTCCCGGTGCAGCACGGTGATATGTATCACTAATCAGCAGATCAATACAAGTCATTCCACCTTTGAAGTAGGGCCCTACTGGTGTTGAAAAAACCATGAATGTGTATTCTGGAGCAGGTGCAACCCCGAGGACTGCACCGCTACCGTTGAGTAGTGGCCGAACATAGAGAGCGCCTCTACCCATAGGGGGAATCCAACGAGCATTTGCTTGCACCACTTGTTCGACAGCATCGATGAAAATCGGTTCTGGAACTGGTGGCATTTTGAGTCGGTCAGCCCCTCGTTGCATTCTGCGTGCATTTTCTTCAGGACGGAAAAGAACTACACGGTTTTTTGCGGTTCGATACGCTTTCATTCCTTCGAAGAGTCCTTGGCCATAATTGATGACTCCGGCGGCAGGAGAAATCGAGATATTTCCATAAGGGCGCATGAGCCCAGGGCCCCATGGTTCATCGATTGCAGTCTTGGCGATGTACATATGATCAGTCTCAGTCATTGAGAAAGTCAGGCTGTCCCAATCGACCGGTGCATCGCTCATGAGTTCAGACCAGAGCCCATCGGTATTCAATGATTGTGTGTAATAACGATAGGTGTGATTATTCGCCATCTTATTGGAGTGGTGACCTCCACCATGGTTTATGCGTTGGTCCGGTGATGTCGGCATTATCACTGGCCGATATGTATCACAAGATGATTCTACAGTGATTCAACTCTGGGCACGCGCTAGAAATGGCGAATCCATTTTGATGAGAATCCACGGTATCGAGCCTTGGGTTGAGATTACTCCTCTTGGCCGCTGGGATCCGTCAAAAAGTGTGGAAATCGATTCACTTCTTGAGAAGGAGGAGATTATTCGAATAGAAGGGCCTGAAACCAAGTTAACCGACTTGGGAGAAAAGCCAGTATGGCGTATCTTTGTCAGCCAACCCTTCGTAGTACCTCGTCTCCGTCAGGACTTGGGGATGAAATGGACGGTGTTATCGGGAGATATTCCATTTGTGAATCGCTTTTTCCTCGATGGTGATTTAGCCATGCACGTCTCAATCGATGGTGAAATTGGAGTGGGCGATGAGCCGGTTGATTCCATTGTTGATTTGACAATGGATGATGTTCAGCATTGTGAGCCTTTTCCGGTTCCCTTCACCGTATTCTCCTTTGATCTCGAGACCAGTATTGCTCATGATACGATTCTTTGTGGCGCTGCAGTAATCGAAGATATGGGGAGTGGGGAGCGTACGCGCCACACTTTCACAGGTCCAGAGGATGTGATTTTGCGTGAGTTGACAGATTTGGTACGCGCGTGTGACGCCGACATTATCACGGGATACAATATCGATAATTTCGATTTACCACGCATTACAGACCGTGCGAATCTCATTGCAGGTCGAAATAAATCGGCACGAATGTCATTGATGGGTTGGGGCCGAGTTGCCCTAAAAGAATCCGAAGGGAAAAGGAACCGGGACTCTCTTTACCCCAAAAGAGGAACTGCTCGTGCTTGGAACCTCGCCGGGCGTTGTGTGATGGATACATGGTGGCAAGCTCGTCAAGTATTGAGGCCACAGCGTGAAACGCTGAAATTTGTCTCACGGTTATTATTTCCCGACGACGAAGACATGCAGAAGATGGATGTCGATGCTTCAAAGATGGATGAAGAATGGGCGACACGGCCTGATGTTGTTCTCGAATATTGTCTTCGAGACGCAGAATTACCTTTGGATATTATGAAGAAAATTCAGGCATTTAGGAGAAAAGAAGCAGTTGCAGCAGTCGCAAAGGTTTCACTCGATACCAGTGCAAATGGAAGTACGAGTCAACTAATTGACTCATTAGTGATTCGTCATGCAGATAGAGTTGGAATTGCCGTACCATTAACCGGTTCTGCTGACCGTAAGGAGGGTCAAATTACTGGAGGATATGTTCACGATGTAGAAGCAGGGCTACACCCATGGATTGCCATCCTTGATTTCAAGTCCATGTACCCTTCAATAATGATTGGTAAGAATATCTGTTTCACTACGCGCATAGATCCGGGTAGCACTGAGCAACCTGACGAAGAGGAGGAAATCCATGAATCACCCACGGGCGCCAAATTCCGTAATCAATCCGTTCGGAAAGGAATGGTTCCTCACTTGCTTGAAGGTTTGATGGCTCAGAGGGATGAACACAAAGCCGGACTAAAAAATGCTAAGGACGATGCTCTGAAGTCCTTTCACGACCAAATGCAATATGCGGTAAAAATCCTGATGAATTCATTCTATGGCGTATTTGCAAGTGGCTTCTATCGCTTCACTCACCGTGATTTGGGTTCATCAATTACGGCATGGGCACGTCATAATATCAAGACTATCATCAATAAATTGGACCAGGAAGGCCACAAAGTCGTCTACTCGGATACAGATTCAATATTCGTGAAAACTCCAGTTGAAGGTGTAAAGGACCCAAAGGAGGCGATGATTGAATTTGGACATTCTACTGCTGAACGCTTCAGTGAGGACTCTGCGGAATTAGAATTCGAGAAAGGGCTTTCCGTATTCTTCAGTCATGGTGCGAAGAAGCGCTACGTTGGCCAGGTTGTTTGGCCAAGTGAAGAGATGTTAGTGCGCGGGTATGAGACACAGCGTACCGATTCTTTCCAATTCTTAACGGATGGAATGAAGGAGATGTTCCGGCATGTTCTGTCTGATGATTCGGAAACAGCAGTACAGTTGGCAATTGAAATGATTGCTGAAGCAAAAGCAGGCAAAGTACCAATCCGTAAATTGATAATGAGTAAATCCTGTAAAGGTAAATTCGACAAAACTCGCAATGTTTGGGACTTCTCAAAGGATTATGCCAACCCAGACAGTATGGTTCAGGTTAGAGCTGCTCGTAAATTAATCGAGAAAGGCTTGCCATTTACACCGGGTATGAAGATTGGATTCATCGTCACCAATGCCCGAAATCGACCAATGGAAATAGAGCCTTGGTTAGAGGAAGACCCCGTTTCCGATTATGATGGTCAATATTACGCCGACCGACTCGCAACCGCCTTAGGAAGATTGACAGAAGCCTTTGATTGGACCGGCAAAGAATTACTCTCCGGAAACCGTCAAACATCGCTATTCTCCTTCTGATAGGGGGTACAATCGCCACAAGGGTTGAATTGAGATGCCGTCTTCGACTAGGTTGATGAAGCACTATCTGATGGCGTTATTATTCCTCGCTGGCACCTTATCTGGGTGCTTAACTGGCGAAGATTCAACCGATTCTTCTTCGGTCGAGGCTGTGTTCACTATTGACCCCAGTGGCAATATTATTACTCACCATACAGTTTCCTTTGACGCTAGTTCTTCACTGCCTTCTAATGGCGCTCTTACATACAAGTGGGATTTTACCAGCGATGGTTCGATAGATGAAACCGGTAGAAATGTCGAATGGTCCTATACTAGTGCAGGAGAATACGATGTAACTCTTACCGTTTCAGACTCTACCACGTCGGATTCACAAACTCGTACAATAACGGTAGTCGATGCTGACCCCGATGATCCCGTTGCCAATACAGGTGCAACACCTGAAGGTGGAGACGATTGTGATGGTGAAGAAGCATCGAGTGGAAATTATTACCTGATTTATATTTGTGAAATGGACCGAGAACTTTCCAATAAGAGAATCGAAGCTACTACCAATGTCATGCTTGATGCATCAGAATCATCGCCCGGTTCAGGCGACGATTACATTGCAGAATGGTCTTGGGACCTAGATTTGCAAACCGACCTTGATGGTGATGGCGATTTCAAGAATGACGCCGACCTTTCCGGTGAGAGCGTCGAATGGAAGGATTTGTCTCCTGGGGAATATAAAATCAGACTTACTGTAACTAATGGTGCAGGGAATACCGATTACGACGATGTCACAGTCTACGTCAATTATGCTGGACGTTGGAATGATTTTGAAATTGGAGGAAATACCTCAAACAATGCAATTGACATGGATTTCCAGTTCACAGTCGTAAACGATCAAGATAATGGTAATACTATTCGAAGCGCACGTGGTGAATTGGTATACCCAGAAATCGATGAAGACTGTACTGATGTCGTTCTCGGCGATGGAAATAATTGTCGTGCTAAATTGGATCTTTATGGTTACAATGATACCGATGAAGAAGCCCAAAACACCAGCGCTACACCTTTGGAGCAGCGAACAGCAGGCGATTGTGATGAAGACAATGATTGCGTTTGGCTTCAACTTTCATCATACCAATTCAGTGATTCCACCTTCCAAGATGGCGATTGGACAATTACATTGCGCAACGAGAAATGGAACGACTTAGTAGTTGAAAGTTTGACCATAAAACTCACCTACAAGTGATGTACTGCGGCTCAAGTGATTGCCTCTTCAGGTTATTGGAATAAGTGTTAACGCGTCGCGGTCTTCAAATAGGGGTGTAAAGTCGGCGGGTTGCAAAGGAGAGAGCATCATGGCATCTCAATGGGAAGACAAGTCAAAGCCGCACCGCAATATTGTGTTTATTGGACACGTTGACCACGGTAAGTCGACCACAGTCGGTCGTCTACTTTTGGACAGCGGTCATATCGAAGAACACGTTATCGAGAAGAACGAAAAGCTAGCCGCTGAGGCGGGCAAGGCCGGATTCGGTCTCGCTTACGTCATGGACGGTCTGAAGGAAGAGCGCGAACGTGGTATCACAATCGACGTCGCACACAAGGAATTCTTTACTCCAAAGTACTACTGGACTATCATTGATGCTCCAGGTCACCGTGACTTCGTAAAGAACATGATCACCGGTGCAAGCCAAGCAGACACAGCAGTTCTGCTATGTGCTGCAAACGATGGTGTAAACGCTCAGACCAAAGAACACGCATTCCTTGCTAAGGTGCTTGGAGTCGCTGAGCTTATCGTGCACGTCAACAAGATGGACATCTCTGGTGTCGATTGGTCCGAGGACAAGTACAAGGCAGCAGTCGCTGAAGTTACTGGCCTCCTAAAGATGGCTGGATTCGGCGGCCAACTAGATCGTATCCCAATGATCCCTGCTTCCAGTCTTATTGGAGACAATGTCTTCAAGAAGTCTGACAAGTGTTCATGGTACAGTGGTCCAACACTATTCGAGGCTATCGATTCGGCAGAGATGCCAAACAAGCCTGTTGACAAGCCACTTCGCCTACCAATTCAGGATGTCTACAAGATCTCCGGAATCGGAACAGTCCCAGTTGGAAAGATTGAGACCGGAACTCTGAATGTCGGAAAGGTTGTTGTTTTCAACCCGTCCCAGAAGTCCGCTGAGGTCAAGTCTATCGAGATGCACCACACAATGGTGCCTAAGGCTGAACCTGGTGACAACGTCGGATTCAACGTTCGTGGCCTAGCCGCAGACGAGATTCGCCGTGGTGACGTTGCTGGATATTCCGACAGCGCACCTAACTTTGTCCGCCACGACGAGCACTTCGTCGGACAGATTCAGCTTATGGACATTCCAAAGGCTGTATCCATCGGATACACTCCTGTATTCCACGCACACACCGCACAGGTCGCTGTGAAATTCATGGAACTTCTAGAGAAGACAAACAAGAATGGCAAGGAAGCTAACCCTAGTTTCCTGAAGACTGGTGATGCATGTCTGATCCGCTTCCAGCCTACAAAGCCAATGGCAATCGAGTCCATGGACAAGTTCCCTGAATTGTCTCGCTTCGCTATCCGTGACATGGGTAAGACCGTCGCAGCTGGCGTTTGTATCAAGATCGAGAAGAAGGCTTGAGACCTTAACGGATTAAGATCCAAAAAGGAGAGAGGTGGACGTCATGGCAGCAGTGACCATCATCAAGTTAACCGGAGAGAACCATCGTGATATCGATGCAGTCGCATCTCAGATTAAGACAATCTGCGATAATGGCGGCATCACATTGCGAGGTCCAATCCCACTACCTACCCGTCGTCTTGTGGTACCATGCCGCAAGGCCCCAGATGGTGAAGGCAGTGAGACATACGACCACTGGGAGATGCGTATTCACAAGCGTCTTCTAGAGATGGATATTACTTCGGGTAAGGACGAGAGCGCTCTAAGGAATGTTGCTCGTATCCCGATCCCTGACACTGTGAGCATCGAACTTTCGATGCGCACTGTCAACTGAGCCAATCAGAATTTGAAGCGCCTTCTGGCGCTAATTTGTTTACTCATTGCTCAGAGTTCGGCGATTTCAGCGACTCCAGCATCTACGAGATAGTTCGCCATATTTTCTTCAAGGAAATGGACATCTCCTGCTTCAAGTGCAAGCTCGCCATCCATTGTGATGACTGGTTCATCCATTGATTGAAGGACCCTAATTCGCAACATCGTGCCTGGTTCATCAAGTTCTTCTTCAATAGGCTCAGGAGTATTCTCTGCTGCTTCGGCTTCAGCCCAAGCTGCGAAATCCGCTTCTTCTTTCTTCTTAGAAGGTGCAAGTTCCATTGCTGCTGCATGTACAACATCAGTATTAGCAGTAGGAAGTGGTTTAGTTTCAGGAGCAGGGCTCAAGCCTTCGAGTTCTGGATAGGCCTCATTCTGCGCTAGGACATCCTCTTCATCCATCTCTTCTTCGATATCCTCTGGTTTATCTTCTAGAGCAATTGCTGGGGGGCCTTGTCCAGTTAGGCCACCTGGCTCTTCAACAAAGGAGTCGAGTTGTGTTGTTCCAGGCGCCATTAGTGCTGCTTCAATCATCCCTTCTGAATTTAGACCGTGTTGCATTTCTGACCAATTGACCGTCTGCTTAAATTTTTCAATTTGCGCTATTACATTAGAATGGAATTCACGCTCAGAGGGATCATGTCTGGCCCAATCTAGAGATGCGAGTTCCTGAGTTGAACCTGCAGCCCCTCCTTCGGTTCGAAGAGAAGAACTCGTAGCGTATTGCAGAACGGCAACCAATCTCTTTCGGGCTAATTCAGATACAGTTCGCCTGATGTTCGCTTGACGCTTTGTCAAATTCTGAAGTTTAAGGTCGGGCCCCCGGCTACGATAAATCTCGTGGATTTGCATCTCAACGGTATCGAGTAGTTGCCCTACCTTATTCCAGAAATCTTGACGCGGCAATGTTACTGGCACATGACGGTTAGTCTGTTGGCGCAGTGTAGCAAATAATTGCTCTTCGACCTCTCGGGCTTGAGCGTCATCCAACATCCTCCGCTCGGCCATGTCATCTTTGGTGTGGGAGCCCATCTATCAACCCTTCATCGAAGAATTCAGAACATTGGATGCGAGGATTCAAACCCTCAGGCCTTGGGTTCACCCATGGTGAACCCAGTGAAGAAGGCTATCCTCTTCGTGATTCTGTTGATGCTATCGCCTTGGGCGTCGGCTGATTCATCCACATGGGAGGGGCCAGAAATAACGCCAGAAGATGCGGGTCTTGAGCCTTCATTTTCGACTTATGATGGATTTTCAGTTCCAACGAACGCGACAATTACCGATTCTGTATTCGAAGTCGCACCCGTTTGGGTAGAAGCAGAGGATAATGGCTCATATTGGGCTCATGATTCATCTGGTGGATTCAACGTTGGTACATCAGCAGGAACCTCATCCATGGGCTTTGATGGCAATCTGATTCTACAAGCCCAATCCACCTATGGAACCATGACTGATTTCGAATCGAGTGTCTTACAATTCTCAGACTGGGCGCTTCAAGGAGATGAAATCTGGTGGCCCATTGAAGCGGCAAATGCTACAAATGGCCCAAATTCATCAGCAGATGGAAATTTCCATGCCGGGCCGAAAGTCGCACTTCCGGTAAATTCCTCTGGGATTCTACGCTCTCAAACATGGGATGTGCCTGCTGTCGTGAATAATTTCACACTCAATTTCTCAAGGTGGTATTCTCTTGGAAGCGATGATTTGAGTGCGATTGAAGTCTCTTTCAACCATGGAGTAAATTGGGTCGAGATTGAAAATTGGAGTGGGCAAGATGAAAATTGGGTCGAAGAGTCATACACTCTCGACTCAATGTTAGCAAATGCATCAGGCATCACAGTTCGCTTTTCTACAACAAGTGGCTCTAGTGGCCCGGACCAAGGATTCTTTGTTGATGATTTCAGATTAGCCAATGATGGCGAACCACTTCGTTCATGGTTCCACGGAAATGCATCCGGCGGTTATTCTCCAATGGCAGACGGTTCTCTTATCATTCCCGTTGACCTTTCTGGATTAACCGATCCTCTCGAATTATCATATTATTCCAATTGGGATATCGAAGCTGATTATGCTGACAATATGGTTGTGATGATTTCGATGGACAATGGCGTTACTTGGACAATCTCATCACCTCTTCCAGGTGTTCCAGGCTTAGGTTTTACAATTGGAGGTAATCATTACACTGAGCAATCCTATGGTTGGAGAGAGGTACATCATCCTCTTCCAGCACTGACCGCAATTCATCAAAATGCATCTTCAGCATTGTTAAAATTCAGAGTTACTACTGACCAAGTCCGCAATAATGGTGGTAGCGCAATAGATGGGTGGGAGGGAATAATGATAGATGACATTTCAGTTATTTCTTCAACTGCTACTACAACTCCAACAAAGATTCTGTTGGATAATTTATCTTCAAACGCAAACCACTCCTTATTCATTGCAAACACTAGTGTCAACGAATGGCAATATATCGATTGGGAAGGGCATAATGGCCCGTGGTCAACCAGCGAGTCATTTGAGATAAATCAAGAAATGCCGTTTGGATGGCGTATTGATCACGAGCGCGGCAATACTCCTTGGGAAGTTGGAGTTATCGATAATAGCAATAGGATTGGCCCTAATTCTACAACTTGGCCTTCTGGTTCTAAGGGAATGGGAGTAAATCTTGATGGTAGATATGCTCACAATACATTCACTCATCTTGTGAGCCCTGCATACACTATTCCAGTAAATTCTACGGCTCGCCTAACATTTCACCATTGGATTTGTACAGAAGCAGAGTGGGATGGCGGAGCGATTTACACATCTATTGATGATGGAATCACATGGCAGTATTATGGCGACAATATCACAGGATTCTATGAACGCCAAAGCAATGTCAACACGAGGAGTCCATTCTACAATCACGGCATCTTCGATGGTTCAACCGTGTCAAATGGTTGTGGAAATAATAACAGCGCACAAATTTTCGACATCAAGAGCGGGGACATCTCATATCTATCAGGTAATGACGTTAGAATCAGATTTTCATTCTTCTCGGATTCATATGTCAATGACGCTGGCTGGTACATCGATGATGCGGGAATTGAAATCGATCGTTTCATTGCAAACGGTACTTGGATAAGTCCACTAATCGATGTTGATGAAGCCGGGTGGGGGCGTCTTACTGGAATCACAATGAGCCCTAGCGAGACCGGTTTGTCAGTCGACGTATTAGATGCTACAGGATTTATTGTTCCAGGATTTGAAAATAAATCACTTCCATTGGATCTTCACATTGGTGCGTGGGAGCATTCACAATTGCAATTCCGCGTAAATATGTGGACTGCAGACGAGGAAGTAACTCCAAGATTGAAAATTCTTCATCATGGTATGACGGAGTACATCACCTTTGATTCAGATCTCGATTGGAGCATTGCCGAAAATTTGGATAGAAGAGGGAGTGATGGATTCCAAAATACTGGTTCGAGCTATCAGACTGCAGGAATGGATATTGGCTTATGGCGTCCCTTCAATGCAGTGAAAATCAGTTGTGATGGAAATGCGTCAATTGGAATAATGGGAATGCCACAATTTGAAATTTCAAGTCAAGGACAAGGTGGCCAACCCCAAGGTTACTCTTACACTGCACCGTGCTCGGACACAATTATCGAAATGAACCCCTCTGATGCGATATCTATCAACAATTATCTTTCATTGATTTTCAATGCCTCCGAAGTAATCGATTCAGTAGTCAAGGTCGAACCTATTTCGCTTAGGGCCCCAATTGACCCTGCGATAGATTTCGACTCAGATGGCCAGCCAGAATGGCAGTGGAATGGCACATGGAAACACATGACTGAATTGTATTCGGCGCGAATCGATGGCGTTAATCATACGCCTTCCGATAGTAGAGGATTTGAGACAACCTTCTCTAATACCATCGAATTAAGTGTTGCAATGAGCACAGATATGAATCTAAATCGCTCACTTGAATGGTATGATGATAGAGACGGATGCTTCCTGGTTACCGTAGATGGCAATTGGAACTGTTGGAATGCTCAGTTGGAAAGATTGGAGTATTCTGATGAGGGTTGGCTTTCAATCTACACCGTCAATAAAACATTGACTGACCCAATGAATCCAGTTATGGATTTCAAACTTATAGGAATTAGAATTGCATCTTCAGTGCCTCATGAATTTTCAATTAATGAATCCATTCTCACTTCGATGATAATTCCCAAAAATAACGGAATAAGCGAATACAATGTCACAATTTCAGCTCAACGCGGCGGGGTTACTTTCAATGGCACTATCGATTATGAACCAGCCTTTGTCGATAATTGGCTCACTTTACCAAGCGATACAATCTATCCCGGGCGCACGGTAAGCGCTACTTCCAATCATGTTGTCCTAGAAGGGCAACCTGCAGTAGAGAAGATTAGCCTATTCCTCTCCCCTACTCCTCAAATTAGTGACTCTCTAATTGAGATTGAAGTCGACCTGCTTGACACAGGAGGGCGTTTCATCCAGAAACAAGGTGCGGCTTATGCTTCGATTGATTCAAGCAATTCAACATGGGATGGAGTGAATATGACCTGGTCGATAACCGGCCATTGGTTATTCGACGACCTCCCCCGCCTCCATTGGTTAGTACAGGCCGAGAATGAGTTAGGAGTAATTCTAGGTCCTGCCCATGGAATTACTGGTTCAGGTCTGAACTCGGCTGTGACTAATGACCTTGAAGCGGTTGCATTCGAGGTTAGTGACGGCTTCAGAATGTTATCAGATGCTACAGACCCATCTTGGCCGATGAAGGTCAAGGCCAATGAAACTCTACATGTTAGTGGAGAGGTTAGGTTTTCTGGACTAGCAAATATCCATCCTAATATCGATGATGTCGAAATCAATATCGAATTATTTGCAGGGAATGTTGTAATCTCTACACATGCTACACAAATCGATGAAAATGGAATTTTCGATCTTGATATTGTGACTCCATCAGATACAGATAGTGGACTCAATATGACACTTAGACCAGTTCTAACTCGAGTAGGTACTCTCGATGCAAATAGTGCAATAGATGTGACGGCAGAGTACCAAAATGCTGAATTCATTCTGGATAATGCTGCTAGTGAGGTAATCTCTCTCGAAGTCGCTGCCCCGGGTGGGCCTCAACCTGCAGATGGTCATGTTTGGTATCCCGGTCAAGACTTGCCATTACGTCTCACGCTTTCTGATGATAATGGGTTACCATCTTCGATGAATATGGTTATTTCAAAGAGCAATCGCGATTGGGAGATTATTCCATTTGCCACTCCTATTGGTGCAACCAATGCAGTAGTCGATCTTCCATTAATCGAAGAATCCAGCATTCCAATTTCAGGTATGACAGAAGGAGATGTTAGAGTATATTTCCTCGGTTATGATTTGGCAGGAAATCCTATTGAAAATGCTGGAAAGTCAAATGCCCCGCTTGCAACAATCCAATATCAGAATAGACATGCGACATTTATCGATGGAGGAAGCCTCGGTATGGACAATACCGATGGTTTCCTATATCCTGGAACTCATCATACATTCAATTTCACACTCAGTGATGAGAATGGTATCGAATCGATTGATACATTGAGGTTTTCACTTGATGGAGACGATGAAAATTGCGAAATCGAATGGATGCCTTGGAGTGGTGAAGTGATAGGCGATTCAGGCTGTTTCATTATTACACCAAGGGTTGAAGCTACTCAAAGACCATTATTCTCTGTCTGGGATGTTAAGATCTTCTTCGAATTACGTTGGGACTTGGAAGAAGACATCGGTTCCGGACCGTTTGTTCCTATGCTCAAATTATGGGATGAAAATGCCCCGCTTGGAGCAGGATTCAGTGCTATTTCTCCACTTGAATGGGATTTGCATTTAGGAGTAGAATTGTCAATTATTGACGCAGATGATGTGAACAGTCCTCATGGTAAATTATTGGATGGGATACTGTATATCCATGGTCAAGATATGGTTGATTTCCAATTATTGGTAACCCATGCTGACACTGATATTCCGGCGCACAATCTTCCGTTCTCAACAGAAATTGAGATGGATTTAATCGGCGATGACCATGAAGAATTGCGTGAAGGCATGAATTCCGATGGAACTTCAGAAATACGTGTCATTTTCGATCAAGTTAGGTTTGGGTCACAGGTACGAGTAGAAGTGAGATTACACGGAATCGATGGACATGAACGTACGGGCGACGTTGTTACCGTAGTTATCGATAACAATAACCCAACAATGTCGGTATCGCCAGGAATGCTTGTCAGTATCGATTCCGATGAATTATATGAGGTGCCAGTAGAAATCACAGTCCATGACCAAGAAGGATTAGATGGTTCAGCAGTCACAATGTATTGGGAATATATCAGAAATGGCAGAGTTCTAGAAGGCGCAGGGGGCTCGGATACAATCAATGTAATCTATTATGATTCAAAGACCACTATGTGCGGAGAAACTGTTGATATTTCTCCACTCGGTATTGAATTACAGGAGAATGACGGCCTTCTAATTTGGTTCTCAGGAACCGACTCTTCAGGACGGATCTTGTCAGGTCTTGGCACCAGTAATACTGAACCGATACAACCGGTAATCCGTTGGATTGCATATGAACCCGTACTAGCAGATATCGTAACCGAACCATATCGTCCCGAGGTGGGAGATATTGTAGAAATTGCAGTTTTGGTTCAAAACGATGGAGTTCTTGGTGGGACATCTTATCTCAGCCTTACAGATGGCGAAGGGCGATTGCTTGGTGAATATGAGGTGAACCTTTCTCAAGGCGAATCAAAAGGATTTAATTTCGCGGTTGAGGTCTGGAAAACCGGCGACCTTGGCCTAGTAATTTCGCTAGACGGAGCGCATGCTCCTGTACCTCTAGCCGATGCGGAAAGCAGAGATGAAAATGCCGGTTCAAACGAAGGGAAATTGCTTGGTTTGGCATTCTTGAGTGTATTTATTGCAGGCATGGTTTTGCTAATTGCAAATAGAAAACACTCCTTGAGAATAGAAAATCCGTTTGAGGAAGAATGATGTCTAATGGGCATAGCCCGTTGGTCATAGCCGGAGTACCCGAGTGGTCAAAGGGGGCGCACTCAAGATGCGCTGCGAAATGCTTCGTAGGTTCAAATCCTACCTCCGGCACTCTCAAAATTTGTTGAGTATTGAGTCTACTAGTGGCTCAAATGTATCTCCGTGCATATGGGGCGACACTAAATCTGCAACTTCCGTCAATGAATCGAAACTACCTCCTACAGCAATTGCGTGGCCTACGAGTTCAAACATTGGAATATCGTTGGGAGCATCACCTATTGCAAGCACATCGCTTGGACTAATACCCAAGTGTGAAAGTGCAATTTTCAACCCTTCTCCTTTGGATAGTTGGGGCTCCATTAGATGAATCGCAAAGCCGGTTCGCACTACTGAAAGGTCACTGTATTTAGATGTGGAAATCCAATCTTCTATCTTGGCAAGATCTTCATATGGAAATAGGCACCATTCCGATTCTCTCCATGCATTTGTTGTGATTCCAGCAGCGTCTATTCCAATATCGTCGGCCATTTCAAAAGCTGCATTTCGCGCTCTTTCTCCATCTGCACGAATAATTGCCTTATCCCAACTAGGGTGCCATATTACGCCACCATTTTCACAGACAATAGGTCCACTAAGTGCAAGGAATCTCCACAACCCGTAAGTGATAGCACGGGTATTCCCAGTACAGAGAATAACTGGAATCCCCGCCTCTTCGAGTCTGCGTAATGAGTGAATTGCACCAGTGTGAATCCGTTTCTCACTATCGGTGATTGTACCGTCGATATCTACTGCGATAGCAAGTGGCATCCATCCCTCTGGTAACCATTGCATAGACCCCCCGACTTACGGCGTCCTCAATACGCTTGCGATACGAGCCTTCATGACCGATGGATGACCGCCACATAATGTGTCGAGCGAGGATTCTGACGACATCTTCCTCTCTCTGGAAGGTGAAGAGGACGAACCTGTAATTGCCAAAAGCAGGTGGAAGCCCAAGGTCAAATCACAGTCTAAGACTGTGAAAAAGAAAGTCGCCGAAGCCTCTCCGATAGAAGTTGAACCTGTAGATATGGAAGTTCTAGGTGACTACGGCGGAGTTCACGACATCTGTTGGCCTCTTCTTGACATGGATTGTCCAGATTGCGCAAGTAAAGCGATGAAAGCGCTCAGTCGCTTAGACCAAGTCGGAGAAGTCAAAGTAAGTGCTACAGATGGTTTAATCAATGTTCAAGTCGACTTTGATAAGGGCGATATTGCAGAACTTTCTACCATCTTGAAGAGCCTTGGAAATGCACCAGACTTACCGCACATGGAAATCAGAGGAGTAAAGGCGGAAGCAATTGCAAACCGGCATGGTATTTCCACGAAAGGCTTGCCACGCCTGTTCCGCCGACAACCTGGAGTCCTTGATTGTGAAATAGACAAAGATGGACGCATTTTGCTTCAAGTCATTACCGATATGGATTCAAAATTACGACAAGCACAGGAAGATTCTCTGAAAGCGGTTATCGGCTCAACCTATCAATTGAGTGAGACCAAATCAACTAGAATCTCTTCGGCCCAGTGGCGATTGATTGGATCTGGAATAGCATTCGTCATGTTTGCCACCTTAATTTTATTCGCAATACTTGGAATAGAAAACATGGTCGCTGAAACTTCAATTGGAATTATTGGTGTTCTGGCTGGTGGTGCTCGTATGTTCATGCAGGCGCTTGCCAGTTTGAAGAATAGACAATTGGGTTTCCAGGTTCTAACTACTCTTGCAGTATTAGGTGCATCATATCTCCAACATTGGGATGAGGCTTTGATGGTTGTAATACTCGTTGCCTGGACAGAACATATGGAAGGCGATGCCCTAACAAAATCACGCGAAGCAATGCAAGGAGGACTCGATCGACTCCCTCGGCTGGCACGCAGAGTCCCAGAGCCCAAGTCAAAACCTCTTACAATTACAAAAGAAATCAAACTCGAGATGGCTCCAGTTTCAACAAACTCTGGCCCTGCAATCGAAGAAGTACCGGTTGATTTGATAATGAAGGGAGATTATCTTGAAATAAGGTCCGGAGAATTAATTCCAGCAGATGGGGTGATTATTTCTGGTACAGGTTCGATAAATAGAGCACCTTTGACCGGAGAGAGTGTCCCCGTAGATGTAGGCGCAGGTGATGCAATACAAGCAGGACTAACTCTTGCACGCGGACCTGTCGTGATGAAGGTTGAAGCTAGTGGGGAAGATACTAGACTTTCAGGATTAATTGAAGCAGTGCATTCCTTTAGAGAGCAACCAACAAGGATACAGGGTACCCTTGAAACATTCACATCAGTATGGGTCCCATTGGTTCTCATAGGTGCATCTGTAGCCTATTTCGCCGTACCGGGTGCGGACTTGAAATTGATTTTCCTATTATGGGTAGTTGCTTGTCCTTGTGCCCTACTTCTCGCCACTCCGGTTCCACATGCAGCAGCACTTGCCAAAGCATCGCGACAGGGAATAATTGCAAGGGGAGGCGATGTTCTCGAAACCTTATCCAAAGTCAATCTAGCACTATTAGACAAGACTGGAACCTTGACAAGTGGAAAACCTCGAATTGGCGAAGTTGTACTTGCACGAGGTCGTCGTCGAGGGGCAGCAATCGCACTTGCAGCCGGGATTGAAGTTTCATCCAACCACCCTTATGCTCAGGCTGTGATTGCTTTGGCTGAAGAAGAGGGCGTCAATTTCACTTCTGTGTCGTCGATAACCGATGGTGAAAAAGGAGTACATGGCAAAGTTTCAGGAGTTTCAGTTTCAATGGTTAGAGCAGAAGAAGAAATGGTGGGTGGGGCCCTAACCAATGCTTTAGCAAGTGCAAGAAAAGAAGGTCATGGCGCATCTCTACTTCTGAAGGATGGCAAGCCAGTAGCATTGTTCACATTCATTCATGATGACCTAAGGGCAGGTGCTGAAGATTTGATCAAGCGCCTGCATTCTCAAGGCATCAATGTAGAAATGCTTAGCGGCGATAATCAAGGTGCAGTAGATGCACTTGCAAAGGCAATTGGCATCCCAGCAAATGCAGCTCATGGAGAAATGACTCCAGAAGACAAAGTAGCCTGGGTTACAGGGCGTTCTAAGACTCATGTTACAATGATGGTTGGAGATGGATTCAATGATGCTGCAGCTATGGCAGCAGCCGATATCGGAATTGCAATCGGTACTGGCGAATCAACCAATCTAGATGCGGCCGATGTATTGATTCCAGGTAATCAAACAGGTCTCATTGCAGATGTATTGGCCCAAGCACGAAAAACGAGTAGAGTGTTGATTCAGAACCTTGCGTATTCAGTGGCAATTACTTTCGTTTTGGTATACTTAGTTCTCGCGGGCATTAGTCAGAACCTAGCCTTAATGGTCCTCGTACACGAGATCAGTGTAATTGGTGTTATCATCAATGGAGCGAGGTTGTCCGGTTCCGGTGGAACTATGCCAATGATTTGGGATATAATTCAAGGACTATATACTGAAACTATGTCTTCTTTTAGTGCCTTATTTGAAAGAAATTGAGGTAGGTAAGCAGTCGCTACCTTCAAGCCCCATGGCGCATAAGCCCCGTTTGGTGGACCAATGGGACGACTACATGCCGACCCTGTGAGCACCGCCCTAATGCACCCAACGCGTAGGGCTCTGTATGTGGCTTTACTCGAGGCAGATGAATACACTACGGTCCAATTACAGAATCTAGTCAGTGTCGATCGCTACAATCTTTACCACCATCTTCGTAAGTTGGAATCACTAGGCCTAGTCATGAATCATCGTGATCAAGGACGAACCCGGTGGTGGTGCGTAATGGATAGAGTGCCATTACCTTCAGATGGTTCAAGCGCAACCGAAGAAGATACCATTGCGAGGATTGATCTTTCAAATCCAAAAGTTCAGGCTACTGCAAAGCGGTTGATTAGAGAATTGGGTTCGATGACCGGTCAAAATTTGGAACTCGATGGTATTGCGTTGGAGAGTATTGATCTCAAGGGTCGAAGGAACTCTTGATGCAACCGGTCAAGAATGATGATGGGATGGGCGCCATATGTCGGATGAACTGAGTGTCGAATCGAGGATATCTCCGCCCTCGCTTTCCTGTCCACGTTGTGACAATTTATTACCTGCAAGTCTTGGTGAACTCAAGTGTTCCATGTGTGGGGCTGAAGTGAAAGTTGATCACCCAGTTACTAAGAGAAAGTGGCGCGAAGAGAAAGTTGGATGCCCGAATTGTTCCAAGGTTTTGATTGCCGGTGTAGACCGCCGTCCTGCAAACTTACAATGCTCGTCTTGCGAAATCCATTTCGAATTGAGAGTAAATCGGCCTAAAATCGAAATTGCATGCCCGTCATGTGAAAGAAAGTTGCGTATGAATGTCCGGCCAGGAAAGCGCGAGATAACTTGTCCTGCCTGCGATACAGAATTCAAAATCAATTTCTGAGGCCTTACAATGAAAACCACTTGGCGAATGATGGGTGTTGCTGATTACATTACCATTGGCAATGGAATTCTTGGTGTTCTTGCAATCGTGTTTATTCTTCTAGCAGTCGAAGATATGCGAGATCCTTACTACAATGGTGGCCTATTGACAGATTATATTTGGACAGCAATGTTTTGTATTCTTCTTTCTGCCTTTGGTGATATTATCGATGGACCAATCGCACGCCGCTGGTCAAAAAGAAGGCTACTAGGAGGCTCCCTTGACATCATGTCCGATTGTATCTCATTTTGTGTTGCTCCGGCACTAATGGTATTCGCAATGTTTGGTAGAATGGGGGAGGCTACACCCCTTTGGACGATTTCTCTGGCAATCGCTTGCTTCTGGGTTATTGCATGTGGAATGCTCCGACTTGCAAGATTCCAGCATGAAAATGGTGGAGATGTTTCGTATTTCCATGGTCTTTCATCACCAGCAAATGCGATGCTATTAATTTCAGCAGCGGCGTTAATTTGGCTCCAGCCTTCTTCAGGTATCGGCCCTTCTCTTACTGAATGGGATTGTTCATGGTGTTGGGGAGAGGGAGAAAAGCCATTTTTAGATTTCATTATTCTTCCTCTTCTATTCTTTAGCGGTGCTATGATGATTTCAGATAGACCAATGTCAAAACTCAAGAGTGGTATGACGATGCGTTTGTCAGTAGTACAATTTGTAGCACTTCTTTTTGCAGTAATACATGCAATGACCCTCACGAGCAAAACTGATGCAGGCGAAGATCTCTCGGGAACATTATTCACGATGTTTTTATTCTCAATTTCATTCTTTTTCGTAATTGCATATATCCTCGGCGGTCCTCGTTTTGTTGAATTTGAAAATTCTCTTGCCGATGAATAGTAATGGCGAATCTCATCAGTCGTATAAATCGCCACGCGCGGCTATTCAAGCAACGCGCTCCTTATCTATCATGAGAAAGGCATCAGATATTGGATGGGGATCCTATGAGCGTCAGCGAAAGCAAGTCAACAACAGGTGGAGGCCTTCGAAAGAAGGCTGCAAATGAGTCACAACTAGACCTATCTTCACTGCGCGCACAGTTCACGTCCACGCCATCTCCGTCCCTGGACCAGACTATGATGCAGAGTTCCCGATTCAGAGAAGAAGAGAGGCTCCGAGCTAATCTTCGAAGAGATAGCAGAATGCGCCGTGAAGCGCTTGCTGAGAGGATATCCATAATGCAGGATAACATGGCTAGTGACCTATCTCGCCAACATGAAATGACTCTTGGTGCGCTTGAATCAGATTTGAGATCACAGATGGAAGATGAACTCTCTCAACTCGAAAGCGAGACTCTAACTCGCGAAGAACTTAGACTCAAAGAAATGCACGAATTACGCCTTTCGCGTGAAATCGAAGCATTGAAGGAATCCTTAGAAGTTGAACAAGACCGTAAACTCGAGGAACACAGGGGCGTGGTAATTAGCCACTTGGAGAGTCAACTCTCTGAGGAACATCGCCGTCGTATTGCTTTCCAAAGAGAAAAGATGGAAATTGAATTCAATCAAGCTCTACAGAGAAGAATCCTCGACTTAGAAGCAACCATCAAGGCGGAAATGGTCAGTCGATTCGACAATCTCGAACAAAACGAGGTCGAAAGACTTGAAGAAAATCAATCTCAGCGTCTTGCAGAGCGCGAAGAATCTTTGCGACGCGGAATTCGAACAAGACTGGAACAGCAACTCAAGTTACGTCTCAAGCAACGTGAAGCAAGAATGCGTGCAGAATACGAGCGCCGAAGTCTTCGTCTTGAAGAGGACATTGCTGCCTCTATTCAGGAAGAACTTGAAACTCGCCTTCTTGCTGAAACCGAGGATCTTGAAGAACGAATGCGCCAGGATGTTGAACTCGCTGTCGCTCGACGCCGTGAAGAGCTTAGAATTGAAATCGAGAAGCAACTTGAAACAAAGAATTCTGAGAAACTTGCAGACCGCAAAGGCCGTCTTCGAGAGAAGTACGACCTTACTTTCTCCAAAGCAGTTGATGATATCTCGCGCTCACTAGAATCTGAAATTGAATCTGAATTAGAAGCGCGAACCGATCAAGAATTCAATTCATATCGAAATGCGAGAGAAGCAGAGATTCAGAATCGCCTTGCAAGATTCCGATATGAGCGTGAATCTGAACTCAGGGACCAATTATCAGAACGATATGATGGTAAGAAAGCAGAGTGGTCCGAAAGATTGGAAATTGAATTTACTGCACGTGAAGAAGCAGCACGAAAGGCGATTATGTCAGAAGTTGATGGCCGTCTTAGAAACGAACGCATCACTCATGAGACCGACCTTGACTTACTCAAGGAAGAGACGGTACTCGAACTTGAAGTTGAGATGGAAGACCGTCTCTCCGAATTCCGCACTCGCAAGGAAGATGAGGTTGCAACTCAACTTGAACGCCAACTCGACAAGCGCGAAGAAATCATGCGCAACAAGGCACTCATTGAGGTACGCAAGCGTGAAGCTGGAATCAGAGCCGAAATCGAAGCTCAACTTGGTGTCAAGAGAGCTGAAATTCGCGATAGGCTGTCAACCCTTACTCAACAAATGGATGACTTCCGAACAATGGCTGAGACCAAAATGCGCGAATCTATTGAAGGCAAGGTCCAAGGACAAATCGATACAGAAGCTGCACGACTTGCAGAACAAGAGACAGAATATGCTGAACTTCAATCTCAGGAAGGAAGAGTTGGAAAGCGCCAAGATTGGCTCAAAGCAATTTCTGGCCAGGGCACTCAAACTGCCCGGCCACAGATGGGTATGGATCCAACAGCACTTGGTGCAAGGCCTGATGCGCTTGGCGCTACAGGTGGCCGACCATTACGTGGCGCTCTTGCACAGGCAGCAGCCCAACACAAACCATCGATTGGACTTGGTGGAATGCGTGCTCCAACCTCTACGGCGAAAACTCTCGCTGGAACAGTACCTATTCCAAAGCCGATCAAAACTCCACTTGGCGGTGGCCTAAATCAACCGGCTTCCGCTGGAGTAGTTCTACCGCAACCAACTCATCATAAGGTTGTAAGGCAACCAGTATTGCCTAAGCCAATTCAAGTCGAACCGGTAATTGAACCAGCCATTGAGCCGATTCCTGAGCAAATCACAGAAACTATCCCAGAGCCAGAAGCCGCTATTGAGGAAGTAGTGGAAGAATCTGAGAACATCGACGAAATTATTGAAGAAGTTTTTGAAGAGGCAATTGAAGAAGAGATAGCTGAAGAAGCAGCGCCGGTATTTATGACGCCAATTAAGTCACTTAAGATAGCGAGTACTCCTTCTGTAGCACAATTAACACCAGTGGAATCAACAGTTCTATCTCCGGCAAAGAGACGAGGACCACCTCCAAGTTCCGCACGTGGGCAAAAACCAGGTCAACCAAAAATGGCCACTCTGAGCCCCGTGAAGAAATTGAATCCAGTAAGGCAGCCTACTACAACATTGAAGGTTGTATCTACTGAAGAAGAGGAATGAACGGCCATAATCTGAAATCCGTGCCTTTCTTAGGTCACTGAGTACTCCCCCCTAACATGAGGAAATTTCTCGCACTTCTATTAGCGGTGCTTTTGCTACCATCGGCCCCCAGTGCTTTTGCTTCTACCACTCTCTTAGAAGTGGGAGTTGTTGAGAGTGTTGAAGGGCGATTAATTCACATTTCCTTTTCTTCAGAAAGTACATTGATGACCCTTTCTACCGATGGAAATTTCTCTGAATATTTCTGGGGAGATGGTGAATTAATTCATCAGTACACCGTTGACTTAAATGTCTCAGCAAAATCAGCAACACCTGATTCCACGGGATTACAGGTTGCTATTGCTCATACAGAAGGAGTTATGATTTTCAATACAGAGTTACGAATTCCCACAAAAACTTACAATATTTCAAGCACAATTGATTCAGTTGTTTGGGATACAGAAGGACAACTCTGGTTTGGACAGAATGGCGGAGAACGTCGTGCTAAAGAGTATGATGATAACGCATGGACAGGCGTGGCAACAAATTCTCACAACACGGCAATGACCTCGATGACCATTATCTCTGACGATAGAATTGTCACAGGAGGTAGAGATAATTTGGTCAAGGTATTCGCCCAAGATGGAACCCTTTTACAATCATTATCTGATTATACGTCGTATCCTTCAGTTCTGGTAAGAGATGGCAATGGTATGTTACTTGTCGGAACTGCGAATGGTCAAGTTGTTCGTTATGATGTTACAACTTGGAACAAAGAGAGCATGGTAATTTCAAGTGGAGAGAGCGTTAACTCAATTTCATTTGATTCAAACGGTGACCTAATGGTGGGCACCCTCAATGGAATGATGCATCTTGTTGATAGTTCTACATTTACTGAGAGCGATGTTTATGATTCTCCAGGTAGAGTATTACTAGGATTCTTTGGACCTGATGAGGAATTATATATTGTTTCAGCATTTACCACTACTACCAAATTCCGATTATTCGACCTTGATACTGATGATGATGGCGTTACAGATAGCCAAGATGCATTCCCTACAGATCCAAGCCAGGATACCGATAGCGATGGTGATGGCTATGGAGATGATTCATCTGGAAATATGTCCGATGCATTCCCTGACGATGAGACTCAATGGTCAGACGTTGATGGGGACGGCCATGGTGACAATCCTGATGGCACTTCTTCAGATGCATTCCCCAATAACGCAGATCAGTGGCAAGACAGTGATGGTGATGGTTGGGGTGATGATTCCGATGGAGAAAATGGTGACAGATACCCTGACGATAGTACCCAGTGGGCGGATAGCGATTTTGATGGCTTCGGTGATGAAGTGAATGGAACAAATGGCGATGAGTGCCCCACTGTCAATGGTTTCTCGACCGAAGACCGACTAGGTTGCAAAGACTCTGATAGTGATGGTTGGTCTGATGTGGATGACTCGTGGGGCACTGTAGATGGTGCTGATGCATTCAAGACTGACCCCACACAATGGAAAGACATTGATGGCGATGGTTATGGTGATAATCAACTTGGTAACTCTCCTGATTCATGCCCTACAATTTGGGGCAATTCAACAGAGGCTTGGCTTCCTTCAAGTTCTGATTTAGATAATGTCACATTTGAATTTGAGGAACTTGACAAATATGGTTGCCAAGATACCGACGGTGATGGATTCTGGGATTATGGGGATGATTTGGAAAATGATCCTAATGATTACAGAGATGATGATGGTGATGGAGTCGGACCCAGTAAAGACTACGATGATTCTAATTCACTGGTAACTACATTGGAAGAGCATTGTATCATCGATGCAAGTGATACCAGAGAGGATTGTTTGGGATTCCGAGATTCAGAATATATGTCTTACAAGAATGAGAAAGAGGCTGCAGGCCAACCCGTTCTCGATTATTATCCTTGGAAAAATTCCAAAGATTCAGATGAGAACGATATCGGAAATAGCGTTGACATGAGTACTGTTGGAGAGGTCGCTAAGTTTGGCGGAGGAGCATTTGTAATTATTCTACTTGTAATACTGTTATTCGTTGGAGTAACAAGGGCTCGCAGGAGAAAGGCATTGGTGAAGACCTATGGTGTCCCATATGTTCCTGAAACCAAGAGTGCTGAAGCAGAAGCACTTGGTGGACAAGCGGGCCTTTCTGCACACGGTGGAGTCGAAAGCGACAAACATTGGGACGATGAAATCGAACCGATGGATCTAATCCATGAACCCGCTGAAGACATGTCTGAAGGCTTCGATGATTTAGAAATCAAGAATGAAGTAGATTCAACTGAAGATTCGGAAGTACTCGAAGAATCTGCATCCTTAGAAGAATTAGCAGGAATGCCTGAACCATCTCAAGTACCAACTGAGTCGAAAGAATCTATTGAAGCTGCAATGGTCGCTCCAGAAGCACCACCACTGCCTGCAGAAGGATTACCTGAAGGCTGGACTATGGAACAGTGGAAATGGTATGGAGCCCAGTGGCTCGCCTCCCAAGGCAAGTAATCAACGGAAAACAATTGGTAGACTCTCTTTGAGATTACCGAGTTCTGAGCCGCTGTAAACCGGCTGGCCATCTACTTTGAGCGTGGACATTATCAGCCAAAGAACTGCATTCCAACTTATCGGACTTGCAAAGATTTCAACATCTCCACAAGCGGCTTTTGATAACAACATGGATTCTGGGCCCTCGCTATTGAAAATCGCACGCACCAAATCAGGGGTGCTGAAAAGGTAACCATTCGGGCGCCAGTCCATTTTTACACCTCAGACCTTGAATGGTGCTAGATTCAAACGCTCTACCAAATGGTCAGCATTAACATCAGCAATTTCCTTGACATGGGCTCGGAGTTTATCCAACTCACCATTCATTTTTGCGAGCTTATGTTCTCGAACTAAATCTGCTAAAAGCGCATCAATACTGCGATACCCATCCATTGTTCGGATAGTATTCAGTTGGCGTCGCATCTCGTAACTCACACTAACGGAGGTCATTCCTTCTCCAGTCATGCCCCTGCTTCGCCCATGTTGACTACTTGAAGTCCTCGCGTGGTGGAATCACCCAAAGGGTGTTTTTCTTCATCCTCATATCGCGCGGCCTTGTTTTTCTAACAAGAGTCGCGGATGTTCATTTACACCGTATTCTCGGCGCATTTCCAGGACACGGAGATGAAATTCTCGTGCTAATGACCAATATTCTCTACTCCCTGCCCCAGCGCCACTATTACTCGGACGATTCAGGATGACTGTTGGTGCACCAGTCCATGCGGCTTCGGCAACTTTGGCCAAGCGTCTAATCGGAGTTTTGAACAATTTATTCGGAATTTTTGCTGCTACTTCATCGCAAACATGCATGGAAAGTTTGGATCTTGAGTCTACCATTGTCATTGCGACACCAAAAATTTTCAAATTACGGTTTATTCGCTTCTGAATCATCTTCACTGAATTCATCAGCATACTGAAACCTTCTAATGCGTAATATTCTGCCTGTACTGGAATGAAAACCCAATTGGCAGCACAGAGGGCATTGATTGATAGCAATCCCAACGAAGGCGGTGTATCGATGATGATATGGTCAAATTTTTCGATGATCGGTGCAAGAGCCTCTCTCAGACGAGTTTCTCTTCCAATACGATGACTTAGTTCAATTTCAGCTCCCGATAGGTGGATATCGCTGGGTAAGAGCCACAGATTCTCTATGCCGAGGTCGGAAGGAACTCTATCGGAACCCATTCGTTTTGACCAAGCCCTTCGCATTGAATGTGTCAAGCCTTGTGGCGAGATTAGATATTCCTCCATCAAGGGTAGTTCTTCTCCGCTATCATTTACCAATAAGTCGTATGCAGTCTTGCGAATTCTTTTCTTCTCAACACCGAATGAAGTAGCGCAATTACCCTGGGGGTCAAGGTCGATTAACAGAACTTTAGCAGGAGGTAATTTGTGTTTTTTGGAGCCCTTTGCAAGGGCTGCAGCCAAGTTTACCGCAGTCGTAGTTTTTGCACAACCGCCTTTCTGATTGGCTACTGCGACGACCATCTTGTACGGATTCATTGTACTCTCTCCCTCCCGCTACTACAACGAGGGCGTCACTCCCCTGTCAATCTTGGCATTGCCTAAGTGGGCATCATCCCTGTTGGATTACAGGAACTGGGACTTCGGACAGAATCTTGCGAACAATGTGCATGCCGGTAATTCCACGAATCTTTGCCTCAGGTTTCATGACAATCCTGTGACTGAGAATCTGTAGTGCAATGCCTTTGATGTCATCTGGGATAACATAGTCTCTGCCATCGATTGCAGCAGCAGCACGGCCGGACTTGAACAAGTTCTGACTACCACGAGGCGATGCACCGTTGACCACTCTGTGGTCTTCACGAGTACGCTGAACAATCTCGACGATATAGGAAAGGATTGCAGGATCAACATGTACAGTTTCGAGAGCTTTTTGCATTGCTACGACCTTCTTTGGTGAAGTAATCTGCTCGACATCGTGTCCATCCTTTCCACGTAACTTACGGCGGGCAAGAATTGCCTTCTCCTCTGCACGGTCAGGGTAACCCATACTCATCTTCATCAGGAAACGGTCCATCTGAGCTTCTGGGAGCGGATAGACACCTTCCTGCTCAATCGGGTTCTGTGTTGCTAGAACTACGAAAGGTGCAGGTAATTTGTGTGTGATACCTTCGATGGTAACTTGCTTCTCTTCCATAGCCTCAAGCAATGCTGCTTGGGTCTTAGGAGGCGCACGGTTAATCTCGTCAGCAAGTAGAATGTTTGCGAAAAGAGGACCTGCACGTAATTTGAAATCACCAGTTTTCTGGTCATACATGTAAGTCCCCATGATATCAGAGGGCAGTAAATCGGGAGTGAATTGAACACGCTTGAATTTACAACCGAGTGCACGGGCGAAAGTATTGGCGAGCAATGTCTTTGCTAATCCAGGGAAATCTTCTAGCAACATGTTTCCATTAGAAAGAATTCCAACAGAGACTCTTCGTAGATTTTCATTCTTACCGATAATGACCTTGGAGACTTCGCCCATCAATGAATTTGCGATGGCGCTAACTGTAGCGATCAAGTCTTTTGTGCGGTGGTCACCGGCTTGGGCTCCTGCTTGGAATCCTGCATTCATGGCTAAACCCTCTGTGGTACAAAGGGGGAACCACGAACTTCCATACTTCAAGGTATTGCGTATTCAAGTCGCTCGGAATCGCGACGTACAGCGTTTTACTCAACGGCCCCAGAAGTGGTCATTCTGCCTGTGCAGACGCGTGATTTCTTCCAGAATTTCTTCTTCGATGGGAGTTAATTCGAGTTTTTTAAGGCGCCTTGCATGCCTACTTGGCACATCAACAAAGAATTCGTCACCCTCTTCGATATGCCTGCCTACTGTAGGACCCATTACTGCAACAGCGAGTTCTTCGCCTTGATGCCCTTCTTTCACTTCATCACCGCCTCGAGTTCGAAGACTTCGGATTTGTCCAACTGGCGTACCATCTGTCTTCATGATTTTCTGGCCGACATGTACTCTGCCTCCAATGACACGCATCCCAACAATGGCAGGGCCCTTGTTTCGGAAGGTATGATCTCTGAGATAGAGTAGACGGCCAGGGTAGACGAGGTTTTCTCTTTCTGCTGCATCCATGTCTTCTTTGGTTGATATGCGCCATTCTTCGAATTCTTCGAGAATACGGTAGATGATTTCAGAAGCGATGAATTTGACTTCTGCATCCTCGCCTTCAAGTTTAGATGCGACCTCAGCATTAGCTTTGGTTGCAAAACCTAGGATTACTTGGTCAAGAGGATTGCCTGCGGCTTGAGCAGACAGAATGTCACGCTTGTTTACTGGTCCGATTGTAGCCATTCGAATGGGTATTTCCATTTTGTCGAGTTCGAATGCAAGGGCTTCGAGTCCTCCGATTGTATCCGCCTTGATGGTGATGCCCTCTTCAGCTAATTCAACGGAAATGCTTGCTTCCTTTCTCGCTTCTATCGCAGCAGCAGCAACTTCTGATTCCTCATTTGTTTGGCGTAGAGTTGTACCTGCTAGGACATTCTCCAAACCTGGTGCCACGATTTTAAGGCCACAAGCAGCAATTGCGTGGTCGACAGATTCCCAGCGATCACCAGCATCCCTCATCTCACTCATTCCTCTCGGTCTTCGCATTCCTTTGATGTGGGTAGTGAATGGGCCATCAGAGCTGACCAGAGTAATGGTATCACCCACATTGAGTTCACCACGATTTAGGATGACATCGATTGTTTTTCCGAGTCCGACTTCATCTTTCATTTCGAGAACAGTACCTTCGCCCGGCCCTAGGGTGTCACGAAGCCTCTCCTCGAGGAACCTTTCAGCGAGCCCTACAGTTACTGTCAATAGGTCCTGGAGGCCTTCTCCATCCTTTGCAGAACATGGGACTAATGCCAAATTAGATTTGAAATCAGTAATCTTATCATAGCGTTCAATATTGAATCCATGCTCACTAAATTGGCTCAATAATTTCCAGTATCGCTCTTCAAAGAGCTGTTGAACATCGGTTCTCTGATTTGCCCACGATTCTATGAAAGAGCGCCCACGTTCGGTGTACCAGCCATGAATGCGGTCTACCTTGTTGGCCGCTACAACGAAAGGAGTTTTCTTTTCACGTAGGATTCGAAGACTCTCAATCGTCTGTGGTTGCAAACCTTCCATTACATCAACTACGAGAATTGCAATATCCGCTAATGCCCCTCCGCGGCTTCGCAAACTGGTGAAAGACTGGTGCCCAGGAGTATCGATAAAGAGCAGTCCCGGGGAATTAAATTTCTTACCTCCCATCATTGGGGAGCAAGTGTCATTGAGAATTTTTGCTGGTACTTCAGTTGCACCAATGTGTTGAGTTATTCCACCCGCTTCTCTTGCCATAACACTAGCTTGACGTTCCAATCCAAGAGAACGGAAGTGGTCGAGAACGCTAGTCTTACCATGGTCGACATGGCCAAGAACGCTGACGATTGGTTGACGAGCCCAACCGAGTTCGATAACCTCTTCATCAGAGGGGCTTTCCTGTTCAGGAGCCCCTTCAGACATATCTTATCCCCCAATTGGTTTTTCTAAAAATGCAATTGGACTACAATTCACTCGTAGACCCATCCTTGAGAGTCCATTGTCCACTCATTGATGCCCTCTGGGAACCAGAGTCCAAGTTCAAATTCAGCGGTTTCAGCCGCATCAGATCCATGAATCATATTGTAACCGATATCCATTCCAAAGTCACCGCGGATTGTTCCGGGTGCGGCCTCGCGACCGTTGGTTGGACCGATTAGATTGCGAGCAACACTGATTGCATCGCGACCTCTCCATGCCATACATACTACAGGCCCGCTGGTTACGAATTTGATTAATCCAGGGAAGAAAGGTCTCTCTGCATGAACCGCATAGTGTTCTCTAGCGGTTTCTTCGCTAGCAATGACCTGCTTCAGGCCAACTAATTGCAGTCCCTTTTGCTCAAATCTCTGAATGATTTCTCCAACCAATCCGCGTTGCACACCATCGGGCTTTACCATAACGTAGGTAGTCTCCATGACAATTCCACCATTGTTGCCGACCGGCACGCCCTATATGAGCGCAACGATTGAGCGAAGGTGCTCAATGTGTGCTTCAAGCGTCGCCCTTGACGTAGTGACGAGTCCACTTCACCTTGCGAGAGTTGCGCTTTAGCTTGACCGCATTTTTGCGAGCCTTACTATTTGCAAACCACTGTACGGTTCCATCTCGGCGAATGAACATCAGTCCGGTACCCGGCTCGATAACCTCGCCGGAAAAGGTGCAGATTCTTTGTTCTGGCATCTTGATCACCTGTAGTTGAGTTTACGTGCTTCACGACCTGTGTCGCGTAGCATTAGAATATCGCCAATCCTAACAGGACCGAGGACGTTTCGTGTGATAATTCGTCCCACGTCACGTGGGTTTGGTGCATCGTTAACACGCACCTTGACTTGTGTAGCCTCACCGGTCATTCCAGTACGACCAACAACTTCGACAACCTCTGCAGGCCATCCTCCGAGTTCCTCAGACATTTCTTATTCCTCCGAATTCAGTTGATTATAATCAGCTGGAGAGACCTTTTACGATCTCAACAACTTCGTTGAACTTCTCTTGTGCACCTTTGGATACTTCCATCAATGCAAGGGAAGCGGTCTTTACGCCACCAGGCATTCCTGCTTCCTTAGCAAGGAATTCCTGAGAAGGGACATATCCGAAGGGGATGCCTTTCTCAGCGCAGATCAATGGGATGTGAGCCAGTAGTTCTGGCGGATTGACATCCTCTGCCATGATAATGAACTTGGCATTACCGCGCTCGGCTGCCTTGGTCACCTCATTAGATCCTTTTTTCATTCGACCGTTGTTGTTCGCCTGAACTAGTTCGTAGATCTTATCTGCGACGTCGTTAGGGGTTTCGAAAGACACGTGTGCACTCATTGAAATCACTCTCATGCTTATGTGAAGCAAGGCTCCGCACGGCCTCGCGAGTATAAACCCCACGGATAGGCTCTACGGGCCCTGTTTAGAGGCCTGCGAGCAACTCACGCACTCCACGGGCTAGAGCGGGGCCGCCAGAAATGACCGCCCGGGAGTTGGTTAAAGACGACGTTGCGTGGACTCCGTCGACATGTCTGACCAGTCTGTTTATCGCACCACCAGTGAATAATCCGTGGGTACAAGCAGCATGAACTTCTTTTGCACCTTGCTTACGAAGCGCATCAGCCGCCTTACAAATTGTGCCTCCGGTTGCAATCATATCATCTACAATAGCGACGACTTTGCCATCGACATCGAGATTCTTCGCTTTATGGATGATAGTATGTGCGTCAATCCTAGTCTTTTCAAGATATGAGAATGGTAATCCAATCGCCTCAGCAACAGCGCTTGCTCTTTCAATCGCACCTTTGTCGGGCGAGAGTATGAAATCCGGTGCGATTGTGGATTGGAGGTGGGCCGCTATTTCTGGCATAGCCGAAGTGAATGCAACCGGCACCGGCATATCCTCTAGAGCCGAAGGTGCATGGAGATCGAAAACAATGATGCCGTCACAATGTGCCGAGAGAAGACGCCCAATTGCTTGTGCACTGATTGCTTCACCTGGATTGAATCGCTTATCTTGACGCGAATATCCGAAGTAAGGGATGGCGAGAAGAACTCCAGGCCCTACATCGTCCATACTTTGTGGCCCAATTTCCCTGAGATTTTCTGTGCGTCCTTTTCGAAGATCGTTGAGAGCTTCAAGCATGAGAAGAGTTTCCACTATTCCAGCGTCTGGAAATGTGTTTGAAACTAAAATGACCGGCTCACTGCGGACTGATGTAATCGAATCATCGGGAATTCGAATATACCCTTCAGAATCAGGAAATCGGCGGACCTCGAGTGAGCGATGTTCCCAGCCCAATTCATTGGCCAAGTCTTGGGCGAGGGCGCGGGAGTTGCTCCCGGACACGACCACCATGTTGCATGGCCCTGTGAGAGGAATACATGAGTGTTCTTATTGAATGGAAACAAATTTTTCCTGAAATCTGGTGCGCGAGGCAGGACTTGAACCTGCGACCTCCCGGTTATCAGCCGGGTGCTCCAGCCGACTAAGCTACTCGCGCAAGGGCAACTCGGCGACCGGACTACCGGTTATGAATTCGACGGTTTACTTCACTCGTCTTCTTCAGTGCCATCGTTAGCTTGCATGTATGAAGGCAACGATAGCAACTTGTCGAATGTGCGAGAGAGAACGACCTCGTCGAGGCGCTCTCTTGTTCGCGCGAGTGCGGTAATTGGTACATTGATAGTACCTTCAACGCCATATTGCGTTTGTATTCCGATTCGAGTCTTTACGACTACTGCTCGGTATGTACGCTTGATTTTCACAAGATTAGTGATTACTCCGATTTCCATACCTTGGTTATCGAGGACGGCACGATCCATCATTTCATCAGGTGCGTATAATTTTTCATCGATTCGTACGGTGTTGCGCCAGCGTCGCTGGAGTTCTCTCATAGACTTCGAGAGCTTTACTGCCCCATCGTTTCTGATGCTGTGTATCAGTTCTTTGTGCAGGGGTGCGAGTTCCGCTGGTTTACGCATGTATTCATCTGCGACCCCAGGCTCCACCATAAGGCGCATTGAGCGCACCCTGGATTCGTTCGGGTGGTGACGTTCTCCTACGATTGTTCCCACCTTTGTATCATTCACGTAAACATCTCTCTGGAGTAACTCCTGGATGTCATAATTATTGTTCGGCATTTTTCCCATCTCCTAGTCAGATTGTGTCTTGACTGTTACAGCCTCTATAGTGACGGGTCTTATACTCTTTCCCGACAGAGAATGATAATCCAATTGCATTTGACGCATAATTCGTTTATCCTTCAATTGCAGAATCATTAATTATTCGATTTTGGAAACGGAGGTAATATCGATGATTCAATTGGTGTCGCATAATCCTTGGTAGAAAGTTAAATCTCATTGTAGAAATCAATTGGAAATTCAATTATTTCAATTGAATAATTTATTGATAGATATGCTCATGAATGGGAAGCCTTAGCCGTGAATTGATGGCGGTTGTAGTAAGAGGGGCTACCTGTTCTCTAAGCGAGGCTGTAATCGACAGACTTCTCTCCTGGGATGTCGATATAATCACTGATGGGGAAATCCACGCCGAACGCAATTCTACTATGCTCAAATTTTCACCCGCCACCATAAGTTCTGAAGGTAAAGGATTCTCGATATCATTCGATGGTAGTGACGCAGATATTGTAATTGGAAAGGATATCATTGTTCAAGATCTATTACCATCGCGTGCCGATAGGTGGCTCGCTCCTGAAATCCCTGCATGGATTAGAGGAGAAGAAATTGATTCCCTTCCTCGCTATTGGTTGTGCGTCCTTGATGCAGCCGAAGGTATCGCTCACATCGCACGGGCGGAAAAGAAGGTCGAACGAATCCACATGTGCGGACGCCGAGAATGGCAACCCAGCGATTCTAAAGCAGAATTGCTAATGCTTTGGAATAGAACGAATCAGGGGATTAGTGGAGAATTCACATCTGAGACATTATTCGGTCATCCAATCGCTGGCATGGAAGTGAAACCCATGACTCAAGAGGAGGGGAAGAGGCCCGATTTATCCCCATTACATGAGATGTTGATTAGTCTTGATACCGACGGGTGGAGGCCTCTGATTCCATTCAGAACTGCTCTAATGAACCTCATTGCAGGGTTGAACTGATAGCAGTATTCATCTATCGTCAATGCTCGCCGCAAACCAATGGCAGACCTAGTGGAGCTCACTGATGAGCACGGGGTTCAGATTAGTCCTACTCTTCCAGAAGGGTGCAAGAATTACTTGATTGATATCGATGGGACAATCTGTGAAGATATTCCCAATGAGGAGCCTGAGCGAATGGCAACTGCAGCAGTTTACGATGGTGTAGTTGAGAGAATTAATCAATGGTATGATGAAGGGCACATTATTTGCTTCTTTACCAGTCGATTGGAAGAGCATCGCGAGGTAACTGAGTCTTGGCTTTCGAAACATGGTTTCAAGTGGCACTCCTGCCTATTTGGCAAGCCCCGTGGTGGAAATTACCACTGGATCGACAACCATATCGTACGTGCAACTCGATTCAAGTCTAAGATGACGGAGTTCGTCAAGCGTTGGGCCGAAGTCGAAGTATTCGACGACGAGTAATCACAGAGTCTGTTCTCCACCTGCAAGCATAGGTGCAAGTTCGCTCACAGCATCTCCTCTCAGGCTCGGGCCTACATTGATGGTAGCGAATATTCCAATATCAGCCCTATTGTGTGATAGTGCAAACCATATTCGTCCATAGGCATCGACTCTGATGTCTAAGAAATCTCCCAACCCACCACAACGATTGTAGCCGCAATCAGGAGTTTCATCAATTGGGTCGCCATTAACATTAATCTGAACTGTAGTCAATAATGGAGTCTCATTGAAGGCATCTGTGGCAAATGTCAGATATGCATTCCAAGTGTCATCACCTGCATCTCCAACATATCCGAATCCAACAGTTCCAGCATCACCTGCTACGGAAACTGGGAAACCTGTGCCAACAAGGCCAATCGGTGGTGCAATCATCGTTTCATTGGACCATGTGTCTCCACTATCGGTTGAATATGACCAGTATGGCATGTTATCCAATCCCATCCACATTGCGTGGATATTCCCTTCGCTATCGACTTCGACCTGTGCTTCTTCGGCATTCCATGTATCTGCAGTACCAGTCACAGAAGTAGGTAACACATGTTCTGTCCATGAAATCCCGGCATTGGTTGTGCGGTAAACCGAGTATCCTGTACCATCACATCCAATATTTCCTCGATAGAAATTACCATCAACACTGCCAACAAGATGTGCAGTTAGTCCGCCCGATTGGCAATCTGGCGGAGAACCAAATGTCTCAGGCCCCCATGTAGCTCCTCCGTCTTGGCTTGCAGCACAAAGTGGACCTGGGGCATTGCCATTGATACAGTACATCCAGGTTGTTTCGTGGAATAATGCTGGAGCATTTGAACTAGCAATGGTTTGGTGGTCTTGAACTGAATATGGCTGGGTAGCAATTGTTGGGCCTGTCCAACTCGCACCATCATTGTCCGACCATTCAACCGTCATGCCCAGAAGAGCGTGCATATCGAATTTCATTATTCGACCAGTCCATGGGTCGACGTAGACATATGGGTCATTCGAATTAGCAATTGGAACTAGCGGGTCATACACATTTGTGCAAGAATAATCCAATGAATCTAGCATGCCGATTAGATCGCAAGAAACGATAGCAGTCGACCCAGATGGACCATTGCCCCATGAACTCATTACCATAGTATCGGTTTGAGTAATACCCATTGTCGGCTCGAATGTACTCATTCCTATTCCATAGTAGGTGCCTTCTGTTTGGAATGGGATGTTTCTTCCTTCGAATTCAAATGATTCATTTCCAACTGCATCTATTCCTCCAGGAAAGTGATACCAAGTGTGGTTATTAATTGGAAAGTCCCAAATCTCAATAACCTCGTCTGGAGAATTAACAATTTCTTCTGTAGATAGTGCATAATACAGAATTGAAGAAGAAATAACTAGTAAAATTAAGCCTATTGCTAAAGCTTGTTTTAATGGGTAATAATTTATTGGAATAGAAATTGAATCATCTTCAACCGCTTCGGCTTCAAGAACCTCTTCAGCAGTTATCGTGTTCATTGGTTCAGTCATGCCACTTCACTCCGAGAACAAATCACTCCCAAGTAACGGAAGAAGGACGCTTGCATCACCTTCTACACAGACATGGGGCGCTTCGGGACGCATTTTCCCCCATGATATCGCCTCTCGCAAACGTGCCCCTGAAAGGCTACCATCATGCTCGGGAGCGGTTGTAATGTAGACTGCGGAATCGAGACCACCGCGATATTGATTCCACCAAATTACATGGTGTTTAGAAATACCTCCTCCTACCATTAGAGCATTGGATTTCTCTACATTCCAAGTAAGGTCGCTCATTATTTGTTCATCGGCAAGAGTGTCGATGTGGAAGTCACGATATTTTTGGCGGAACATGAAGAGTTGTGCACCGATGCTTCCATCGGTGATACCTGGAATACACACTGGGATCTTGTTTTTCCAAGCCCAATGAATTAGTGTATCAGGAGTACCAATTCTCTTTCCTAATTCCCAGACTAAATGTACTGAACCGAAACCAATCCAAGCATCTGCACCAGTTTTTCCAGTTTCTTTGAGACGGTCGTGACGAATTTCTTCAAGGACAGGCATTACTAATGCCTCGATTATTTCACCATAGCTTGCATTTGGGACAATGACATTGCCTAGGCGCATCAATTGGTGTTCTCCCAATTCGATATCATCGAGTTCAAAAGATCCATGATAATAGTGCTTGTATGCCCGAGCAATATCATGGTCGAGCATGCCACATGTGGTAGAGACTACATTGAACATCTTCCTTTTGATTGCTTCTACAAAGAATCCACGAGTGCCTGTAGCACAAAGACAGGCGGGGAAAGAAAGCCAGTTAGCAACTTTACCTACATCTCCCTCAACTGAATCGACTTCGCTTTTCATTCCACTAAGAATATCTCTGGCAAGCGCTAGTTTGGTGGCAGTGAAGCCACCGGCCATCGACATTTGATCGATTAGAGAACGTGGCGTATCAACCGTAGTAAAATCGTAGTCTACGACTGGTTTGTCGAAGGACTCTGGGTCGATTGCCATATTGAAAGGGCGGGGGACACTTGCATATGAATACCATGTCCCCCCTAGGGGACATGTATAATCTGTCAAATATGGTTGTTTAGCGCATTGATTCTATCCCGGAGCATTGCAGCTCTTTCAAAGTCAAGTTCCAAGGCTGCTTGCTTCATCATTTCCTTTAATTCTTCAATTGAATAATCTGATTCTTCAATTGGTTGTGAAATATTGGAAGTTACAGATTCTGACCGTGCCCATTGACCGGCTCCAACATTGATGTTTTGTGCCCAATCCCCACTCTTACGGCCTCCTTTTGCACTAACTAGCCGTTTGCCACCAGCAGTACCAGCAATCAGGTCATCAACGTCACTTCCCATTTGGGGTAGAGCCTTCTTAATCGTCTGAGGAGTAATTCCCTTCAATTCGTTATCTTCTCCTTGACGCTGCCTTCTTTCGAGAGTTTGCCGAATCGCAGCTTGCATTGCAGGGGACATGGAATCCGCATAGAGCAATACCGAACCATTGGCATTACGGCTCGCTCTTCCAATAGTTTGTAGTAAACTTCTTTCATTTCTTAGGAATCCTTGCCGGTCAGCATCGAAAATCGCTACGAGGCTGACTTCGGGAATATCGAGTCCTTCTCGCAAAAGATTGATTCCGACTATTGCATCGATATGGCCGATTCTGAGGGCGTTGATAATCTCGGTTCTTTCGATAGTATCAATTTCAGAATGAAGATGGTGTGCTTTAATTCCCATCTTGTTGAGATAAGCTGCAACTTCTTCGGCAAATTTGATTGTTAGAACCGTGACAAGTGTCCTTTCCCCAGCCTCGATACGCGCATTGATCTCACTAAGTAAATCGGCAATTTGACCCTCTGTACCTCTGACTTCAATCGTGGGATCAAGTAGTCCTGTAGGGCGTATTTCCATCCTTGGAACGCCTTCGATTTTCTGAAGCATATCGTACATACTTTCAGCGTCAGGATGCTTCTTGCTATACTCGGGTTCATCCACCCCACCGCCACCAGCATAGTGGCGAAGTCCGATTGGAGCATCCTGTCCAGTAGTCTCGCAGAGGTGAAGTAATTCTCTTTCTCCAGGGGTTGCTGAGACATAGAGCATCTGTGGTACGAGTTTTTGGAATTCAGCAATCTTTAGTGGCCTATTATCCGCCGCAGATGGAAGTCTGAATCCGTGTTCAATTAAGTTGAGTTTACGGCTACGATCGCCTGCATACATTCCGCCCACTTGTGGGAGAGTAACATGACTTTCATCCATGATTACAAGGTATCTTTCTGGGTCATTATGGAATTGTTTGGCCGCTGCAGCAAAGAAGTCGAGCAAACAATGTGGTCTTTCTCCATAATCTCGTCCATCAAAGTGCATAGAATAATTTTCTACGGCGGTGCAATGCCCTACTTCTCGAAGCATTTCAAGGTCGTACCGAGTTCGTTGTTCAAGGCGATGAGCCTCAAGCATCTTCCCTTCACTCTTGAGTTGAGCAAGATGGCCATCGAGTTCATCCTCAATCCTTTCAAGGGAAATCTCGTGCCTTTCAGGAGAGGTCATGAAGAATTCTTTTGGATGAATCCATGCCTCATCCAATTCATCGAGAATTTCCCAGGTGACGGGATCGCAAACTTGCACATGCTTGATCCCTTCGAATCCAAATCTTATGCGTAATGGGTCGTCGCGACTCGGCATCCAAACATCGAGATTTTCACCTCTTAGGCGCATATCTCCTCGTTGAAGGTCAGTGGTGATGCGCCTGTATTTGAGTGCGACCAACTGATTCACGAGTTCTTGTGGTTCTACCTCCGCGCCTACTACCACTCGACAATGATTTTGGAGAAATGTTTCGGGTGCATTTAGGCCGTAAATACACGAAACAGATGATACCACGATGCAATCGGGCCGGCTAACAAGGCTTGCAACAGTAGCAAATCTCTCTTGTTCGATTCTCTCGTTTATCGAGAGTTCTTTATCGATGTAGAGATCTCGCTTTGGAAGATAGGCTTCGGGTTGGTAGTAATCATAGTGTGAAACAAAGTATTCGACTCCATTTTCAGGGAATAATGATGCCATTTCGTGATAGAGTTGTCTTGCAAGAGTCTTGTTATGACTCATTACTAATGTTGGTATATTCAGCTTCTCGATGAGGTTCGCCATTGCGAATGTTTTACCTGAACCTGTAACTCCAAGCATCACACAGCGTTCTTGGCCATTTTCTAATTGGAAAAGTAAATCTTCAATTGCTTTTTCTTGGTCTCCAGCCGGTGAAAAATCACTGTGAAGCCTAAATCGGGCAACATCAGGCGACAGGCGGTCCATTGCAGCCCCTTCGAGGGCCTTCGAGATGTCGAAGGGGTCGCTCATTTTATCACACTCATGGAAGGTATAGTCCGCCATTTACATGGATGACGGCACCAGTGATGTAAGAAGAATCATCGCCGGTAAGGAAGGAAACTGTAGATGCAATGTCTTCAGGAGTGCCAATGCGTTTTAGCGGCACCTCTTCTTCTCTACTCGCTCTCTTTTCTGAACTATCGCCAGCGAGGATATTTGTGTCGACAAATCCGGGAGCAATGACATTGACGCGTTGCCCCTTTGGAGCAACAGATTGCGCTAGGGACCGAGCCCAGATTGCCAGCGCTGCTTTGGATGCTGAGTAATCTGCACCATGAGGAGAACCCCTGGTTCCCAATTGGCTTCCAATCACACAAATTCTGGCATCATCTGCAAGAGTGGGTTGTACTGCTTTCCAGATAAGGAATGCACCCTCGAAGTTTGTAGACATTGTACGCCTTAGATGGGTAATATCGAGTTCTTCGGCATGAACTCGATCATATCTTCCATGATTGAGTACGAGGATATCTATTCCTTCTGCAACCCATGGGTGTGTTGCGAGTAATGCAACTTCTCTTGCATCGGTCACGTCGCAATTCACGGCTACAGCGTCGGTTCCGGTGTCGCGAATACTGTCAACTACCATCTCGGCAGGCTTACTGGAATTGCAATAGGTCAGGAGTATTCTATGGCCATCAGCAGCTAATCTTTTACTGACTGCAGCACCGATTCCACGGCCACCTCCGGTAATTAGCGCAGTTCCCATGCCCTCCATAGGAGGGCAATCAGTCATGAAGTCACTGGAGGAATTGTGCTAATTGGGGTGGCTGCCAACCTTCTGGCTTCATTACCTTACCATCTTCACGACGAAGTACCTTACCATCGACCAATTTAGCCATATTTGAACGGTGAACTTCGTTGAATGAATCATCGTAAATATGTTGCATTCCATGATTGATAATAGTACCTGCTAGGATGTATCCAATGTCAGCAAGTGCATCGAGGATCTCTACCATGTCACCGGCACGAGCGGCCTCGGCGTATTCCTGAACTTCTTCTGTCAACAACTTGATTCGTAGTTCAATCAATTCATCAGAACCAAGCCCGGGAGTATCGAGTTTTGGGATATCGAAGGCCTCGTTAAATTCTAGCAGGCTTTTCACAATGGGATTCATGCCCATAGGGCATGCACGACGGCTCAATACAGTTGCTGACCAATAATCAAGCCGGCTAGTAAGGTCCAACCAGTGAGAACACTAGTTCGGAAGAATGTTGTTTGGAAGTCAGCAAGGTGCTTTCTTCGTAGCAATACAACGATATTGACAAGTGCCATTAATCCTGCAGCTGCTAGGAATGTTACTTCATCAATTGGATTAGATATTGCGAAACAAGCGAACCACAGAAGAGTCATTTGCACCGATGTCCGTTCAGTATGAACTTCACCAAATCTAGCGGGAAAGGACTTGATTCCATTTTTCCTGTCATTTTCAATGTCCATCAATGCGTAATTGATATCGAAAGTTGCAATCCAGAATGCCACTCCAAGACTAATGAAGAATAATCCCGGCCACCAATCAAGGGAAGCAATCTCTCCAGTGATTCCAACCCATGCACCTGCGGGAGCAAGTCCCAGGCAAAGGCCCAACCACCAATGGCAAGCCCAAGTGAAACGCTTCATGTATGGATAGATGACAAATGCAAGAACAGGAATCCAAGATAATTTGAGAGCAAGAGGGTTGAGTTTCCAGGCTCCGATAAGTAACATGGTAAGAAAGACGCCACATAGAATCCATGCGCTTTGAAGAGACATATCTCCAGATGCAAGATGTCTACTTTCAGTGCGAGGATTATCAGCATCGATATCGCGGTCGATTATTCGATTTAGGCCCATCGCTAAACCCCTTGCACCAATAGCAGCAACCAGAATCCATACTAGTTGCATCATCGAAGGAGAACCAGCCACGAATGCTCCAATGAAAACAAAGGGTAAACTGAATAGCGTATGTTCGATTTTGACAAATGACGCAATTTGTTTTACATCCATTTACATCACCAAATTATTTGGCCAATCAGGCAAATCAAATCTTTCGATACTTTCCAAAGTAGCGGGATCGTGCATTGTGATTGCAGGCCATCTCCTTACTGGCGAATCTCCTTCCATGCATGGAATTGGAATTGTGGCATCCCAACAAATTCGACCATCTATTATGGTAAGATCTCGTTCTACAGCAAAACGTGAAGTTAGTTGCCAAAGCAACCTTCTTTTGGCTCCAGAACCATGTAAATCAAGGTCATTATCGGTAATAAATAACCAGCGAAGGTGTTTCTCGGTGTCCAATTGCCAAATTGAATTTCGCAATTGACTAATTTGCTCTCTTTGCTTCTTCGCGTCCTCCTCATTTGGCCATTGTGCGCCAGCTCTTGGATCTGGACTACCTTCGACATCGATTGTCACTACAATCATTGAGGACCTCAAGCGCATGCAATCTTTGACTCCCTCTACGGAAGAGATTTCAGAAAGCAACTCATCTGAAATCCCTGGTACTTCACCCTCTCCACGCCTCCATGCAGGCGAACTTTCGACGAATGAACCTTCAAGCGGATTTCCACTTCTTGGGTCCGAATCAGGCATTATTGTCGCATCGATAATCATCTTAGAATGAACATTTTCGTATGTTGACGCTGATTCGAGTGCATCGCCAACCATCCCATCAAGAATTGTGATATCTGCAGATGGGTCTACACGGTCGTTCAGAACATCGAGTAATGAATCGAGGTCTGAGCATTTTTCATCCGTAGCTACCATGATTTTGAGGAACATCATTTGTCCTGCTCCAAGAAGCCCAAGACAAGTTTTCCGTGCTTGACGTGGATAGCGCTGTTTGGATTTGACGATTGCAAGGTTATGGAAACCAGTCTCTAATGGCAAGTGTAAGTCAAGAACATCTCTGTGCTGAAATTGTAAGATTGGGAGGAATTGACTACCAATTGCTTCACCAAGAAATCCATCTTCCATCGGAGGTTGTCCGACTATGGTTGCAGGAAGAACCGCCCCCTTTTTCCTAGTGATTGCCGTTATGTTTAGGACTGGATATTGGCCGGTTAGGGAATAGAATCCGAAGTGGTCTCCAAATGGACCCTCTGTTCGGCTTTGTTTCACATCTACCCACCCCTCAATCACAATATCAGCATCGGCTGGAATCATAAGATTTTGAGTCAGTGCTTTGGTGATTCTTAAGCGCCTTCTTCCAAGGAATCCTGCGAACATATATTCTTCCAGATTATTTGGCAGTGGAGCAATTGCAGAGAATACCAATTCGGGGGGGCCTCCAATGCAAATTGCTACTGGCATTTTCCCTTCAGGCCAAGCAGCAGCATGGTCGGCACCATGCTTGTGTATTTGCCAATGCAGTCCAACCTCGGTTGGCGAGAAGACCTGCCCCCTGTACATGCCGAGGTTGTGCTCTCCTGTGTTTGCGTCTTTGGTGACAACCAATGGTAAGGTGATGAATCTCCCTCCGTCCATCGGCCATGTTTTTGGAATAGGTAGTTGAGTCACATCGGTTTCCATGCGGATGCGTTGGCACGAACCTTTGCGAACCCGCTTTGGCGGTAATGACAATGCATCTTTGAGTAGAGAGAATCCTTTCCATGGCCTCCGTAAAATCCCTCCAATATCGGGTTTCATCAGGGTGACGAGCCTATCTCCAACTTCTGTTGTGCTAGTCACTCCAAGCGCTCGAAGCGTTCGATCGTGTGTTCCAAAGATATTCATCGCCAAAGGTATTGCACTTATGCTTCCATCTGGAAGTCTTGGTTTCTCAAATAATACGGCCTTACCACCGGTCTTCACTAAGCGGTCAGCAATGGCGCCGGCCTCAAGTTCAACATCTACTGGCTCAGTGATGCGCATCAGTTCACCTCTGCTCTCGAGATGCGAGAGCCAGCGGGATAGCGTGCGCCAGGCCATGATGCCCCTACGGGGCATGCCTCATCAATCCTGCTGGCGTTGCCGTTCGCTTCAAGACCCGCCTCCCCTTAGGGGAGGCATGGCGACCTGTGATGTTCTCATTATTGGCGCAGGTCCTGGTGGCGGTTCAGCTGCATTGCACGCCGCAAGAGCTGGTCTTTCGACAATGATTGTTGAGGCCGACCCAGAGGTAGGTGTACCAGTTCATTGTGGCGAATGCTTGTCACAATTAGCCATTGATAACTTGGATTTAGATCTGCCAGAAAATGTGGTTGCACTTGAATGCAAAGGCATCAGAGTAATCTTTCCAGATGGGACTGCTAAATTGCTTACCGAGAAAGGATATGTCCTCGAGAAACATCTCTTCGAACAATGGCTTGCAGATGAGGCTGTGAAAGAAGGGGCATCACTCCATCTTTCTCATCGTGTAACTTCGATGGAGAGAGTTTACAATAGCGAAAATGAATTTTCCAATTGGAAAATTGATGGCAGGGGAATTGAATTTCCAATTGAATGTAAGGCAGTGATTGACGCTTCTGGAGTATCAGGGGCCGCATCAAAGTTGCTCGATATGAAAACAGAAGTCGAAGTTATTGCTGGTTTCCAATATGAAATGACAGATGTACCAAATGATGGCTATCTCGATTTTTACCTCTGGCCAAAATATTCTCCACACGGATATGTTTGGATGATCCCTAAGAAAGGTGAACGCGCTAATGTTGGATTGGTCACTACGGATAAAAAGGGAGCAATCAAATATCTCGACCAATTTGTCGAAGACACCTACCTCAAGGGTAAGGTTATTCAAAATCCAATGTGGAGAAAGCCTGGAATAAAACCTCGACCTTTCGGTGGAACAATACCAATTTCTGGTCCAAGAGAAATTACTACGGGTGATGGTTTGATTTTGGTTGGCGACGCTGCAGGTTTCACTTCACCCTTGTTTGAAGGCGGCTCACACTTGGCATTGTGGAGTGGCCGCGCTGCTGCTAAAACAATAGCCACAGCGATTGGGGCTGGAGACCTTTCAGACGATGCATTACAGCCCTATGTTAGGGCATGGAAACGTAGATTTCCACCTTATGACAAAATACTCAAGGGTAAGACATCGCTCTATGATTTGAGTGATGACCAACTATCGAGTATGGCACGTTGTTTACCTAAGGAATTAGGCTCTATGACCCCATTGGATAAGGTTTGGATTGGCATCAAGATTCTATTCCGCAATCCATTACTCTACACAAAGGGCGTAATTAGTGTCCTACTATCATTCGGATATAGTAGAGCAAAACATTTCGGTTGGTGAGATGATGTATTGGGCAATAATGCCGGCATATGTTCTCTTTGCAGGACTGATGGTTTACCGCCCTACTCGCAAAGCATCATGGCTCATGGGTTTCCCATTCCTTGTGCTATCAATGCTATTCCTCGCCGATGATGAATCGATTGCCCTTGTCGCAAAATATGGTGCAGAGGATCTACCTAACCGCTATCGATTTGCAGCCACTTGGGCTGCACGTGAAGGTCCAATTCTATTGTGGGTAATGTGGATGGGATTGCTCGCAACGATTTGGGGTAAACCATTCAATGGAGAATCCGGTCAAGCAGCAAAACTTCGTCTTCGTTTGATGAATGGTTTCAGTTTGGTCCTCCTCCTTATCGCTTGGGGGCTAGACCCATTCGCTCTTTCGAATGGTGGCCGTGGTGTTGGCCTCAATGAATTACTACAAACTGATTTGATGGTAATTCACCCTCCTCTAGTATTCTTAGCATACTCACTGTGTATAACTCTCGCTTGCACAGCTTTAGCATCGATTATGACTGATACCGTTGGCCTCAAAGATAGGCTTACTCAAATCGCACGACCTGCCTTCTTCGTTACCACTCTTGGAGTTGGTCTTGGTGGGCTGTGGGCATATGTCGTTCTCGACTGG
The DNA here is from genome assembly GCA_030747785.1 of Candidatus Poseidoniaceae archaeon. Classification (GTDB taxonomy): domain Archaea; phylum Thermoplasmatota; class Poseidoniia; order Poseidoniales; family Poseidoniaceae; genus MGIIa-K1. The sequence goes on along the minus strand of JASLKC010000007.1, from coordinate 41,632 downwards.
GGAGGCTATTGGGCCTGGGATCCAGTTGAAACAGGTTCACTATTGCCGTGGATTTCTTTGGTGATGCTCCTTCACTTACGTACGCGTCCAGGAAAAGCAACCGATACTATGTGGGTGGGAACCGCCCTCGCAAGTGGCGCACTTGCCTTATTTGCGACAATGATTACTCGAGCAGGTGGAGTTTGGGCCGTAAGTGTACACACTTTCGTTGTCTCTTCCAACGGATCAACTCCAAATGACGTGATTGGGAGAATTTTCGTTTTAGCGGGTGACCAAAGTGGTGTAGAAGTCATCACTTATTTGATGGGAATTCTCGTTTTAATTTCGGCATTTATTGCTTGGCGTTCTGGAACAATAATAGATAGTAAATCCTTACTTATTTTCCCAATAATTGGCTTAACAGGCGTCATTTATGGAGGTAGTATACTCGGGGAGATACCTCTTGTCGAGATTCTACTAATCCTGATTGCATTATCTCCGGTTTTCCCATTATTGATGAAGTATGATTCCATTGACAAAAGAGTGGTCTATCCTTTGATAATGATAGCCCTCTTTATTCTACATCGTGACCTTTTACTCTGTATCATTAGCCTGCTATTTGCAGTTGGAATGGTGCTTGAGGATGAGAATCTAAAGGGCTGGGGGTGGAGTGCTGCCGGCGTAGTAATCTTCCTTGCATCTTCTTGGTCGGGGATGCTCGATATGTGGGTTGCAGGACTTGGGATGGTCACATTTGTAGGACCGTGGCTTCTATCCAATGAAGAGAGTTCGATTGCTTTCGATATTTCAAAACGTTCATTTCAACAGAAACTAGCACTCTGGACACCAGTTGTTGCCGTAGGACTCTATCTCTGCCTAACACTTGTAATCTTGATTTCGAGTATTGATTCAATTCAATTCAACGCTCATGAACTCTTCGGAGCCCCCCTGATTGCAATTGTGATGATAGCCCTCACAATGTGGGGATTGAGAGCTCATCCCGAGCGAGTCAAGTGGGTCCTACTTTCCCCAATTATTATCATTCCAATCGCATGGTTCTTTGGCGACTCTCTTGGATATGATTCGCACAAAGAAATTGGGTCATCAATCGCCCGTGGTTCAATTGCTTTGGTAATACTAATTCCTGCTTTAATGGCAGTGCCAGCGGTCATCTCATTAATCCATGAAAGTCGTGAGAAAAAGGGGATTCCGATGTGGGCCCATGTAATTCATCTCGGCTTGGTATTGTTGGTGATAGGTCATGTATTGTCGACAACGATAGTCGACCGTGGGACATATGCTCATTCGGTGACTATGGTGAAGGGCGAAACTACTCACTGGGAAGGATATGATTTTGTTTTCACTGAGATCATCGCTGAAACTGAAGGGCTGGAAGTAGGTGACGGCTATCTCGGAGTAATTATCGAAGTCTATTGTGATGGAGAATATATTGGGTCTCTTGAACCGGGTATATTGCGCTTTGATTCAACAGGTACGAGCCGGTCTGAAGTTGACCGGATGAGTATGCTCAGTGGCGACCTTGTAATGATAATGGATGGAACACAGGCAGGGAATTTGATGGAAGGAAGTGACTTGGTGCGAATCATGGTTTACGACATTCCTGGAATACACCTTGTTTGGGGCGGATGGATACTGATGTTGGGTGGTAGCCTAGCAACTTGGGGTCGATTGCCGCGCCCTACCGATTGAAATAGAGAGGGTCGGTCGCCGAAACGCCCCCGTAGGGGGCAAAGGTGAGAAATCATGGAAGAAGGAACCATCGTTCATGTCGATTATGACTTGTATAACGGCGATAGCGGAGATTTGCTAGAAACTACCCGAGAGGATGTCGCCAAAGAGCACGACATGCATCAAGAGGACCGCACCTATACTCCACTGGTTTGTATCGTTGGAGGCGGACAGTTGATCGCTGGCTTCGAAGCAAGCCTGCTAGAAGCAGAGGCAGACAAGGATGTTTCAATCGAAATCGCAGCAGTTGATGCGTACGGTGAGAAAGATGCGGCAATGATTGAGACCACCTCAATCGATAAGCTACTTCGACACGTTCGCGACCCAAAGTCCCTCTACATCGGTGGTCCAGTCACAATCGATGGACGTACTGGAACTCTCTCCTACCTTGCTGCAGGACGAGCTCGCATCGATTACAACCACCCTATGGCTGGTCGCACTCTGAAGTACGATTACAAAATCGTCAAGGTAATCGAAGGTAAGGAAGAGAAGGTCGAAGCTCTACTCGAGGCCAACACAGGCCACGAAGGTTTCGAGGTTTCATTCGATGGCGATGACATCGCAATCACACTTCCACAAACAATGCTTTTCGACACTAATGCTGCAATGCAGAAGTTCCGTTTAGTCACTGTTCTACGAGATGCTGTTGATGCGGGTAAGGTTTCATTCATCGAGGCTCACGAGCCTCGCGTCGCTGCTGAAGAAGCAGAGGAAGAAGAGCACGTCCACGACGAGAACTGTGACCACGATCACGAGGAAGAGTGATTCTGACCACGCAATGCTCATCACCTGCTTGTAGGTGAGGAGTAGCATGGATGATGGGGCCCTCTCCACTTTGGAACTCCGTTTCATTCAGGCCTACGGCCTGATTACTGCCATTTTTGTTGGTGGATTAATCGTAGCCCCTGATTTGTTTTGGGGAGATTTCCTTGGCCCATATGTTTGGGAACCAATAACCAAAGATGCAGGTACAAGTGGAGATGCAGGATATTCTCTGGTAAACACTGCTTTCTACATCCTGACAATGATTGGTGCGGTCATAGTTTTCCAAGCATTGTTTCGGCATTGGCAATTGCCAACAGGGGACAGAATGGTTTGGGCTCTAATCGCATGGGTCGCCCTTGCGCCAATTCTCAGGGTACTCGAAGATGCTGACTTTTTTGGATCTGAAACCGATTTTCTATTCATCTCTCCAGTAATCCATATTCATTTGGCAACATGGCTGATAGCAGTAGGAATTGTGGGCCATATTTTTGCGCGCGACCGACTAGGAATGTTTGCCGCCCTGGTCTTAGGCTATCTCCTATTCTTTGGATTACTCGTCCAACCAAATTGGGCAGAACATGACATGGGCGTCCTCTTTGCAATGTCAGGCGCAATAGCGGGAGTATTTACTCTCTATCTTGTTATTCACAATACCTGGGGATGGCATGGAATCCCGAGAGCAATGATTGCATTTGCTTCTGCTCTTATTGTAATGGGCTTAGGCCATTGGCTCCAACTTGCATCTACACCTTGGGTGCAAGAAAGTGGGACAATGCCAAAGGAAAATCCTGCATTATGGCCGGTTCTTGTCGTAATCATCATACCATTAGTTGTTGCTTGGACAGTTTGGCAATACGGCCGTGATAACTTGATTGCAATACGTTCATCCGGCAATGAGGTCGGCGTGATTCCCGATGGTATGACACTCGAAGAATGGGAGTCAGAAGACCGTTCTGAACATCCAGTTGAGAAATTGACTCCTACGGCAATTCTTGCAACTCCAATGGTTGCAGGGATGCTATTTGGCCAATTATGCGATGGATTGGCGACCATGGTCGGAATCGATTGGTTTGGATATTCAGAAAAACATCCAGTAAGTGATGCTGTGATTCAATTTGGAGACTCATTAGAACTCATTGGTAATGGAGCCTGGCTCTTTTTCTTGGTAAAGGCTGCAATTATTTCTCTCATCATATACTTATTTGCAGAGATGAGAGTAGAACGGCGCCAGCAACACTTGAGAGTACTGATTGTACTTGCTGTTATGATAGTGGGTATGGCACCCGGACTGAGAGACATAGGGCGTCTAATCCTTGGGGTATAAGCGGTTGATTGAAGGCCGAGCCCAAAGTGCATTGAACAGGAGGGAAGAGAATGGATAGACTACCGTCGCGAGTCAACAAGGCAGATTCTGACTTCCTGAAGCGGCGGGAGCACAATCTATCGCTAATCGAAAATCTTCGTTCCCGACTAGACGCTGTTAATCTAGGAGGCGGGGGCAAATATGTCGAAAGACATCGTAGCCGTGGAAAGATGTTAGCTCGAGAAAGGATCGAGAATATTATCGATGCAGGTACTGCATTCCTCGAATTATCACCACTAGCGGCATTCGAACTCTATGATGGGCGTGCTCATTCAGCAGGGATTGTTACAGGCATCGGAATGGTACACGGAAAGGAATGCCTATTCGTAGCAAATGATGCAACTGTAAAGGGTGGTTCGTACTATCCAATGACGGTAAAAAAGCACATACGTGCCCAAACTATCGCTCATGAGAATAACTTGCCCTGCATCTATCTCGTAGACTCCGGTGGTGCTTTCCTTCCAATGCAGGATGAGGTATTCCCTGATATTGGGCACTTCGGACGAATATTCCGTAACCAGGCTCGAATGTCTGGAGATGGGATCCCCCAAGTTGCTGCAGTACTTGGCTCCTGCACAGCCGGCGGCGCATATGTGCCTGCTATGAGCGATGAGAGTATTATCGTCAAGGGAAATGGAACGATTTTCCTTGCAGGCCCTCCACTGGTCAAATCTGCAACTGGAGAAGAAGTGACTGCTGAGGAACTGGGCGGTGCTGATGTTCACACGAGCCAGAGTGGAGTGGCAGACCACTTCGCTGAGGATGAGCCCGAGGCTTTGCGCATGGTACGAAATGTAGTGGAGAATCTCGGAAGTCGAACTCTAGCACCATTTGAACGCATAGAATCAGAAGAACCCCATCATGATGCTGATGAATTACTTGGACTAATTCCAAGTGATAACCGTACACCTTTCGATGTAAAGGAGATAATTGGACGTATTGTAGATGGTTCACGTTTCCACGAATTCAAGGCTAGATATGGCCAGACATTGGTTTGTGGTTTTGCTCACATTCACGGATACAAGGTCGGTATAGTGGCCAATAATGGAATCTTGTTTTCCGAATCATCTCTCAAAGGTGCCCACTTCGTTGAATTGTGCGGTCAACGTGGTATTCCTCTCATCTTCCTTCAGAATATCACTGGCTTCATGGTAGGCAAGGCCTACGAGGCAGGAGGCATTGCCAAAGACGGTGCAAAGCTCGTTACCGCGGTATCATGTGTTAATGTGCCAAAATTCACCGTAATCATCGGTGGTTCACATGGTGCAGGTAATTACGGAATGTGTGGACGAGCATATGACCCTCGGTTCCTCTTCATGTGGCCAAATAGTAGAATCTCTGTAATGGGTGGACCCCAGGCGGCAGACGTACTTACTACTGTCAAGCAAGACCAAAGGGCAAGAGAAGGAAAAGAGCCTATGGAAGGTGAAGAACTTGAGACATTCCGTTCACCGATTCTTGAAAAATATGAGACCGAAGGATCCCCTTACTATTCCACAGCTCGTTTATGGGATGATGGAATTATTGACCCAAGGGATACTCGTGACATCCTTGGCCTATGTATTGCAGCTTCGCGAAATGCGGAATTGCCTACTGGCCGATTTGGCGTCTTTAGAATGTAATTGGAAAATTCAAAAAAGCAATTGGAGAAATAGATATGAAAACCCCCCCTTCTACTTCACTTGTGCAATTGGAAATTGATGGCAGTATTGCTAGGATTACCCTAATGCGCTCGGAGAAGTATAACGCAATGAATGTACAGATGATTACAGAATTAGTGGAATTGTTCGATTGGACTCGCGCTAATTCTGTAGGTGAACAGAATAGACTGACTGATGATGCCGGAGATAAACTGCTGAGGGTCATCGTACTATCTGGTGACGGCAAGCATTTCTGTGCAGGTGCTGACATCAATATGATGCGAGATGCAGGAGCAAATACTCCTGAAGAGAACCGTAGTGATTCAGAACGCTTAGATCGATTGTTCAATGGCCTATGGTCACATCCATGTTTCACGATTGGTTTGATTCAAGGAGTAGCTTTGGGAGGAGGTGCAGGCTTAATCGCGTGTATGGACCATGTCATTTGCAAATCTGAAGTGAAGATTGCTCTTTCAGAAGGGAAGTTAGGCATTCTACCTGCCGTTATTGGTCCATACGTCTATCGAAGGATGGGCAGTGCAAATTATCGACGCCATGCCATGCTAGCAGGACAAATGGATGCAACCGAGGCCCTCCGAATCTGTATGGTTGATGCTATCGATGATTCACTAGATCCTTCTTCTATTATTGCAGAAGTTCTCACAACCGGTCCATGTGCAGTTGCTGCTGCTAAGCAATTATCACTTGGTTTTGATAGATGGGATTCCGATGATGCCAGTCTCAGAGAGTGGACATTGGATTACACCAGCCGTATGCGCGGGTCTGCTGAAGGGCAAGAGGGCATGTCTTCATTCCTTGAGAAACGCCCGGCGAATTGGAAGCCCGAGGAGTGAACACGCATGATTAAACGCGTTCTCGTCGCTAACCGCGGGGAGATCGCTTGCCGTATCTTGAGGGCTTGCCGAGAAGCGGGAATTGAAGGAGTTGCAGTTTTTGCTGGAAATGATTCTACTTCTCTATTCACCGAACTCGCTGACATCTCAATCGAGTTGAAGGGCGAGGGGCTCACAGAAACTTACCTCAATCAAGAACAGATAATCACAATCGCACTCGAGAATGGATGCGATTCCGTACACCCAGGATTCGGATTTCTTTCGGAGAGGGCAGATTTCGCAAATGCTGTAATCGCTGCAGGACTAATTTGGATTGGCCCATCTGCTGAAGCGATTACCAATATGGGCGACAAAATGACTGCTCGTATGACTATGAAGGCTGCGGGAGTTCCAGTAATTCCTGGAGTAGAAGTTAAAGGCGGGCTTGCTGAAATCCTTGAAGTCGCTCCTTCTGTTGGATTCCCACTATTGCTCAAGGCAACTGCGGGTGGTGGCGGTAAAGGGATGCGAGCCGTCCACAGTCCTGACAACCTCGAGATAGAGGCAAAGGCGGCGATGCGAGAAGCTCTGAACGCCTTTGGAGATGATAGGGTATATGTCGAGAGATTACTAACAGGTAGTCGACACATAGAGATTCAGGTCCTTGCAGATAGCCACGGTCGCACTATCCATTTGGGAGAACGCGAGTGCAGTGTACAGCGTCGTCATCAGAAGGTGTTCGAAGAATCTCCAAGCATCGCTCTCGATGCTCAACTTCGCGAAGAAATGGGAGAGGCTGCTTGTGAGGCAGCACGCGCCGTCGATTACGAAGGAGCGGGTACCGTAGAATTCCTCGTTACTCCAAAGGGAGAATTTTTCTTCCTTGAAATGAATACTCGAATCCAAGTTGAACACCCGGTTACCGAGATGGTTACTGGAGTTGATATTGTTCGTGAGCAACTAAGAATCGCTGCTGGCGAACCGATGAGTTGTGGTGAATTGCAGATACGTGGTCACGCGATTGAAGTTCGGCTATATGCTGAGGACCCCGCCAATAATTTCCTTCCATGTATTGGTGAATTAGCGGTATTCATTCCTCCTGAAGGACCAGGCGTTCGCCTCGACACTGGTGTTAGGCAAGGCGATTCGGTCACTCCTGATTATGACCCAATGCTTGCCAAACTAATCGTTTGGGCGCCATCTAGGGCTGAAGCACTGCAACGAATGAGCCGGGCCTTAGATGAATTCATAGTATTGGGTTGCACCACAAATCTTCGATTTTTGCGTGAATTGTGCGGCCACCCCGATGTAGTAGATGGATGGACAACTACTGACATGATTGAGAGATTGTGGCCCGATGGTTGGACACCTGACATGCCTTCAATAATATTGGATGCTGGACTTTTGATCGCTTCTGCTTGTGAATCTTCAGGAATGGGTCGACAAAAAAGGGTCAACCTCTCCACAACTGGTGAATCACCTTCACCATTCAATACGATTAGCCGGAGGTTCCCTTGATGGAGTTCAAGACAACTTTTGGACGGGTTGAAATCAACCCACTGAAGGATGGAAATATGTTCCATCATGAAAATTTAATTCTAGATATTGGCCAAGAGTTGTGGCTTACAATAGATTCTCGCCGGTTCAAGGTACATGCGACCAAGGTCGGAGATGATTGGTGGGTTCATGTCCTGGGACATACACTCCGATTGGAATTGGTTGAACCCGGTGCTTCTGGAATGGACGATGAAGGGGAATTAACCGCTCCAATGCCTGGTAAGATACTCGAAGTACTCGTAGAGGAGGGCCAGAGAGTTTCATCAGGCGACCCATTGATGATAATGGAGGCGATGAAGATGGAACACCGAATTGTGGCAAGCCACAATGGTATTGTCGATAAAATCCACTACTCTGCAGGAGAGCAGGTAAATCAGGGAGCAGAATTGCTCTCTTTATCCGATGAATAAATCACTCGACTTTGGAGACGTTGATAGCGTTTGGACCCTTTGGTCCTTCGCCAACTTCGAACTCGACTGTGTCGCCGTCGTTAATTTCGCCTTCTACTTGGGAGATATGAACAAAGAGATCTGATTCTCCTTCTCGCTCGATAAATCCGAATCCTTTGGTCTGATTGAACCACTTGACAGTACCTTGTGCCATACCCGGCCGTCAAGTGACATGGTTAATTATGTTACTACTCCCATTGTACCAAGAAATGAGACAAAGTTATTCATTTTTAATCAGCCAACCTTAGGATGATTAAGGCGGATTTCAGTACTCATCAACAGAATCACAATAGCTTGGCCAATTTGTTTGAGAGACTTCTTGGCGCCACGAATAAGTGCTGTAATATGCGTCATCGTGGACAACAGCAAAACATTCTCCATCATCCATATCCATCCACTCGCCATCGAAGTACATATCAGTAAAGAGCGTGAACCATACATCTCCAACTACAGTTTCTCTTGATTCCATGGTAACATCATAGTAGTCGCCTTCCAAATACCAGTTTTCAACTGTGTAAGTGCAATATCCATTACTACAATATGCCTCCAGTGAGTCATAGTCAGTAAATTCGTCTTCCGGGTACGAGCCGGTAATTTGACCATCTGAACTCCACATTTCCCAGTATCCATCATAATCATACCACTTTACATCAGGAATTCTAGTATCTACAGATCCAGACCAAGTGTCTTTTCCGGCTAAAGCGGAGGCCCAGGCATAGAGAAGTATCGATAATAGTACCATTACTCCAATTACAACAGCGATAATAATCACTACCTTTCCGCCGCCACCTCCACCTCTTTGTGTAGTAAGATATTGGGTTTGAGGTGTTTGGTGATACTGCGGTACTTGAATTTGCTGCGCTGGAATTTGTGGCACTTGATACTGAGGTTGGTAAATAGGAGCTGGGGATTCAGGTTGAGACATCCCGCGACCATATTCAGTTGAAGGCTGCACGGGAGATTCATATTCATCGTAATTTTCCACGGGAGATTCATATTCATCGTAATTTTGCACGGGAGAAGGATATACAGGGCTTTCAACCTCTACTTCAGGTGTTGGAGCGATTAATGGCGATGAACAAAATGGGCATGCATTCCAATCGGCTTCGACACCTTGACCACATGAATGGCAAAATACCATGTGTGTCAATTCGGGCCCTTAGATATAATTTGTACGCTTTAATAATTATTGTGAACTGCAGCCTTTGCACCTATTTTGACAATTACAAATAGCAGAATTCCCAAAATTCCCAATAAACGCCCCCACGGGAATCCACCTGTGGGTTTTCCATCGTCAATAATTGGATGTTCAACAAATGGATTTTGGTAATTCTGCTCAATTGGAGGAGAATATTGAGGCATGTTCTGAATAACTGGAGCGGCAGGTTCTGGTGAAGGCTGCAGATTATCAGTGCGATAGATTACTGCGGTACAGAAGGGGCAATTCGCCCATTGATTTTGGACTTCTTTCCCACATTCTCTACAGAACATTTGACCACCTTATTGTGCCCATATACCTTGGAATGGGGCATCGGTATTATCGAAATAGACAAACAGAGAAAAAAAATCTCGCAAATAATCACCACTGGCAAGGCTCTAGAGTTGTCTTTCCACCCATTAGTGGAACTAGGCATTCAGGTACGCGCACACGGCCATCTTCGAGTTGGTTTTGTTCCATTATGGCGACGAGTGCTCTACTGGTAGCTACTGCAGTGGAATTTAGTGTATGTACTGCTTCATTTCCTTCACTAGTTCGGAATCTCATACTGAGGCGGTTGGCCTGATAATCTGTGCAATTTGAGCAGGATACAATTTCTTTGTAAGCGCCAGCACCTGGAAGCCAAGCCTCAAGGTCATATTTGCGTGCAGCAACGGTACCCATGTCACCTGTACAGATATTGACAACCTCGTAGTGAAGACCTAAGTTATCCCAAAGGTCGATACAGTTCTGAAGTAATTCTTCATGGTGGTCCCACGAATCATCAGGATGTGAGATAACAATTTGTTCGATTTTCGTAAATTGGTGGACTCGCCAAATTCCACGATCCGATAACCCATGTGCTCCTACTTCACGGCGGAAGCACGGACTAACTCCAACGATTTTAATCGGTAATAGACTCGGTTCGATAACCTCATCCATGAACATCGAAGTCAGAGGATGTTCACTGGTTGCAATCATGTAAAGTGGGTCAGGTGTAATACCATACATTACCGTCTCAAAGTCACTCAAGTCAGTAACGCCTTCGTAGGCCTTTCTATTCATCATGACTGGCGGTTGAACGAATGTAAATCCACGACTGGTAATGAAGTCTACAGCATAGGTTTGTAGCGCTAATTCAAGACGAGCCAAATCTCCCTTAAGGAAGAAGAAGCGGCTACCAGCAATCTTTGCAGCCCTTTCTAGGTCCACCCACTTATTCATTTCAATCAAGTCGTTGTGGGTTCTTGTATCGAAGTCGAATTCAGGTTTTTCACCATGGAGGGAATGTTGGGTATTTCCTCCTTCATCAGCACCAACTGGAACAGCATCATGGAGGAGATTTGGGATTCTCATCCGAATAGTATCTCTTTCTTCAAGTAGAGTTTTTGCCTTCTCGTCAAGTGCAGCGATTCTATCTCCAAGGTCCTTTACCTCGGCCATAATTCGATTGCTTTCTGCTTCGTCACCGCTCTTCTTAGCATCGGCGATTCCACGTGCTGCTTGGTTACGCATTCTTCGAGCATCTTCCATCTCTTTTTGCGCATTCCTCCAATCATTATCGAGGGAGATTACTGCATCTATTCTTTCATGGGAAATACCGCGTTTATCATGGTCTGCGCGAATAATATCGATTTGGTTCCTGAATAGATCCATACTCAACATCATACATCACCTCACAACGATATTCCAAAATTAAATGCAGTTCCTGCTGCAAATAGGATTCCGCCTACGATGTAGCCAAGAATTGCTCCACCATTGAGTAGAGGTAGTCCTGCTTGTGGTCTACCACTAGCAACGAACATCATCAATGCAAGATAGCCGACGAGACCGCCCACGACTGTTGCAATTCCGACTTCCAATCCACCAGTTGTAACCCACTGAACTGCAGAAACCACTAGCATTCCAGGGAAGATAACATCGCCCAAGCCCATGAACATGGCTTCTTTCGATTTCTTGCGTTTCTTTGGCTGTGTAGTTTGCACTGGCACATTCTCTTGTGCAGAAGCGGTTTCTGGGCGAATCGAACCTTGTTCCTCAAGCATAGAGTAACCTCTTTCTTGAGGAGCAACCAGTAGAATCGGAAGTTTGAGCCCTATCATAGTATCAGCTAGGTCGAGCATGTGCTTGGAGCGGTAGACGGCCCACGCATCGTAAATCGCTGCTAATATCATGAAGATCATTATCAGGGTTGGAACAAAGGTTACACCAAGCATTACGATGACTCCAGCGCCCACGAGTACGCCTACGGTATTCACTACATACCATTCCGGACGAATGAAGAGGAGTACCATCAATAAGACAGCAAGGCCGAATCCTATTCCGAATGCTAGCCATGACCATTCAATACCGATATTATTGTACATCTCACTGGTAAATTCCCCACTTTCAAATGAAATTGTGGTTTCAGTATATTCCCACTCGCCACTATCATTCTCAGTGAAATAACCCTCATTATTGGATACGAGTTGTACCGTTGAATTTTCGACAATTATCATTGTACTATTTGCAGTATCTTTGTCAATGGTGACATATTCAATCATCGACTCAAAGAATAGGCCGTGAATACCATCGCCTGAGGCAATCCAGAGGTCTTTTTGGCTATCATTATTGAGGTCATTTAGTCCGAAAGCAGTAATTGGGCCATCATAGAAAGAGCCAACCTTGAGGGCGCTTTCTACACTCATCGAACCATTTTCTAGAGGGGGGTCCTTCATTTCAAGTCCATCATACAGTCCTTCTTCCCAAGTATATGCAGTAATCTCTCCAGATTCAGTTCCAATGACGAGCAGGTCGTTATTACCATCGTCAAAGGGGCTTTCTCCGAAAGTTGTGGCAGTAAAAGTATCTTCATCCCCTGAAGAAACGGACCATAGAATAGTGGCAAGAGTTAATTCATCACGAGTTGAATTAGTAAAATCATCACCATATTTTTCGAGAGTGATAATGACAGAACCACTTGCCGAGGTCATCAAAATGTGTTTGGTATCGATTTGTTTTAGCATCAATGACCCACCATCAATGTTGAGTTGTGGGAATGACCATGCTGCTTGATGGGCAGTAATGTTCGTGCCGTGGAAGGTATTTTGTCTAACCAATGAATTTTTCTGGGTAACAATGTATAGTGCTCCCTTCGGCTGTTCAAATTCACCTTCTGGTTCTTCGATTACCTCGAATGCTGCTGAACATCCATCTGGAATCGCTAAACTGAAATTCTCAGTGATTAAATCGCCATCGTCATTTAGATACGTATTTGGTTCTCCTTCGAAGCACTGATATGTGGAAATTATCTCTCCACTTTCCTTGTCGAGAGTCCAAATAAAGGCACCATTTGTGACAGTATATCCCATCAGTCCTTCAGTAATGACTGAAGTTGGATCTCCTGGCCAAGCATCGAGTGTTGTAGACCAAAGAGGTTCATTTGAGGCACCATAATACATATTCAGATCTAAAGTGTGATTATATTCGGGATAACTATCCCAGTTAGATACTTCTGAAATCCATCCCCCATCGACAGTGGCGACAATATGTTCTTCACTCAATTCATTCGATTCAAAAACAAATGGCACTTGATCATCCATGTCGATAATTAGTAAATGTGCTCCGGGCACAGTAGTATAGCACAGTGCAAGGAATAGAACCCCCATCAATCCATATTTGATGAATAATTCTTTGTGATTTTTTGCAAGCCATAAAATCAATGCTGTGAATACAAAAATCATACCCAGTTCAAGAATAATATAGCGTGCTTGAGTGGTTCCTGCTTCACCAAATGCATGTAGCCCAGCTGCATCAAAGAAGGGGCGCAGCCACACACCAAGAGCGATAGTGACGACAAACATTACCGCCATGCCAAGCATGCCTGGTGCTTGCTCAATCATTACGTTGAGAAGGCTCGATTCTTTGGCCAGTTCACGCTCTACGCGTTTCACATGGTCAGTCGGTACAGGCTCGCCCATGCTTTGCACCGAGTGTGAGGATGGTTTTCTAATCATTGGAGGAAGACGCCCCTTCGGGGCGAAGGAGCAATCAAGTCTCTCGTATTGGATAGCGTTGTGAGGGAATGGCTTGATGAGAGCCGAGGCAGGGGCATGTCCCTTGGTTTGGAGAGAGTTTCAGAGGCTCTAGAATTGCTTGATAGACCAGACCGAGCAATGACATGTATTCATGTTGCAGGCTCAAATGGCAAAGGCAGTGCATGTGCACAAATTCTTGCAGGCCTATGTAGAGCAGGATACGATGTTGGAATGTTTTCTTCACCCCATGTAGTTCGGGTCGAGGAACGTGTTCGAATCAATGGCCGGCCTGCATCATCTGAGGATTTTGATAAGGCCCTTCGGCAAGTGAAGGAATTAGAATTAGAACTGACATTTTTTGAAATTACATATCTAGTTTCATTATTGGTTTGCAAGGATGCCGGAATGCAAGTGATGGTTCTTGAAACGGGTCTAGGTGGAAGGTTAGATGCAACAAGAACAGCAGATGTTGCAGGATGCCTTGTCACATCTGTTAGTTTAGAGCATTCAGAAATACTCGGTAATACATTGGAAGAAATAGCGCGCGAAAAAGCAGCGATTTGGCGCCCCGGTGTTGCAATGATAATTCGAGACCCAGGTCTCCCTTCAGTTCGCAATGCAATGCGAGATGAAGCCGTGAATGCTAGGTTTGTTCAGGTCGAATCTTCAACCGCTATCGATGAAGCGGGGGATTTAGCTGAAATCCTATGTAAAGAATTGGGGATGCCATTTATTCGTCGTCCAATCAATTGGCCTGCACGAATGCAACTGATAAATGACCAAGTTTCTGTATTATTGGATGCTGCTCACAATCCGAGCGGCATGGAAAGAATAATGCCAGAAATTGCAAGCATACTTCCCGAGCGCTGGAGTTTGTTATTTGGAACCTCACCCCAAGAAAATATGGAATTTATGCTTGCGCCTTTGTTCGCTTTATGTTCGACTCATCCACCGGTTGAAATAATCACAACAGAGCCTCAGGGTGGTCGTTATCCGGGCGTTGAAAATCCAATTCCAGGAGTATTACACATACCTGATCCCGGACAGGCTTTCGACGCTTTCGAAGAACCGACTGAGATGGTAGTAGTAATTGGTTCACTCTATCTTTGTGGAAATATCTTGACAGAACTTGAATTAGATAGTGATAATCATCTCGACATACTTTCATGACCTCAACCCTCTTCGATGTAAAAGATGAAGGACAAACATCTGTCAATTCGCATCGAGCAATGTCTTGCTCTTTCAAAGGCTAGCAATTGTCCTAGGCGCAAATTTGGCGCTCTTTTAGTCGACCCTTTGCGCAATGTCGTATTGATGGATGGTTACAATGGCGGCCCTCGCGGAGGAGGGAATCTTTGTGGTGGCGATGAATGCCTGCGCGACACTATGGATATCAAATCCGGGACACGTGTTGAAATTGGTTGCCACCATGCGGAAATGAACCTCATATGCAATTCTGCGGCAAATGGCGTCCCAACAAACGGGGCATGGTTGCTGGTAACTGGTGAGCCCTGTATGATGTGTGCAAAATTGATTCACCACTCCGGTATCGAACGTGTAATCATTGTCTCAGGAGGATTTGCTGGAGAGAACGGCGTTGGTTATCTTGAGACTCATGGAATTACAGTTCAGCATACTGAAGGCCCACAAGACCCTCGTTCTTTGTGACCGGTGTATTGAACACCAACTATTAACTCCGAATCATCGATGAGTGAGTTCAGAGTGCTTGCAATCGTGCTGCTTCTCATAGTGCCCGGTTGTATTTCTGATGATACTTCAGTGGACACAATCGTCGATGAAGAAGTAGTCGAACTTGAGGCATGTAATGGTGCAAAGGAATTATGCCTCCGCACATATGACAATGTCACATTTCCAGAAACTCACAATGCATTTTCCACCCATCAAGATGGAATCTATTATCCTGCAAGCAATCATGAAACCGGCCTTACTGCTCAATGGAATGCAGGAATGAGAGCATTCATGTTAGATACTCATTATACCAGTCAATTCGCTAACAATCCTTCCAATGTTGCATTCTGCCATGGCGATGATAGTCGTGGATTTTCACCTTGTAGATATGGCGAAGTCAATCCATGGAATTGGTTAGAGGAAATGAAAATTTACATGGAAGCATCCCCCAGAGATATCGTCACTCTTCTCATTGAGAATGATGTTGAACCGGATCATCTCAAATTGCTATTTGATGATGTAGGATTGAGCGATTGGATGTATGTACATGAATTGAATACGCCATGGCCCACACTTCTGGAATTGATTGAATCTGAAACTCGCCTTGTCGTATTCTGGGAACAGTCAGTAGATGAATTACATCCGTGGTTCCACGATTTCAATATTTTTTCATGGACTACAAATTATGCTGAACAGGAAACTTCTGATATGAATTGTGAAGTTCATAGAGGAGATGGAGAGCAGCCAGTATTCCATATGAATAGCTGGTTAAGTGGCCCTTTGGGACTATCTGACCCCGATAGAGCAGACCAGGCAAACAATCCGGATTTCTTAGTCGAAAGAGGAATTGAATGTATTGAGTTGCATGGAAAGCGTCCAACATTCATCGCAGTAGATTGGTGGGAAGATGGCGATGTAGTAGAAGCCGCTCGTCGCATCAATGAAATAGAAATCTAAGCCCAGAATCTTCGGGTTCTCGCATATTCGATTTCTGCAATGTGAATCGCCTCAAGAAGACCTTCTCGGTCTCCTCTCTGGACTTTACGCATCAGTCTTTGACAAGTTGCTTCACCAACACCTCGCCCCATTAAGGCGATAACTGCTTCATGCCCGCGATTGGAAACTGCAAGTGCATTCTTTTGCATTCTATTACGATCGCTTTCATCATCTGATTTAACCCAATCAACCAGCATTTTCTCCATGCCTTCGCGGGCTACAGCAAGCATCTGACCTCCGCATCTTATACATCGGTTAATCCCATCAAGTTCGGGGTATTTTGCAACTCTGAACCGACGTACAGTGTGACATTTTAGGCAACAAGTCACCGCTCTTTCATTCATCAAACGCCCTTCGAGTTTTGCTCTGACTTGGTCATTATCCCAGTTGGGTAGTAGCAAATCCTTCTCTGATTTACTTGAAATTCCGAGTGGACCGGCTGAAGTAATCAGAATTTCAATTAATCCTGATTTCAAAGCCCTAAGTACATCCATAGCCCCTTCAATATCCATTCTTTCATGGAATATTTTGCCAAGTACTTCCTCCATTACAGGAGTTCCGCGATATTTTTTCAATAGTGCTTGAAGGTTGATTTTTCGTGGGTCAACGCCATGTCGTAAGATACCCATTACCTTAGCCACTTGGGCGAATCTCCATCTTACTTCACGTGAATTAGGTAGTGTAACAGAAAGAACTCCCTCGAGTGCTTCGGGAGGAGTATCAACTAACCATTCAATCAAATCTGCGGGATTAACTCCTCCAACCTGGAGGGAGATTCTTGTTGGCTCTACTATCAGACGCCCCCAGCGTCCAGAGCGAGTTGAAGCCATGGCTAGCAGGTAATGTCCTAGCGCTTCATTAATCCTTGAACCCTGACAGCAATTTAGAATCAGGGCATCCTCTCTACTTTCGATAGTAATCATTCTTTCAGAAGGTATTACTCCAGTAGCTTCGTGATGAGATCTAATCATATCTGCAAGGATACCCTTGGCTTCACCATCAAGCGGATGCTCATCGAGAACTGTAGATTGTGAAAGCAAACCCGCGGGGTCAATTTCAGTGACGCTTTCATCTTCCATCAAACCGAGGTCAATAGCGATCAATCGTCTTAGTCGGCCGATTTCACGCGCCACCTCTGCCGGAGTTGGGGGAAGTTCCCCTACCCATTGTGGCGCATGGCCTTGGTCGGAAACTGGTGCAACTAGGAGTTCAGATTTTTCAGGGTCAGCATCGACTACCACCCAAGTTCGGCCCGCTATGACAAATCTTCGTTGTCTACCATCAGCCTCTTCGCCACCGTCATTCAGTGAAAGGACAAACGCCTCGTCAACATTTCCAAGACTCCTCCGACTTACAGCATCTCTAACGCGGTACGATTGCTTATCTGGTATCATTGAAAGGTGATTCATCGCCCATTGTCGAGTTCTACCACTACGGCTAATCCAACCATTATTGAAAGGAGGTGGAGCGGTGAAGGTGAGTTTTTCAAGGCCTTTAGGTGGTTCTTCATCATGTTTGATTTTGGGGAATTCAGGCAGGGGTTCTTTGCTAGATGCTACGAGTGCTGCCCAGACATCGTGTGGCCATCGATACCAAGGGATTGCAGCAGGGTCCTCTTCTGCTTTGATGACCCATCCATCTGCTAGTACCTTGGCTAATGCAATGGTCTCATCACGACTCCAGTTTTCAAATTGCTTCGCCATTCCAATGATTTCAGTCGCTTCATCAATCGAAACAGCACCATGGGAATGTACCATCAGTACCAATTGGTTTGCTGCGACACAAAGTGGTCTATCTCGCCATTCGACCGGCTCAATCTCGCCTGCCATTGCTTTCCGGGCAATCACTGCAGCCTCAGCAAGGTCATCGGCTTCCCAACCCATGAGATTTCCACGTCCGATACCGCCAAGCCTGTGGTCTGCCCTACCTACGCGCTGGAGCATCCTATCCACTGAACGCGGAGAGCGAATCTGAATCACTCTACTCACACTGCCTACATCGATTCCAAGTTCGAGACTGCTGGTGCAAACCAGACCTTGGATTTCTCCAGAACGTAGTTCATCTTCCATCATCTTCCTAGTTTCAGCAGCTAGAGAACCATGATGAACTCCTATATTCAAATCCGGAGCGAGTGTCATGAGCCTCTGTGAAACAGTTTCAGCGCTATTGCGCGAATTGACAAATATCAGACATGGGTTGTCATCTCTTACTATCTGTGCGAGCCCACGTAGGGTAGAATGCGCTCGAGGTGAGATTGCTAATTCCATCGAGCCTACTTCATCTTCAGGAAGTGGATGTACCGCTTCTACACTTAGTTCAGTTTCTCTTGGTGCTACTGCTTTTATTGCAACAGCATCTTCACTCATCCATGCTGCAACTGCATCAGGATTGCCTACGGTAGCGGATAGGCCGATTTTCTGGACCTTTCTTCCAATCATCGCCTCAAGTCTTGAGATTCCAATAGATAGTTGCCAGCCACGCTCACCCCCAGCCATATCATGGATTTCGTCGATTACGATTGCTTGTACGCCCGTTAGCATTGCTCTTAGGTTCTTACCTGTAAACATCAACTGGAATGTTTCAGGTGTAGTGATCATTACATTTGGAGGGCTACGGACTTGGCGACTCCTTTCGCTTTGAGTAGTATCACCATGTCTTAGCCCTAATGAGAGACCTACCGATGCGGTAATTTCCTCTAAGCGCCTATCAACATCGCGATTCAGGGCCCTCAACGGAGTGATGTAGAGTATTGACATACCTTTCCAATCTTGTCGAATACATCTATCGAGTAATGGAAGCATTGCTGCCATTGTTTTCCCGGAGCCCGTAGGGGCAATTACTAGTCGATTCAATCCGTCAGCAATATCGTCCTGAGAGGCGATTTGTACAGGCGTAGGTGACCAACCTCTCTCATCAAGGGCCTTCTGTAGGCCCTCGGAGAGTTTGGTGTATACACCCTCTGCCATGAGTGGATGGGCGAAGCCACTGGTTCATGAGTCCGTCGAATTTGATGAAATCAGTATTCATCATCGTATCCGTCATCATCTTCTTCATCATAGTCTTCGTATTCACCGTCTTCTTCATACCATTCCTCGTCATCGAGAAGGGCACTTTCACCATGATTAATTGCGGTACGACTGGCGGTGACTCCAATGCCGATTAACACAATGAATGAAAGGACTGAGAAAATCCAAATTAACGGCTGTTCTCTAATTGAATCAAACCATCCCATGAATGAAACATAGACAATGTCAACCCTGTGTTCAGCGGTATTATCGTCATCATTGACTTCAACAATTACATCATCTGGATCGACAACGACTCTGATTCGGTCAACCCCTTCTTCAGCACTCCATGTAACCGATACTGGAATTATTTCATCAGCCTCGATACTGTTTAGAGTCGAAGATGCAAATGGTATGATTTCATTTCCGGCATAGAATGAGACCTTGAATTGGCTTGGTGTTGAGCCTCCTACGTTGTGGACATCAGCAGTGATAGAAATGGTCTGTCCTGGCGCTATGTGGTCATCAGATAAGTGAATAGAATCAATCTTCAGTTGTGGACCTATTGCCCCAAGTCGTACCCATTGGCGTTCAAAGTCGGTATCATCTGTAGCGATTTCAGGAATTGGGCTGGCCTCAGAATTTGATACCAACGGGAATTCATTTCCAGCTGCATCATGCCCAGTTAGATAGAAACCAATCCAATCGCCTTCTCTTGGTTCAATCATTCCACCATCGGTAAGATCGACCGTGCCAGTCCAGATTACTGATTGACCATCTTGTTGCATTCCTAAGATCGCATTACCTGCTCCCATCGTCAAAGTTCGGCTTGAGTCACGCATGACCCAGTGGACCTTCTGTTGACTACCAGTCATGTCAGCATCTTCAGTTCCCTTGAATTCTACAGGGACCTTTGTCAAATCCGTAGTGGTAGATATGTCGATAACATTCAGTGGAGAGATTCTACTGACTACTCGGGGTGCAGTATCATCAACAACAACTCTTAGTGTGGTTGAAACTGTTTGACCAGTCATATCTTCACCCTTTCCAGGAATGCCGCCAATACTGATCAAACAAGTACGGGTAGGTGAAGAACGTAGGCTTTCTGCACTAGCTAATGGAACTTCGATAGAATACCCGCCATCTTCAGCAAGGCTACCATCCGACCAGATGTGCTCGCCATCGAAAACTTCGACTTCGATTGAGGCGTCTCTCGGAGCAGGATGATTACTGCCCTCAAAGACTACCTTTCCTGTGAATTCAAGGCGATCATCATTGCGAACTCGACTACCATCTGCGATGATGCCGGTTCGAGGTTCACTGATATCTTCTACCAAAAATGTGGATGCATCGAGCACGAGGTCATTTTCTACAAAGAATGTATGCTCAGCGATTATGATTCTTGTTGGATCAGGGGACCCTCTTTCCTTGTATTCCAAAGCAAGATCGCTAATGTCTTCATCCGGCCACTCCCATCCAATGACGAAATCGTAGGTGACAATAATCCAAGGCATTCCACTATCATTAGTGGTTTGAATCATATTGGAACTCTGAGATAGCGAAATGAAGTCGCTAGATGACCCAAAGATATCTGACATACCATAATAGGAAATTTTCTGTTGGTCGACTTCTGGGTCTGGTCCTTCAAAGTCGAAAACCAAATCGATATATTCGAAGTCGATAGCGGTATTTGCATCAATTAATCCTAGAGTAATGGATGTTGAGTACCGGCGAAAATCGGAGAACCATCACTATGGCCATCCCAAGTTAATCCAGTAAATACAGCGCTTGAATCCTTTCGTGTTCTGAATGTTGCATCGTCTGCATCGAATCCAGGTCCACCTTCAAAACTATACGTTTCATCGTCAACAATAGCAGTTTTGTGTAGAGGATTACCTGCCATGTCTCCACCGTCCCAATAATACGAAACACGGCCCATGTTAGCATTTCTTGAATGGTCGATTGAGGTGATGAAAAGTTTCTCATCTGCCTCAGTAGTATTGGTAACTAACTTCATTGCATATTCCGAAGGGTCGGCCTCTCCATTTCGATTCATGTCATGGTCGGCTTCTACCCAATAGAAGAGTTTCAGTTCTGTTGGATCGCCAACAGCGTCTGCAACCTTCACATTGATTTCTTGCTGTTGATCTGCAGCTTCGTACGCATCATTTAGCGGGTAAGTTGACAATGATTCGGGATGTGTTGCATCAATTTTGAAAGTTCGAGCCCAATCCGAATTTGATGGAAGGACCTTCGTAGCATCTCGCTCATTATAGGTTTGAATCTCGTATGTTACACCTTCCTCAACATCGATGTTTGGAATATCTATTGAGATGAAGAAAGAACCATTGACATTTGTGGTATCTCTCCAATTTGCATGGACGAATCCATTCTGTGCTACTCGAATGTCAAATGCACTATCTTTTGGTGCATCCTCACTGTCAGCATACCACATCGCTCCTTGGAAGTGTACAGTATCTCCTGCAGCAATCCAAGAACCATCTTCAACATCATCGGAGGTAAATTCACCTGCATTATCTCTTACTTTTAGCCAACCTAGTCCGAATGAGTTGTTCACTCTTAATCCGCTAGAACTCAGGAGGCTTTGAGGTGCGTATCCATTATTTCCACTATTGTCGAGGCAATCAGTCTGGAATCTCACATTGTTTTGGTCTGGGAAATTTGAGGTGATATAGAATAGCCAATGGATTTCAAGAATACCATTGCTTTGAGATGACCAAGAGGATGCATCCATTTCTATCCAGTCTTCGGGATCATTAGGGTTAGGGAAGATGTCTCCATCTTGCCATTCTAATATTGGAGCCGATGACTGCGGGCTAGCCTTGAATTTCAATTCAGCCTGCTGGATGTAGTTATTTGTTCCATCACCTACAATATGTCTAGTCACTACTTCATATGGCTCTGTTCTTTCGTGGAGGATTTCTCCCTCGGGAATTGAGATATCTAAATTGACAGTATTAACCTTGTAAGTGACACTGAATCTGTCAAGGGTAACGATACCGCTGGATTGGCTATTAATGTGAATAGGGATTTCTACATTACCACTTCCAATATCGGGGATTAAACTGTTGAATGCACTTACAAAAGCCGCACCTCCCTTGGTTGTAGTACCTAATAGAACACCCGTACTAGACCATTCATTACTACCGTCTCCTCCAACATCGATCCCCACTCTATCAGGGGCGTTTGAATGTAATGCTAAATTCATATCATGCAGTACCGGGGATGAGGTGCCAGGTCCTGAAAATCTGACATAGATGTAGATATATCCACTCGTCATGGTCACCGATTTTGATTCACCAGAATAAGTGAAAGTGCTCGTAGAACCGGCTTGCAATTCAATCGAAATCGATGAACTTGCAGGAACAGTTGAATTCCACCAAGCGGTAATAGCTACTGGAGCGCCGCTTCCAGAATAATAATTGGAGCGGATGTAGAAATATCCACTAGTTTGGTATGATATCGTATAGGTAAGAGTGACGAAATCCAAAATCGGAGTCTCACTACTAGTGCCGTTTAGGTAAGCTCTCCAAGTTATTTGTTGGCCTGCATTAGTGAAAGATAACTTCTGCCCAGCAGACCCCTTCTTCCAAGTAGTACCCCCATCATTGGAAACCTCGAGTTCAATGCTTGTATTTGCAGGAATATAACCTACTATTCCTTTGATTGTAATGTCATTAACCGATTTGGTCAGAAACTTGGTAGCACTTGTGACTACAGAGGAAGTAGAGGTAGGTGTTCTTTCATCATATGGGGTACCGGTTCCCATACGATGAATTTTATTTGTTCTTCCTGAACAGTAACTGGAATAGAAGCAAGTGAACCCTAAACTTCCATCACCAAATTCTTCTATTCCATAATGGCCGCCATAATTGAATGACTGCTTGCCGGTCATAGTTACGAAATTACCACTGAAAGTAAAGTGTGAATGGTGGCCACGGCTGCTATAATATTCATTGGTCGTTATTTTTGGAAGGTCAACAAAAAGTCCAGCAGGCATTGTATTCGAATCCCCGAGTTGGTCTCGACTTCCGAGTAACCAACTTCCATTGATCTGACCTGGGTTAGTGGGATCAACTTCGTACAGGTATCTATTGTAATTAGGGAATGAGCCAGAGTCATACACCAAGACAAACATTCTACCGCTGTCCTCATCTATGTCAATTCCAGCGGGATAATAATTCCCAGAAAAAGAATGTAGATTAGTACAGGTCCAAGAACCCGAAGTGGAAACAGTCCATTTCACGACATATCGGTAGGAATAGGAAGCGGTGTAAACAGTTCCATTCCCATCACTTGTTGCATCATAGGTATAGCCTTGCGCAGTAGTTGTGCCACAAGTTCCAGATGAGAAAGATCCTAGGCCGATATACGCTCCTGTACTAGCATTAAATCTCTTGAGAGTTGGAGTATAGGTATTGGTAGTAGTATAGGTGAATACGTGGTACTCATCGTATTGTTTGACCCATGCTCCAGCGTAAGTAGAAGAAGAACCTGTAAGGCTAATCGCCGAAAGGCTTTCCGAAGAGCCAATGAATCCTTGGTCTCCATTTGCAATGAATGCACCTGTAGTATTGTGGTTGCCAGTAGTTGAAGCGATGTCGGTACTTCGCGATAAAGCGGTCATTGAATCGGATGGATTTCCAATGAGTTCAACATCACCGTTTTCCATATTCATATTCGATTTGAAACCATATGCGAAACCTGGAGGCATTCCAGACCATGCAGCGCTACCTGCTCCTCCGAAATCTGAATCATTCGTGTAATTAGCCCAAGCGGTTGTAGAAGCCTTTCCAGTGAGGTCGAAAGAGGCACTAGTCACTTCAGCACCATAGGGAAAAGTAAGATTTCCTGCCTTCCCATCTCCAATTCCTTGGAAAGTGTGAGTATAACTTGTAGACCCATCATTGAATTGAGTTTCAGTCACATCGCCTGCTGCGAGAGGGCTTGTGAGAGAGACGAGAAATAGTGTCACGAGAAATAGTGCAGTTCGCATGAAAGCATCTCCTTTGCCCCTGTGGGCCTTTGGCCCACGCGTTATCATGCCATTTGAACAATCCTCCTACAGGTCAGAGCCGTTTTGAAGGGAAATCACTGAATAGATGACAGTACAGTGGCTATGTAGGGGAGAAGATGGGGCTCTGGGCAGAACAACACGGACGCCAATTGAGAATAGCGGCTACTGGCACCTTTCTCTTTGGTGGTTTGACACTATTAGCAACCCTTCAACTTTTCTTTTTACAGGATTACAAAGGATATGACGATTATACTGAACTAGGTATTGTTGGAATGGTAATCGGCGTCTTAGGATTATTTGTTGTAGCCCCAGAATTCATGCGACTCAAAGGTTATGAGAACGATATGAAAGAGATTATGTCTCTCTCTTCAAGTAGCGAGTTTTCCAAGCGTCGAGCCGATGGCGATGAAGCCGCTCGAATTCTTGGCGGAGGCCATGCAGAAGTGTGGAACGCCTTCCTTGTGGAGAAGGGGTTGAAGAAGCGCGGCTGAGTCCCACACCCCAGATGGCGGAGAAAGAACCAGTATTCACCTTGGTTCGAGAATTAATTCTCGCAGGTGGTATGATCGGTATTATCGTGCTTGGTATGTGGGCTCACACTGGGACAATGCCCCCCCTCGTTGTTGTTGAATCCAAGTCAATGATGCATGATTCAGACGGCCAATTGGGTGCTATCGATGCTGGCGATTTAGTATTGGTTCACTCTCCAGAATCAAAAACCATCATTTCATACGCAGAAGCTACAGACCCCAATAATGCAAATTATGGGCATGAGAGTCATGGAACAGCAGGCGATGTAATCATTTACAATCGTAATGGAGAAACCGATTCAACCCCCATTATTCATCGTGTGATCATTAGTATTCTTGCGGAGAGAACCATTGCGCCAAATTCGAATGGAACTTGTGATGAAGGTGTTCTACATGAGGACCAATGCATCCTTTCATGGACTGTACCCGGTACCGACCAAATCGATGTAGAAAGCATCACTTTCTCCTTTGATGGCAATGATACTGGTCTGTATTCTTGTGGTGAAAACTGGTTGAATGCAAGTGAGAAGATTCCACGCCATCCCGGATTCATCACTCTAGGCGACAATAATAATTGCAGCGATGACCAAGCGTTTTTCCAACCATATGGCGGAGTAATGTCAGGGCATAGCGGCATGATTCAACCAATAAAAAGTGAGTGGATAATCGGTATTGCAGGGGCAGAAATCCCATGGCTTGGTGTTGTGAAGTTATTTGTTAGCGGTGGTGATTCCCCTGGCGTTTCTCAAGTTCCCGGCTCTTCCTTTTTCTACCTCATCCTGACAATTGGAGGTATTTTAGCAGCCCCAGTTGTTCTGGAGCCGGTTGCAAGAAAATTATTGGTAGGCTCACCTGAGATGATAGAGGCAGAAAGAGAAGATGCAATGGCTGCATTAGTTAGCGCATTAGGTGAAGAAGAGTGATTATTGCCTTCCTGTTAGGCGATTATCGATTACAGAAATTTTCATTTCCACCTGAGAAACGCCTTCGTGAATAGTATCCATAGCGGCTTGTTCGAGCATCCGCATTACCGTCTCTCGATTTCTCTTGATATCGGAGAGTCTTCGTCTGCGATCTCTAGGTTGATTGCTATCTCCTCGCATGGAAAGAAGCCACTTTTCTAATAATGCACTTGCCCATTCTGGAGCTCTTACCTTTGGTGCTAGCATTATCTCGGAGTTTCGATGACGAAAGCGCACCAAGCCATCAGGCATCCTTCGTGTTTGAATAGAACCGGGAGACCACCCCTCGATTGGAATAGAAAGGGAGCCATTTTCCCTAATTTCTTCACCATTCCATTCCAAATCCGCAATTACAACTTTATCTTCAAGTCTAATCAATAATTGTAGTAAATCCTTTTTGTCGGCCCACATAGATATCTCAACAGGGTCTTGTCCATGGAAATTTGAACACCAGTCCCTGACTGCATCATCATGCTCCGCCATGATACTTGCATACCCCCATCAGCCAAGAACTCGTCGGGCGGGGTTAAGTGGTCGATTGAAGTGGGACAACCATGGGAGGAGACTGGCTCAGCATTGAATTAGATTGGCCCATAGTCGTCCTCTTGATTATTGGATGGTATATGCTTCTCAAGAGTTGGGAGGCACGCGGACGTCTTGATGATTGGAATGCTTCTCGAGTATTCTTTGTAATATTGATGCTACGTACTTCACGTGGTAAAAAAGCCCTAGAATTCATCAGTCGGCCTCGGAAATTCTGGAGAGCATATGGCGAAGTTAGCCTGTGGGTTTGTTGGTTTGCCATGCTCATAGTCGCTTTATTTCTCATATTCGCAATAATTGCTGCAATAATGGCACCACCAAATCTCGACCCCCCTTCTCCATCGGAATTAGTAGCAATCCCAGGTGTAAATCCAATGATACCACTTGGATGGGGCGTAATTGCATTCGTTATCAGCCTAGTTATTCATGAGTTTGGCCATGGAATTCAAGCGAGAGCACATGGCATGCGAATCAGGAACTTTGGCCTTCTTATGGTTGGCCCATTACCCCTTGGAGCATTTGCTGAACCTGAACATTCAGAAATTGTAAACGCGCCGCGAAGAGAACGCCAGCGAATGTTTGCTGCAGGCCCTTCAACCAATATTTTCACCGCATTCATCTTGATGTTATTACTCGGTGGAATTGCAGGCCAATTCGTTGCTGCTGAACCCGGTGTACATTCTACGGGTATCGTGGTAGGTTCTGGAGCAGAAGAAGCCGGTTTGGAGCCATGGGATGTCATCTTAGCAATAGATAACCAATCGGTTGGCAGTTCTGAGGACTTCACAACGGTAATGGATGGATTAGAGGCAGGGCAGGTGGTATCGATGGATATCATTAGATCAGAAACTGGCGAGGAGGAGACTCTTACCGTTACATTGACTGACAAATATGCTTACTATATTGAATTGGGATATGACGAAGAAGTTCTTGCTAATAGCGGAATAGAGGAAGGTGATGCCTTCCTCGGAGTACAAAATTTAGCCGATGGAACAGCTGCTATCGACAGGCTCGCTGGTCCTGCTCACCCTGAGTTTGAAGCCTCGCCTCTTGGGCATGCTGTGATGTGGCCATTGCACACCATAACGCTCCTTATCACCCCATTCGAATTACAGGGCTCTGCAATGCACCCAGTGGAGGAAGGAATGCTTGCAGCAGGAGATGGCTGGCTTGCAGAACTCGTTGGATTAGAAGGTCTTCTTTTCTTGACCTACCTGATGTTCTGGCTGATTTGGGTAAACATTTTACTTGGATTTACTAATCTAATACCAATGATTCCTTTTGATGGCGGTCATCTCTTCAGAGATTTAGTGCAGATGTCAATGAATGGGCTACGCAATATCGGGAAAAAGACAAAATTATGGAAAATCCATCCACTATGGGTTGAACATGTTACTAGAAAAGCATCTACGCTGTCTTCACTAGGATTGTTAATCGTGGTAGTTTTCATCATGGTTGCACCATATCTGTGAGTCGATTTTGGATTAATTCCTCATCACGAGATGCATCGATTTCTATTGAACGGGCCCTTTTTTCTAGAGAAGTATACCCTTCAGTGGAAGAAGTTCGGCAAACAAGAGAGAGGAACATGTGCAATGGCATTCCAGCTTGCCAGTCAAGAAATGGCTTACCATTTCTGGTGAGTGGGAAGGGTGGTATCCTGCGGCAAAGCATTCCAAGCCGGCCTGGAATTTTCCCTACTTCAACTCTGAATATTCTCCAAGAGTCCCCTCTCACTCCTTTGAGTCGATATGCGTAAAGAGGCATTAGCGAGCATCTTTTGCCTTCGTGAACCATTGCATTGTATTGAGTTTCGGTTCTACCCGAGAGGTATAATTTGGGGTATTTCGATGACTTGACTTCAATTGGAAAGCACAAATCACCCCTCAGGGCTAGAAGGTCCCCACTTCCCTCCATTCCAGAACCTGCTGCCCTGACAACTAGAAATGGCCTATCTAGAACCATTTGGGCACGGGTACGTTCCAGAGAATTACAAGATCTGGTAACGGCGTCGACGCCTTTGGGAACTCCTGCGAGGACCGCCCGAAGTTCCCTTTCATACTGACTTGCCACAAATAAACAACTTTGTCAAGTGTTCTTGAGGACTTCGGTGATTACGCGTCATGTTGATGCGTGATTCCGCCCTCGGAGGGGTGTGCGCCGAATAGCGGTCCGGACAGCGGACTTCCGTCTTTCATTCCACTTGATGAGGGAGTTGAAACGTCGCGGATGCGACTTTGTGATGCTCAATGCTGATTCTGAATTCGATGGCATTTGGCTTGCAACCCCTGAGGAAGTTATTGCTGGCGAAGGGGGGATTCCAGTAATCGAAGAAACTGTAGAAGCCGCTGTTGAAAGAGCAATTCAACTCAGTCGTGGACTTGGAGATGCAATGCACCTCGTTTTTGGAGTAGACCCCGGGCCAAGACCGGGTCTTGCCTGGACTGCTGATGGAGTATTGGTAGGAGTTGCTCAATTGGAATCAGTGGAAAGTGTAGCAAATCACATTGGTGGCCTTGCGAATTCATTAGAACATCGTAACCTCGTCATAAAGGTTGGAGACGGTGCTCCTTTGATTAGGGACCGAATCATCAATGATTGTCTCTTACATTCTATGCATGTTATCGAGGTCATTGAAAGGAGGACCAGTAGAGGTTCACGTTCTAGGGCGCACATTCATGCTGCGACTAGGATAGCAACGATGGGTGGAAAAAGAGTTCATTCCATTCGTCAACTTGAGCCGACTGACGGCGACCTTCGTGAAATACAACGCCAATCTAGAATCGAAAGTGGTGGGCGAGTAACTATCTCCTCCGAATTAGCACACGATGTTGCAGTCGGAAGTATTTCGATGGCTGATGCGATTAAGAGAGCCTAACTCTGTATCTCTCGCGGCCTTTACTGTAAACTGCGATCACTCCACTAGATGAGATGCAAATCGAAACTGCATCTGCTAATTGGCTAATCGAACGTGCCGCTAAGTGTCTTCCTCCTTCGCCGGGTTTTGGCACGATTCCTGCGGGGACTTGCACATATCTACCCGCATCGGAAGCCACACCTTTAGTGTTGAATAATATCGCTCCATCGAGCCATGCAAATTCTGCTAGAGTTTCGTGATTATTAGTATCGCCAACACTTCTGCGTCCATCGGAATGACCCTTAAATGGATTTAATACAAGAGCTGTAGAATGACGACGCAATTTTGGTACTGAGCCAATTGCGAATAGTGCACCAACAGCATGCCCTTCTCTCCCTCTCCCTCCAATATGGCGAGCGAGGTCCATCATTTTAGCAAGAATTTCAATATCGATATCATGTTCTTGTGCAAGTATAGCTAATCTGTTACTAGATAGGCTACTAGCCTCGATAATAATCACTCCATTCATTGGTTCAGCGAGTATTGCTAGAATTTTGTCAGAGCCCCCATATCTACCCTCGCCGAGCCCTTGTAATACGATATCATGTAGGCTTGATAGAACTGAAAGTCCTTGAGCGGAAAGAGCATCTTCTAGGAATTTTACATCATGGCCGTCTTCTTTCAAGGATTCTGCAACTTTGGATGAACTCGTCATAATTACCAAAGTGAGCTTCTTTGGGAGGACCTCACTTACTCTTCGGGCCATTCTCGAATTATTGGTTAAGAGAACCGCTGCTGAGAATTGTTGCTTCTCATTTTCAATTGCCGATTGGACAAGGGCTGGAAGATCTACCAACCGTCTCCCTCCGTTGTAGGTCACACCTGGTTTGTTGTATCTATTCCAGGCAATTGGTCTTCAGATTCACGATAGACCGTTCTCATATTATTGATGAAATTACGTTCTTTAACAATGATAGTGTAATCATTGAATCCGGGGTCTTTTTCACCGTTGAGTTTTCCTAGAATCAATTCAAGAGTTAATCTGGCACCTTCTCGGTGAGGATATGCGAAAACCCCCATTGAAAGTGGTGGGGAAATAACAGTTTTCACGTCCTTCATTTCCTTGAGAGTGGTGAAAAGATTCTCGTAAGCAGCAGGAAGGAGTTCTCTGCGTGCTTCATCTTGATTTGGTCTACGACAATCTGGACTGACAACATGGATAATGTGTTTGAATTGCTTTTTCAAATCGAAAGGCGGTGTGACTACGTTGGTTGTTACGGGACAAGGTGGAAGGTTGGTCTTTCTTTGCTCAACACTGATTGCACGGCAATGTTCACGAAGCTTTTCCCCAGCGAATTTGTGGATAGTGGCATCTAGACCCTCTCTCCCTGAAAGACGGTTATTTGCAGGGGTAATGACCACATCTCCTTCTTGGAGATGTAGTTCACCACCGACGACTCTTAGAACGCCCCAACGGCATGTCCGAGCCATGTAAAGTTCGACCATACTTAGGCCAAGAGGGGCCGACCTACATATACAAGACGACGGAAATTCTTCTTTGAGTGAAATTATCGTTAACCTGTAGCCGGTATGCTATTGAGCATTTCAACACCACGCCGGAGGCGTGGACAGGGGTAGAAGAGCGGTTCTGCTAGTGGCGTTGTTTCTCACGGGAACGATTTCACTACCTCCTGGTGACGTAGTTATTGAATCCTTACAACCAAGTATTTTCGATGGGTTTTCTACGGAGGACGAATATTGGAATGAGACACCTTTTAGTGACATTGCTGTACCAAATGGTTTTGACCAATTCAATTCAATTGATTATAGCGATGTTGGCGTGTTGATCAATAACCAATCTGAAGCAAGTCGAACAATTGGTTGGGCATTTATTACCGCTCGAAATATTTCTGCTGACAGAGTATTCATTTTTGACAATGAAAGCAATCCAACTGGCGAGACGATTAATCGTGAACAATTCAATACATCCTTCCTCGAACCATTTAGAGCAATGCTGTCCAATCGCTCTTCCAATATTGATTTGAATTATCTAGTAACGACCAAAGGGGTTCCTTTACGAATAAATGGTGGAGCTGATAAGGCTGCATTCGACCAAGAGATCGCTTTGGTTGGAGGAACATGGGACTCAAGCATCGGTGGGAATTACTGGATTAACCATGATTATGGCCCATTATCCGGAGGAGGAATGGAAGCCTTTACTCGAGAAGAATATGGATTTTTCTTGGTAACTAGACTCACGGGATATACTGTCGATACCGCGTTAGGATTAATTGAAAAGGCCAATAATTCATACAGTTCTAGAGGTGTTCATGTTCTTGATTTAGCAACGAATAGAAATGATTCCGGTTACAAATTTTGGAACGATGATTTGTATATCGCAAATAATACATTGAATGGTACGATGAACCTTCCAGTATCATTCGATGAAGAAACAGAGTTTGTTACCAATTTGTCTAATGTAATTGGTTATGCTTCATGGGGAAGTAATGATGGTAATTGGAATAACAACTTTTTAGCAAATGCAGGTTTTGATACAGTTGATAGTTCATGGTCAAGCGGATCCAAATATTGGGATACTTTCTCTCCACCTGTTTCTCCTGGTGATGAGTTTAACTGGAGTTACCAAACCGAAGTCAAACAAGGAGGTAATGGGGCGATGGAGGCCCGAATTACGGCTGAATGCAGCCAAGAATCCGGCAATATGGTTCCAGGAATTTTCGCTGAGTACTTCGATAATGAAGGTATCAGTTTCAACACTGCTACTATGCCGGATTTAATCGATAGAATTCCCGATCATGCACGTATTGAAAGTACACTAGCTTACTCTTCTTCAAACAATCCATACCCGGGATTGGATAATAGGTTCAAACATAATTGGGGTGCACGCTTTAGCGGACTAATCGACGTGCCAGAAACAGGCAATTGGACATTATATCTCAATTCAGATGATGGTTCAGAATTGTGGATCGATGGCGTTAGTGCGGTACAAAATTATGGTTCACATGGAATGATAGAACATGATACAACGCTCTCTCTTACAGCGGGATATCATGATTTCAGAATAGAATTCTTTCAAGGTGGAGGGCCGCATGGTTTACTCCTTTCGTGGCAAGGGCCGAATGTGAGCAAGGCCAATATTCCTGCAACAGCATTCGTCGTTTCAGGAGATTATATTCCCCAGCAAGATAGTTTGATTCACAATTGGGATTTTGAAGAGGGAATAGGGAATCAATCAAATGACAATATTACAAATGACTCCAACTTTACATTGTATGGAATGGATTCGAGCAATTGGAAAAGTTGCATAGATGGCAATTGCCTGTGGTATGATGGTGTAAATGATTACGCCAAAGTGGATGTCGATGATTGGTTAGGAAATTTCACTATTAGCCAATGGGTTTGGGCAAATATCACCAATCAAACGAATTATGCTGCTACATTTGCAATTGATGATAATGCAGGCTCGAACTATTCATTCCAACACATGGTGTCCAATAATAAATGGTATTTACACAATAATCAGTCGAAGGAATTTGGTGATGTTGAGCCACAAAAATGGGCTCATTTGGTGACTGTCTTTGAGGGTGGAAATACTAGGCAATATCTCGATGGAGTACTGGTAAATTCCAATGCATACCCAAATGGATCAATAAATAACTTTGATTTATACAAATTAGGTGTAAATAGAGCAGGGAGTTCATATTTCGAAGGAATGATCGATAATTTGATGATATGGGATACCGCTTTGAGTACTGGTTCCATTACTACTCTTAGTAGAGATATTATCAACAATTGTTCTGCATATTCTGGTAATGGTCAAGGTGTAGCATATCTGGAAACAACTTATTCCATTCCAACAAATTTCACAAATCACGCATGGGTAATTTATGGCCATGGAGAAAGAACAGGTGACGTATATGGCGAATACAATATTGAAGTAGCATCTCTAGATTCGAATGGGACAGTATTGTTCACAAATACATCATCAAATAAGCCTTTTACAACATCATGGAATTCCGAAACAATGAGGTTTAGGCCACATCAAGATTCAACTTCACTAAGAATTAGGGTCTTGCTTGACATAGTGCCAACTTCTACAGATGGCTCACTATACATTGATTCCACAGCATTACGAATAATTAGGCCCCATATGGATTGGGTGAATGGCTCGATTGCTGAAACCGCAGTAAGCACAGGGGCGCGTTCTTTCAATTGGGGGACTGGCTATGGGCAATCGCTTGTTGCTGATTTGTTAGAAGATGGAGTAAGTGGAGTCAAAGGCTATGTTTACGAGCCATATCTCACTGCTGTGAGTTATCCAAGTGTTTTGCTTTCATCCTATTCTACTGGATATAATATGGCTGAATCCTATTATGCATCTAACCGACAAATCGGATGGATGGGAGTTGTTGTTGGAGATCCAAAGATGAGCGCATATGGTGATATAGTTCACGATATCGAAGTTGTCGATGCCAGAATTGTGGGAAATATGTCCTTAGATGAAAACGTGACAATTCAGATAATTGTCCAAAATTTAGCAGCAGGAGATGGTGAAGGATGGCTTGTTGTTCGAGACCAACTTGGAGGCGAAGTGCTTGCAAATTATTCCTTAATCACGTCCGCAGGGGACCAGCCAGGAAGTAGGCAGATGGTGAATCTCACAATCAATTCAAGTAGAGCAGGATGGAATAATATTGAAATTCGATATGATGCGATTAACATCACTCGTCCAGAACGTATTATCGATAATAACGTTCACCACATGATGGTCTGGGTGAATAGCCCACCTACAGTTGAAACATTGTATTGCGATTCTAGTCATTATAGCCGCGGGGACCTGTTTACTTGTTCTAGCGAAAATAGTGATGATTCGGGAATTGCAGCCTTAGACTTAGCTTGGAGAGTACGGAATAGTCAGGAAACTACCGAATGGACCTGGGGGTCTACTGGAAGCCAAGATGGCACCATATGGTGGACAAGTTTCGAATTACCTACAGACGTTATCCTCGGTTCACTTGATTTGAAGGCGATAGCATATGATGGCTCGAATCAGACTCATCAATTAATTACGCTAGATGTAGCTCTTGTCGATGATGCTCCAGCGATATGGTTTGGAATACATGTAGAAGGGGTTGATTCACAAGAATGGGGGGGCGCTAGTGTACTCGAAGCCAATCCGATTGGAGGGGTAATTAGAGCCCAAGTGACATTGCTGAAAGCATGTGTTCTAGATGCAGACCATGTTCCGGTAAATCAGACGCCATCATTCATCTCCAGCCGAGGGCAAATCGATGGAATGACATGGACTCAGGGAAGTACTTCTTCTCATCACTGTTATGTTTCGAGTTTCACCTTACCTTCCGGTTCAAGTCTTGATAGATTCGTATTGGAATTATATGATTATGAAGGAAATTTCCTTACTCGAAGAAATATTGGAATAAACGACCGAATTCCTTTGCTTTCTCTTGAATTAATAGATGATGAGGGTAGTGAAATAGATCGTCTATATGGCGGCGGTGATGAAAATATCAAGGTCATAATTACAGATCATGATGATGATGTGGATGGAGCATATGGCGATTTGTATGTATCTTGGCCTGGACAGGTGACACAGAGTATTCCATTATTGTTTGAAAATGGCAGTATTATCGTCCCATTATCAACCGAAGAGGCACTTGAAATTGGAGATGTTCTTTTCGAAGTAATTGCAATTGGGGCTAATGGAGCAAGTGCTTCCATTTCCACAACCTATACTGTGTTATTGACAACTCCAGAGGTTATCTTAATCGAATTATGCGATGGTGAAGAAGATTCGCTATTATTCGGCCTGAGTAGAGTGGTAATGGTTCTGATAAATTCAACAAGGCCACTAGATGTAACCACAGCACAAATACAACAGCATGGTTGGACCGTTTCGACACCTGAAGTGCCAGCGGATGAGAATTGTCGTTCGCAATTACAAGACCATTCGATTGCTTTGTATTTCAGAGTCCAATTAGATTCTTCATTCGTGCCTGGTGCAGGTACAGTCAATGTGCTGACAAGAGATATTGATGGACTATCTTCATCTGGAACTCTGCAACTTCAATTCCTAGAGACTCCCCCTAGTATCATTGTTACTTTAGAAAATAATCTTACGGCGGGCGATTTATTTGAGATCACAGTAGAATTCTACAGTTATCTTGGCCCGGATGGCTCATGGTGTGGCATGACTACGACTTCGGTTGAAAGCCAATATGAAATCCTTAATCGAAGTGGAAATTTAACTGGGGTTGGAGACGTTGGAATTTGGACAACAAATTGGTTGCTGCCAATTACTCTAGAGGGTGAACACCTACTCTCTCTCAACTGTACAACAAGTAGGGGCGGTTTAGTAACTTACCAAACTACTCTAGAAATTCAGGAATGGTCGCCGCCAATCGATAATAATTCCAATAGTACGGATAATTACGCTGATGCTGGAGATGGCGCTGGATTACTGCCCTGGATTGGTGGATTATTATTGGTGATAATTACCATTACCACTATACTCGTGCGTGCGCGCGCACGCGAGGAAGAAATTGTCGAGTGGGCAGTGGAAGAAGAAGCTGAACGTGACGAACGGATTCCAGAGGGGTGGACTCTTGAGGAATTTATTGAATGGCTAAATGGCCCAATGCCAGATGATTGGGAAGCGGACCAGTGGGCGGAATATCGCACTAAGGTGGAAGATCTCCTTTGAACAGAGCCTTCATGAGTATTGGTCGATTCGCCAAAGTATGGCAGTCGGATATGTTCTGATTAATGTGAGCCCAGGCGAAGAGTATGATGCCTATCAGGCCATCAAAGGGCTCGAAAATGTAGCTGATGCAACACTTCTTTTCGGTGATTATGACATCATCGTCAAACTTGAGGCGGATTCACTTTCCACTATCGCAGCAACAGTGGTTGATACGATTCGTCAAGTGGGCGGAGTCATCGACACGAAAACTCTTGCTGGCGCCGAATTGTGAATGTATTTCCATTCGTTACACTGCGCTAATATGGGCTTCGAAAGAGGCTACTGCGGCCAATATGTAGCGCAGTAACACGGTTTAACGGGCGAATCCTTATAACCTGCTGATGCCCGTAGCCCGGGTGAGGTACATAATATGGGAGAAAAGAAGTACTTCGTCCTCATGGAGGGCGGAAATGACACCAGCCAGGTATTTGCCAGCAGGCAACCCCGTGGAGCGGCACTCAAAGCTGCAACCCGCGGACACGAAAATATCCGTCTAAGAGAGCGCGGCACCAAGCGTGTGCATGTGTTCACTGGATGGATCACAGAAGTTGACAAGCCCGCAAACGGCCCGGCATGGCTTCCTGACAAGATCAAGAAGGCAAATGTGAAGAAGAGCGGAATCGAGCACCTCTGATATTCAGAGTTTAAATTAGCTCAAATCGGTTCAATTCACACCCGCAAGGGACGCTGCCCCTCGTGGCTCTTCGGAGCCACGGGTGGGCTACCAACATTCCTTTCTATTCGTTTATTGATTCAATAACGAACGTTTTGACGAGTTAATGTTCGCCAAATTCGCTTTATTGGATCATAGTAACGATCAACTACACGCTCCTTGAGAGGTATAATTGCATTATCTGTGATGTTGATTCCTGCAGGACAGACATCGGTACAGCACTTGGTAATGTTACAATAACTAATTCCGAATTCATTTTTGACTTCAGGAATACGGTCTTCTTGGTCCATTGGATGCATCTCAAAATTAGCGAGCCGTACCATTGTTCGTGGCCCACCAAATTCATCGAATTTTCGATATTCTCTGAGAACGTGACATGTATCTTGACAGATGAAACACTCGATGCACATTCTGAATTCCTGAGCTCTACTAGCCTCGAATTGAGTAAATTCCCAATCTGGTTCTTCTGGCCCCTTAATCGGAACCACTGCTTTTGCCATCTCGTAATTCCAAGATACATCTGAAACTAGGTCCTTAACATGAGGGAAAGCCTTCAACGGACGAACAGTAATGACTTCATCCTCAGGGGTCTCTTCGATAACATCACTCATACGAGTCATGCACATCAAGCGGGGCTTTCCGTTAATTTCCGCACTACATGAGCCGCACTTTCCGGCTTTGCAGTTCCAGCGGCATGAGAGATCAGCATCTTGCTCATGTTGAATTCTGTGAATCGTATCGAGTAGAACCATGCCCTCATCGAGTTCAAGTTCGTAATCTACCAGTTCTCCCTCACCCTCTTCACCACGGAATACCTTCATCTTGATTTCAGTCATGTTCAGGCCTCCTTCTTTGAACGGTCAAGTAATTGTTCGAGTTCTTCGGGTGGTTGTTCGAGTTCTTCTTGTCGGATGGTAATCGAATCACCATCCTTGGAAATAACATTGGTAGTATGGCTCCACATCCCCGTATCAGGTACTGGGAAGTCATCACGAGTATGTCCTCCTCGGCTCTCGGTGCGGGTTAGTGCAGCGAGCGTACAGGCGTGTGAGATATCCACCATATTCTTGAGGTCAAGGGCTTGATGCCAACCTGAATTGTAAACCATAGAAGGTCCTGGCGATGTAGATGTAACGCGCTGTCTGAAATCATCTAAGTCGGTGATAGCGGTTTTGAGGTCAGCATCGGTTCGGATGATTCCGACCTTGGCTTGCATCATGTCACGTAGTTCATCGTAGACCTTTCCTGGATTCTCTCCGTTTTCTCTTGAAAGTGGTTCTAGATTCTCTGCGATTGCAGCCTCAACAGTTACGGCATCGATTGTTGGTTGTGCCATACCTACTGTGCGCTTTGCAGCATATTCTCCTGCGCGCTTGCCAAAGACGATGAGATCGGAAAGCGAGTTTCCACCAAGCCGATTAGCTCCGTGCAATCCACTTGCAACTTCACCAGCGGCATAAAGTCCTGAAATGGTAGATTCCTGAGTTTCTGCATCAACCCTCACTCCACCCATTACATAGTGAGCAGTTGGTCCAACTTCCATTGGCTCCTTGGTAATGTCAACACCTGCCAATTCCTTGAATTGATGGTGCATACTCGGGAGTTTAGCGA
Source organism: Candidatus Poseidoniaceae archaeon (assembly GCA_030747785.1). Lineage (GTDB taxonomy): Archaea > Thermoplasmatota > Poseidoniia > Poseidoniales > Poseidoniaceae > MGIIa-K1. Next base: position 3,398 of record JASLKC010000007.1, on the reverse strand, counting down.
TAATTTCCTCGGCGCTTCTTTGATTGGCAATGTCAAGATATGCTCCGCCGTGAGTCGAACCTCTTCCTTCTGCAACTTCTTTGTTAATCGCTTTGGCAACAACGTCACGAGTTAGTAATTCAGGAGGTCGACGCACACTTGCTATCTCGCCTGCTACAACTTGGCGAACCCATTCTGTAGCTTCTTCTTCAGTTTCTGCATGGTCTCCCTTGAACATATCAGGGACATTGTCAAACATGAATCGCTCTCCTTCTGAATTCTTGAGAACTCCACCTTCTCCACGGACTCCTTCTGTTACGAGGATTCCACGTACTGAAGGTGGCCAGACCATTCCAGTTGGATGGAATTGAACGAATTCCATATCGATTAATTCTGCACCAGCATTGAGGGCGAGAGCATGCCCATCCCCAGTGTATTCCCAAGAGCCACTACAAATTGACCAGCAGCGGGTGATGCCACCGGTTGCAAGAATGACTGACTTAGCAGAGTATGCGTGCATTGCCCCATCTACTCTATTGTAAGCAACACACCCAGTACAGGTTGTGTCATCATCCTGTAGAAGGTGAGTGACCGTATATTCCATGAAGACATCCACTCCAGAGTGAATGCCCTTTTCTTGTAGAGTACGGATAATTTCTAGGCCGGTTGAATCGCCGACGTGAGCAAGTCGAGGGTATGTATGGCCACCGAAATTTCGCTGGTTGATTAGTCCCTTTGGTGTTCTATCGAATACTGCTCCCCACTGTTCGAGTTCACGAACTCGGTCAGCAGATTCTTTGGCGTGGATCTGTGCCATTCGCCAATTGTTGAGATATTTTCCACCCTTCATCGTATCCTTGAAGTGAGTCTTCCAACCATCACGGTCGTCAGCATTTCCAAGAGCGGCAGCGGCTCCACCTTCAGCCATAACGGTGTGTGCTTTGCCCAAAAGCGACTTGCAAATTATTGCGGTTTTTGCACCTTCACGTGCAGCCTCAATTGCAGCACGAAGACCTGCTCCACCGGCTCCAATGACGACTACATCGTATTCGTGAGTCTCGTATTCGCTCATTCAGATACCTCCGAATAGAACGATATCAGTCCACCAACCTTCTGTACAAGCGTAGACATAGAAGTCGGTAAACATGACCCAGAATAGCGAGTATATCGCCCACTTGTTGTGATTCTTGTTGAGTTTAGTACAATTTTTCCAGCATGCTTCTGCAATAGCGCCGCCGCCATTTTTGAAGCGGTCTCGAATTCCACCGATTGCGTGACGGAAGGAATGGCACCCAAGGGTGTAACCTCCAAGCAAGATCACATTGAGTAGCAGAACTAGAGTTCCTACGGATACGCCGATACCATTGGTGTTTTCTCCATGGAATTGTGTTGCCATATACACATCATAGGACAGCACGAATAGGTAAGCAACAGCGAGATACATGAAGTAGCGATGCAGATTCTGGAATAGGAATAGTCTGCGTTCTCCATTGTAATCTCCAAATGGTGTGCTTACCGCGCACGCAACAGGGCTTGCCATTAGTGAGCGATAGTACGCTTTGCGGTAGTAGTAACAAGTGCCACGGAATCCAGCTGGAACAATCAAGATGAACATCGCTGGGCTCATCCACCAAAGGGATTCAGGAACCCATGAGCCAAGTCCATCTTCACCAGGGATAATCAGTGGGGAAAAGAGTGGAGAGAGAACATGGCTCCCTTCAGATTCGATTGCCATAGTTTGGGTTCCACCTGACATGCCAAAGTCACTGAATATCCAGAAATCGGCTTCCATGAACCCACGCCAAGTAGCGTATGCAATAGCAAGTCCAAGATAAATCGCCATTGCAAGCGGGGACTTCCACCAAGCGTCAATACGCTCTGTCTTTCCAAATCCTCTATCCATCGGAAGATGCTTGGCCTCAACCATAGTTACACCCCTACGGGGTGTCCACAGACTTTGGGTTCTTGATGCTATCCTACCAGAATTGTGGAATTGAAGATGGGAATTGAGAGGGGCGCTCCTCCTCAAAATGAACATCAATAATCTTGTAAATATGAAAATATTGCCTGTTTTGTGGAGGAAGAGAAAACGAGTCTGAAGTTCAAGGCTGGTGCCGTATTTTTTATTGTCAATTCTTTTCTAATGGGCTATTTAGCGACACTAATCGATTTTTATTCTTTTCAATTCGGTGAACAGATAAACAGTAACCAAATTTCCATACCATTTCTCGTTCTGACAATCACACATTTCTTTGGAGGTTGTGCAGTCTTATTCGATAAGAAGGTAAAGGGAATCGCTGCGATATTTATTGCAAATATTCTCGTGCTGTTGCTATTCGTAACCTATATTTCGATGCTGTTATGGAGTTACTTTAACCATCCCTGCTATATCGATCCGAGCATTTGTGATGATGAACTGACTGACACTCCTTCTTACTTGAAAGCGATTGGATTATTGGTGACAATATTTGCAATGATTACATTCATGTCATGGCGAATGTATCGTTCCTCGATGCCTACAAATGAGGAGCAATAGGGAACTCTTCACAGGTGGAATTGATAGTTGGAAGGGCTTTCAGTGGGTATGTTGGAACGCTACCCTGTGCTAAATCAATTGTAGATTCTGCGTCTACACTCTATTTTTCTTCTGCTCTTCCCTCTGCTTCAGCAGCATCTGTTTCCATTGCGTCTAAATCGGGATGTTCAGGCATAGCCTCGCTTGACTCTCTTCGGAGCCTATTTCCTGTTTCAACCATCGCCTCAGTGGCAGCATCCTTTTCTTCTTCTTCTTCTTCTTCTTCTTCTTCTTGGTTTAGGTCCCTACCAAATAGGAGTGAAAGAGATAGCAGAATCATGAGGATGACCACAGATGGGAAACACCACACCCAATCGAATCCATCATCATCGAAACCATCATCTCCAGCATCTGTAACTACTTCTTCATTGACGACAGTCAAAGTGACGTCAAACGATTGACTGTAAGCAGAATTATTTGCCCAGATTGTGTAAGTAACCGGACTGGTTTGTAGCACCGTTGGAGTCCCCCAAATCGTTCCATTGCTCGTCTCAAAGGTTAGGCCACTCGGTAAGGCTGGACTAATCGCCCATGAAGTAATGGCGCCTGAACCGGTCAGGGTTGCATTCAGCGGTAAATCGCTGCTCGATTGACCCTTGGTCAGCGTCAGATTCTCTGGTGAATACGAGAGCGTTGGCAATTGGTCGTTGATGGTGATGTTGATAGTCGCTGAAGAGGAACCACCCGAGTTGTTCGCCCAAATTGTGTAGGTAACTGGACTGGTCTGTAGAACCGTTGGAGTTCCCCAAATCGTTCCATTGCTCGTCTCAAAGGTTAGGCCACTTGGTAAGGTTGGACTAATCGCCCATGAAGTGATGGCGCCTGAACCGGTCAGGGTTGCATT
>JASLKC010000006.1 GCA_030747785.1 Candidatus Poseidoniaceae archaeon | reverse complement strand
TCACATTGGATTATTGGACCGAAATTCAGTTCGTTTCCTACTTGGAATCGATACCAAGTTCAAGCCTGTTGCACCCCTTCCTGCAGTAAACGAAATAGTCGAAATGTGGTGTGAAAGATGGTTAAGACCACTGTGTGAAAGAGATGATTGGGGAGACAGAGTCGAAAAAATCAGAAATATTGACCTCAATACAATATTCCCTACTGGCAAATGATGCTGCTAATTCAATAAGCATTAGAGTTAGGATTTTGCATGGATTTTGATGACATCATTATCCTTGCATTCGTGCTCCGCCCCAACAATTCTCCTTGTCCTTGCATCAACTGCACGAATGAAGCAATCACCGAGATCACTGTGAACCTTGTAGGCTAGAGCCTTGGCCTCGATGCCATTTGGAACTACGAAGGCATCGGGGAGGATTTTGCCATCGTTATCTTTCCATGAACCTTCATCGGCTACTGGGTAGACTACTACGTGCGCGAGTGCATTGAATAGGACTTCACTGAGGAGAGTTGCGACACCGGTGCCTCCTGATGCTGAAAGCTTGTCTTTCATCGCGTTGAGGGCGTTTTCTTGAGCAGGGTTGAGATTTGCTCCTTCGGCAACTTCGAAACTATCTGAACCTGGACTGTAGTCGATCATATCTCCTTGTGCAGCCCTGCGTAGGGCTAACTCGAAGTCAGCCATTGTTGGCACGACCATTCCATTGGAGGAAATGGCGCTCCAAGGAGTGCCTTTGGCTGAGTCGGCCTTATTTGCTGCAATATGGATTGGGAATAATTGGCTCCTTAGATGCAAGGCGAGAGAATCTATGCGCATCTCTTCCCACATCCAAGGTGTATCGACATCTCCCCATTGATTACGGAATGCATCTATTGCGCCTAATACATGGCCAAGTGTAGCACCTAAGCCGGTAAATCGCTCATGTAAGAATGAGGTGAATCCCTTGTCACCTTCGGCTTGGACTCTGCGCGCACCACGGCTCCAACCATCTCGAAGTAGACCGCCAATCCAGGCATCTAATTCATCGGTTAGGAATTCTACTTCTTGTTTGAGTGAGGATTCTACATCATCTACTGCGGCAATGGGATTGCCTTCAATATCGGTCAATCCAGCTGCATCTACAACTTGGATTAGAGCATCGCAATTCGCTAGGTCGCTAAGGAATGCATTGCCTCTACCTCTGCCTTCACTTGCACCTGGAACCAATCCTGCCACATCGACAAGGAAAGTTGGCACAAGACGGACGTGGCCAATGCACGAACCTGTGCGTGGCTCGCAGATGCTGCCCTTGCGAGCATCATCATCACTGACTGGCTCCATACGTCCATCGGCCTCAAAGCGTTCTCTGAGGTCCTTACAGGGGCATGGTTGTGGTGCGGCGAGGAAAGCGACTCCAACGTTGGGATCTATCGTACAGAACGGATAATTTGCAATATCGACTTTAGCGAGAGTTGCTGCTGAATAGAAGGTCGATTTGCCGACATTCGGCTTGCCGACCAAACCTATGCGCATCCATCATCACGCCTTGGAAATTCGCTCGACGAGGACCGCTTTGGTTCCCTTTGCATCGAGGCCCATGGACTCAGCGAGTTCAACGAGTTCTGCTTTCTTCATCTTGCCTAGTGCGGCGTCTGATGGCTTGTCCACTTCTTCGGAGTCATCATCATCTGTTGCTTCTGTTGCTTCTGGTGCTGCTGGAGCCTCTGGTGCTTCATTCGCCTTGAATTCGATTCCGAGGGTGTTACGGATGTTGAGTAGAGCGATGTCTAACTCTGGAAGGTTTAGACGTCCATCACCGTTGATATCCATGACATCGACCAACTTGCCGAGGTCCCACGGAGGTAGGTCTGCGATGTCAGCGATGCGTAGTGCGTTTGAGAATTCATAGTGGTCGATTTCGCCACTAACATCAACATCTGCCCATGCGAAGAATTGTGCTGTGGTAGTACCACGTGAGCATAGCCACTCGGTTAGTGCTACAAGGTCTGCATCGAACTTTACCGGGAACTCATCGACGGAATCATTGTGGAGTTCAGAAGAGACGTCGATAACGGTGTATCCACCTTCGCTCTCATCTTCTGATTCTCCAATTACAAGAGTGGTGTCGAGTCCGACTCCACGGCCAAGTAGTTCACGAATACTGGTTGAGCCTTCGACCAAACCATAGGTCGAGATATCGCTGGAACCACCTGCTGCTGCGGCACGAGGAGTGCCTACTAACAATGTGCGAACAACGGTATTTGCTGCAATGATGAATCCAATGGTAATTGCATAGAATGCGACTGCACCGATCAAGTTGAGTTGTGCTGCAGCGTCTATTACGCCATCTGTATCTTCTAGTCCAACGGTAACATCGCTAACCCATCCAGCCATGATTCCGATTGCGGTGTAGGATACACCGCCGATAATAACGAGCCAAACAGCCCAGTTCGAGCTATTTCCTGCAAGGTCACGAGAAGCAGCAAGTGGGTAGGAATGGAATAATGCACCAAGAGCGAATAATCCGCCGATTGTGTAGAGGTACGAAGAATCCATGTGGCTAGCAAGAGTACTCATGCTACCATCTCCTACCATCACATTGAGTCCAAAGAAGAAGGACAGAATCACGTATAGAGGAAGGAGGAAGGCTGCTGCTGCAACTGCAAGAGCACCAGGGCTCTTCACGACTGCTGAGGTATCATTGCGCATGGTTGCAATCATGTTGATTGCACCTGCAAGAACTGGAAGCATTCCCAAAGTTACCAGAATAGCAGCGAGATTCCTCAAGAGGGTTCCATCGCTATCGGTTGGCATTAGCAAGAATGGAGGGATGGTCAAGAAGAGCAAGAACATGCTCGCTTTCGTAAGGCTTCCAGACCAGATTGGGCCTTTGGTAACCGAAGATAGTACATGGTATCCTACAGCGAACATCAGTGCTAGAGGAGCCCAGCCATCGACTAGGACATCGCAGATCCAAGTGGTCTGAGTCCAGCCCAGTGCTTCTCCGAGAGAGGAGCCAATGGTTCCGAAAACATAGGTGGAAAGGCCAAGGAGCAAGAACCAACTTGGAACGCTGACCGGCCCTTCTCGATTGGACGAGGTGATGAAGATGTTGACTAGCATCATCGACCAGAGTGCAACCTTTACTACAATTCCAAGGACCGTGAAGACCATTGAAGCATCGATACCAACTAAGGATGTAAGGAAGTCAATTAGCAGGAAGACCAGCGGTACAGTGGTGAGGAGCATTGCTACCATCGAAGCATTGGACTCGCTAGCGAGTCTGCCACCACATGCACGAGAGTGTGCTACTAATCCGCCTCCAACGAGGATGTAGAGTAGAGCGGTTTTGAGTGTAGACGCAATTGCACTATCCATTGAGGAGCCGTCGTCCCAAGCCCATCCAATATTGGATAGAGAGTCGAGAGCTGCCGGGTCATAAACGTGCCAAGCACGGAGGAATCCGAGAACTCCAGCGATTACTAGCCAGATTATTCCGAACTGCATCCAAGTGCGAGAACCACGACCATCTTCATCGTTGAAGAGGTCGACAACGCCTGCAGGTGCCTTGTTCAGTAGGAACATTCCCAATTGCTGAAAAGGTGCTCCCATTGTACCCAGGCCTTTCTGAGTGTAGTTGGAAATTCCTCCAAGATAGAGGACGAGTAGAAGGACGGTTACTGATACTGTATCCATGCATCACACCTCCTTAGTCCGAAAGGACTCCTCCAATCATGTTAGCCACAAGCATTCCACAGCCGACGAGGATGCCGATTAGATAGTACCAGATTCCAGAGCCACCGAGGTTGCCCATCAAAGGAATGATTTCTGAAATTAGTGGAAGTGAGTCCCATCCGAAGATGTTACTAAACATTGCAAGTAGGCCTACTAAGCCTACACACAGAATCACAATAATGATTCGCGAAGAAGCAGGTTCTGCAACGCCTTCTGTTACGTCAGGTAAGATTGTATTATTCGACATGATATCACCTTGACCCCGTAGGGGTCAGTCCGTCCACCTGAAACGCGGTCATAAACATTGACCACTGAAAGGGTCAGGGTGAGCGAAGATGACTGAGCGCATCTCCGCGTCGTGACTTACCTACTCCAAGGGGCACTGGTACGCTGCCATCGAGTTGGATTTCCTTCTTCCAAATCTTCTGGCAAGAACACTCCAATCCGTCCAATTCATGAATGTCTCCGCTAACTGAATAGCGCTCGATTGCTGCTACAACTTCACTATCACAAGCGCCGCAATTATGTGCGCCTCGAACCTTGCCTCCAGCAGTTGGATGAATGATGAGGCGGCATACTTGGTCCGCTGCACCATTTCCACTATTGGTCGGATGGATAAATGAATGAACATCATGGATTAATTGAATCAATGACCAAAGCCAAGGAGGGCGATATTCATCTGCCCTGAATAGGCGATCGATGACTGTGCCCCTTTGGATATTCATCGGGTTCACACTGATTTCATCACTTCTCTCAGCAACATCTCTGATCCACTTTGCTCCATGGGTAAGAGCGTCGCCCTCACTCATGAATGGTGGTTTGAACATCAGATAGGTCTTGACACGCAAGTTGAATTGGCGCAGGTTGGCTACTGCTCTATCCCAACTCTTGATACTGAAGCCTTTGTTAACATGGAATCGCAATACCTCATCGTCATAAGCTTCGAGACCGATAGCAACCGAAAATTTTGGATTGATCGATGTTGCCCACTCAAGTTTCTCAACAGTGAGTTGTTCAGTACGACTTTCTACGACGAGTTCTTTGCCCATTTCATGGCAGTCGCGTAAAACACGCTCCTGAAAATCAACCGGGATTTCTCGGTCCTCAAGCAAACTTCCCGAAGTGTAGACTTTGACCATGCCCATAGTTTCAAAATCATCAAATCGTGCTAAGGATTTCTCCCATTGTGAATGGAGGTCTGCACTAGTGACATCGTCTCTAGTATCGTTGAAATAACCACAGAATGTACAACCGCTACTCCACCACCAGTGGCAACCTTTGGTTCGCAAGATTACCGTAAGAGCGGTTGTGGGAGTACCATCTGCCAATGTCTCTGGGGTATAGTAAACTGTAGCGGGGTCCTTTGCATCCCAGGATTGTTGTTTCTCAATCGCCCAAGGAGTATTAGCTGGCGCCTTGACTAAATCATGGATTTTAGCAGGGCGTTTATCCGCCGTGCCGACCATGGTAAGACCATCCGCCATGGCCTCGCGTCTGGCCTCGCGTGTTTAATCCTCGCTCAAGCAAATGATTTGTCGAAAAAGGCGATTAGACGCTGTTCGTACTCGTCGGTATCGGTTAACATCAGGGTGACGTGCTCATCGGTCTCATTCTCACCTTCGACATTGTAGATAATTCTTGAATCCTTTATCCAACACTCAACATTTCCTTCGACGCCGTGCTCTAAGGCTTCATCACACATACTCTGTCCATGGTGAACCTTCACTCTACCGTCAAAGGTCCCGTGAACTACGTACATGTGACGGTCGCCGATTTCAGTAGCGGCGTCTAATGGCGAAAGGGCTGTGAGATCTTCGCCTGTCTGAATTTTACCCGCAAATATTCCTGCCCCACCAAGGAAGGTTGGAAGACCTTGGAATTCGAGTTCCTCTTCGATTATTTTACCCATATCAGAGAATGGAGAGTCAAGCCATGCAACTTGAATTCGAGAGTCCTGGGCGAAAGTAATGGCTGCGGTTCCCGCTCCCATCGAAGTACCAAATAATCCGATTTGCCCTTCTTCGGCACTTTGGTTTTCTATTAGCCAATCATGAACAGCGACTACATCTCGCCACTCTTTCTGTCCCGCCGATACAAAGCCATCTTCGACATCGGACTCGCCATGGTCTCGCATATCAAATGCAATTACATTGTATCCAGCATCGATTAACATCCCTGCTGGTAGAAGAATTGAACCACCTGCTTTGCATCCTCTAATTCCATGAACGAAAATAACCCAAGGCATCGATTCATTCGGCTCAGGCTGTTTGTAATACCATGCTGAGAGGGCTAAACCTTCGACCTCAATAATTGCTGATTCGTGACTCGGCCACCAATATTGGGAAAGACCGTCCATGATATTAGTCGTAATATTCTCTTGATAAGTCGCATTGGAAAGTGGAACTTCATGTCGAAGTGGAGCAAATTCTTCTGGCGTATTCTGGTCAAAATTTCCCCAGCAGTCGTGATTGGTATCTGCTACAATCGCATAGACTTGGTTTCCAGCAAAATAGTAACCATAAGGTAAAATGAATATGATGGTCAAAAATATTGGTAATACTTCTTTTCTCATTCTTTCACCTCTCTGTACAGAATTGTCGATCCCGCCTTGACAAATTCACCCTTTGGATGGTTGGAGTCGCCGTCCTCTGCAGAAATAACGCTGACTTCGAATTGCGCTGCAGGAACTCGCACATCGACTCGGCTACCGAGCCGAATCATGCCGAAGCGCTCCCCTCTCCTCATCGTGGCTCCCTCTGAAACCCAAGGGATGATTGTTCTGGCTAATGCTCCCGAGATTTGCATGACTTCGATAATCAATCCATCTGCTCGCTTGAATAATGAGCGAACTCGCTCGTTGAATTCGCTCTCCTTACGGTAAGCGGCCAAGAATGGGCCTCTACGCCTTCCCTTGCCAGTACGGTGTTCCATCCTGATAATTTCTCCAGCGATTGGAGAGCGGTTAACATGGACATCCATTGGAGACATGAATACAGCAATTCGCCAAACATCGTCTTTGGATTCTTCACCTTCGGGAACTGCTTCAAAGCGTTGTTCGGTTTCAAAGGACAGAATCTCTTTGCATGCTTCGGGGTGCCATGTTCCTGTGAATTCATCCTCTTCAGCCTCAGCCATTTCGGCCTTAGAAGGTCTGCGGCCTGTGGCGCGCTCTCTGCGTGCGAACATCACATGGCCATCGGCTGGTGAAACTATTACGCCTTCATCACGAGGAATAGGTCGGTCTGGGTCTCGCCAAAAATTGGCGAAAAATACTGCAATGAGCAGCATAAGTATTCCAAGTCCTGGAGCGATTCCCCCAAGTGGATTGACTAAACTTCCTACCGTGATGAAACCAATACCCATCAGAGTTGGTGTCAAAACGGGCAGTAGCCCACCTCGGGCTAATAGACTCAAGTTCTCACCTCACTGGTCTTCCGAAGTATCTTCTGCAGATGATTCCTCGGATTGATTTTGTGCGATAAATTCGGCCGCTGCTGCTCCAAGTTCACTTCCCTTGAGGTAGCGGTTGCCATCCATATCGTATAATTTTGCAAATTCGATAAAGGCGTCTCGGTCGGTGATTCCGTTCTTACTCATGACTCCTTCGAGTACGCTTTCGGACCACTTCCACTCGTCATCCTCCTCATCGCCATCATCGCCAGCCTCTTCGGTTGCCTCGGCAACAGAAGCGGATTCAGTAGCATCGATTTCTGAAGCCTCTTCGAGGGTCATCTCAGCAGCTCTTGCTTCGACTAATTCATCCATACGGTCGGTGATTGCACGGTTCATGTGCTGGGATTCACGCTCTGCTTCGACTGCCTTTTCAATCATCTCATAACGCAACTTGATTGCCTTATTGAGATCCTCAAAGAGTGACATGTGTTCCATATACCACCCGTCACGGGACTGAAGTTCAACCACTGCGAGTCGCAAGTCGTTATCGAGTTCTTCTGCGATTGAGAAAACCTTGCCGAGTCGATCTTTCTCACGTGCAAACTTTTCTTCCATCTTCTGGAGTTCAGGTTCAAGGTGCTCGACCTGCTTTCCGGTCTTGCTAGCCTTGAGTTCGATATCTCTCATTCGAGCATCTTTCTCAGCAAGAAGGGCTTGAAGACCTTCTTTCTCGATTTCTCGGTCGACGATTTCCTTCTCAAGAACTTCTACCTCAGCCTTGGTGTCGAGGAGTTCTTTCTCTTGCTGCTCATATGCAGCATAGAGCTTGAGAAGACGCTCTGTTTCCGACTCAAGTCGCTCTGTGAGGTCCTTAATCTGGGTTTCTGGCGTGATGGTACCGTTCTCGGACATCTTACTCACCGAAGGCTACGCCTTCACAACTACCCACCTCTGTCCCACATATCAAGCCGATGGTGAGGGGTACACCACCGAAGGTGGTTCACCCATGATGTTCACCATGGGCAGCAAGTACCTGTGCAACACAGCAAGTAATCGCCTTTGCACAAGGTATGTGAGTGAACTCATTAGGGCCGTGGGCATTCGATTCTGGCCCGAGAATTCCGGTTATCATGAACTCGGATGAGGGGAATTGATCTTGCAACATTGGCATGAATGGAATTGTTCCGCCTTCGCCCATGTACTGGACAGGCGCTCCAAAGTGTGCATTTGAAGCATCATCGAGTGCAGAGGAAATCCACTCTGACAATGGATTGGCATGGAAACCATCTGCAGGATGTTCTAAATTGAATTTCACATGTGCACCTTGAGGGGGATTACGAGTTAGAGTTTGTTCGATTAAATCGCTTGCTATATTGCAATCTACTCCAGCGGGAATACGAATTGAAAGCTTGAGTGTAGTATTGGTTCTCAGAACATTTCCTCCCATTGCACAAGTAGGAACTCCATCCATTCCAACGATTTCTAAAGCCGGCCTCCAAGTACGGTTGAGAATGAGTTCCGTAAGGTCGTCATTATTGGGGGAAACGCCCTCTAAGAATGGGAACTGTGAATGAACTTCATCTCCAAGAATAAGTGCGGCCTTCGATGCTTGCTCGACTCTCTCCTCTGGGATCTCAACCCATAACTCTGGGAGAGTGATCAATCCTGTTTCAGAATCTGAAATTCTGTCGAGGAGGTTCCTTGCGATTCTAAACGATGAGGGGATGATGCCACCTGCATCACCAGAATGTACTCCTGCGCTGGATACTGCAACGTCGAGAGTGCCCACAATTACCCCACGTAGTGAAGTGGTTAGCCAGAGGTGGTCCCAATCTCCTGCGCCGCTGTCGAGACAAACTACGAGCGAAGGAGTTCCAATTCTGTCGGCTAGGCTATCGAGATGAGCAGGTAAGTCTGGTGAACCTGATTCTTCAGATGCTTCAACGATTAATTTCAAATTTGCATGAGGTATTCCTTGTAATTGAAGACCTTTGATTGCTGTAAGGGATGCATATGCACCATATCCATCATCGGCTCCTCCTCGGCCATACAATTTGTCGCCTCGCCTTACAGGTTCCCATGGTCCGAGGCCTTCGTGCCACCCTACAAACTCGGGTTGCTTGTCCAAATGCTGGTAGAGTAGAACATTCTCATCGATTTGACCTGGAACTTCCATGTAAATCAGTGGAGTTAATCCCGGAAGGCGATTAATCTCGACGACTAATCCTTCGATATCCTGAGCAGCGCACCATGAGGCGATGTGCTCTACTGCAGCCTCAATATGCCCATTCGCTTCCCAATCTGGGTCGAAGGCAGGAGAAAGTGCAGGGATACGGATATATTCCGAAAGTGAGTCAACTATGTCGGACTCCCATTTGTCTTCGACATGGCTCGATAGGCTATCTGCGTCGACTGCCATGGAGCCCCGTAGTCGACATGGTTGATAGACCAGACGGAGAAGCGTAGTGATATGCGTCATGCGACTGAGGTCTTCTCCGAATGGGCGCTTAAGGGCAAGGATAGCGGCATGGAAATAGGTCATGCTCCCTCGGTTTCCGAGATGCTTGACGAGGTTATTCCAATGCTTGAAAACGGGTTTAGTGCAATCGACCTCGGATGTGGTAATGGCTGGGTAGTCCGATTACTCAAGGAAATGGGAGCGGGGCATACAGAAGGTGTTGATGGAGCGATTGAGATGATTGCTAAAGCTAATTCAATCGATGATAATAGCACCTATACTCACGCTATGTTACCCGATTGGTCACCAGCGAGAAAATTTGATTTGGTTCATTCGATGGAATTTCTCTACTATCTCCACAACCCTGCCTCTATGCTCAAAACAATCCATGATGAATGGTTAACAGAGGGTGGATTACTCGTTGCTGGGGTCGATCATTATCGTGAAAATAAGGACAGTCTAGGTTGGCCTGAACATGTAGGCGTTCACATGACTACTCTTTCAAAATCTCAATGGCAAGAGGCCATGGTAGATGCTGGATTTACTGAAGTCAAAATATGGCAAGCGGCCCCTAAGGGTGAATTTCCTGGGACTCTTGCGATGCTGGGCCGAGTGGGGTCCCTTCAGGACCGCACAATTTGATGTGTCCAGCATTGAATGGACAACTTCTACATGGCTCAGATTCGGCCATAGGCAAACGAGAAGGTGGAGTTGCCCCCTCGCCTTCAGCAGAAGTTCGACCCATCCAATCTAGTAATTCTAGGAGTTGGGTTTTGGCCGCATCGAATTCTGTATCGGTTAAACGAATCATTCGACCACTTGCGCCCACCAATATCGCAGGCGGCAGAATCTCTCGTCTTTGGTCGCTTGGTTTGGTCGACTCGCCCATCTCAAGGGCAAGACAATACAGAGCGAGTTGCAATCGGTGTTTGTACAGAATTTCTTCTTCTGCCGGGGTTGTAGGATGAGGAGAACTCTCCTCTCCAACGAGTTGAAGCTCTGTTCCTTCAAGCGGACTTACTGGGTTAAATCCGTTAAGACATCCACTGGTTTTTGCATCGACAACCTGTAACCATCCTTTGCCCTCATTATCCCTTAGCGCCAATACCAAATCGGCTCTACCATCGAAAATCGTCTCGACGGTCTCAACGATTGCTCGCTCTAGGATTCCATCGGGACTCCATATGCCACGTGAAATAGGTCCTGCATTGGTTGAATGAATGATGTGGAATGGTAATTCGGTTCTCAAACCTTCGACTGTCATTCCATCGAATTCCTCGCCTCGGGTCAATCGACCTAAGGCGCCATTACGAGTCAATTTAGCAAGATGTAATAATCGTAATTTTACTCTCTCTAATGCTTCTTCATCGATGATGCTAGATTGGGCGAGTACTTCTCCCATCGTATTGTCATCCATCAAAAGATCTGGTTGAGTGCCGCACCACGTAGTATCCAGTCCGACGCTTGAATCAGAACCGGGGTTGGGAAGGCCAATTTCGAGTAATCGGTGGAATAAACTGCCGAATTCTGTAGCGCTCGGCCAGTAATCTGTCCCCCTGGACTCCCTTACCAAATCAAAGCGCTCAGAATTCCAATTAAGACGTGTGCTCAACCAATGTCGGCGGCGACAGGAGTTCGCTGTGTCAAGACTGTGAGATGTTAGTGAAATCGAATGAGTGAGGGTACGCTGTGCGGTCTGTGGTGTGGCTGAAGTCGCTAATTCCGTTAATTCTAATCGCTGACGCCATCGATTTAGAGGAGATGTTCTAATTTGGGTACTAAAGCAATCGGGATGGTGGAAAATCGTAATTCCAGCCACACCTTCTTCGCCAATTCCTGCATCGAGTAATAGTGCACCTGGGTCAAGGCTGAGAACTGCTCCAGACTGGTCGAGTCCTCCTTGTGACCAACATGAATCCTCTGTTCCAGCCTCCAATGACATCGCGGCCAAACCATCGAGGAACATTTGACCCATATTCTGCCTACCTTCTCCTCTCTGGACTGAGATACTACCGTCACTTGCTGATGTAGCACCTCGGCTGGGGGTACCAACGAGAATCAAGCGGCTTTCAGCTCTGGTAAGTGCAACATAGAATTGGCGTCTTCGCTCAGCTCTTTGTTGACCATCATCCATCAGATGAGCGAGTTCCCACAAACCGCTATTCGGCTTTACTGAATTTGGCCAAGGTTGTATTCTTCCAGCGATAATATCAGTGGTTACCAGAACATTGTCTCGCGAAGAAAACTGTGCATCTCTTGAACCCGTAGCGAACAAATCAAAGAGTACAACGACTGGTGATTCGAGTCCTTTAGCAGAGTGTATTGTCATAATTTTAACCGCTCCCCCGACAGTCTCACAAGCACTCGAAGGGCCTTCAGCACCAAGGGCTTTCAGTCTCTTTAATCGAGATAAAATCGAAGCGGAATCATCGCCGACTTGGCCTGCGATTCGCAATCGTAAAGCCATCCAATTTTCGATGTCTTGGCGGTCGCTTTCTCTTGGATATGCATAGAGTAGGTCTGAGTGATCAATCGCAGTTGTCAACGCTGAAACGATATCGCCATTCACTACCTGACTCTCCATTCGATTCAACAACTTTGTCAAGCGGACTGACTCCACTCTTTGTGCCATTTCGCTTAGCCAGTTGCCATCTCCTTCCCTTAACATCAAACTGATTTGTCCATCATCCATTCCCACAATGGATGACCTAGCGACATCGAGGGCTGCGTTTTTGTCATTTGGATTACAAAAGAGGTCGAGTAATGCCATCAAAGGTTGAATCGCTGGTCGTGTGAGCAGAGTTCCTTGACGGTCGGCCATCGCTGGTACACCATGTGCATCTAATGCTTGTATTAATGCTGGAATTCTTGCCCTTGAAGAAACTAAGATCATGATGTCTTCTGGGCGAACTAGTCCTGCCTCCTCATCGACATTCCTCCAATGAGAATCTTCGGCCGACCATACTCTTGCAGTGCCTCCTTCAAGTAATGCGGATAGGCGCTTTGCCAACATATCTGCACCAAGGTCCCTATCGCTTGAACCCACATGTAAGAACGGGTCAATCGCTACTTCAGGGTCCATTGGCCTTGGTTCAGAGCCAACTCTCGTAGGCAAAATCCATTCCAATGCCGCTGTTCTAGTCCCTTCTCTGCCGGGCTCCAAATCCTGTGAATTTGCATGCCATGGCCCGGGTAAGAGGTGGTGACGGGAATCGAAAGTATCACTGAATATTCCATTCATCGTTCGCATCAAACGTGGAAGGGTTCGGTAATTGGTCCTCATCTCAATATGGCCCTCGCTTCTACGAGCGATTGCCTCGGGGGATAGAGTGGAGCCATCGTCATCAAGACTGAATGAAATCCACTCTTCCCGTTGTGAATCTTCACTGGCCAATAGAGTGGCTGTGGTAAAAGTCGACCCTGTGCCGCCACTCCCAGGAATCGGTCTTGGGTCACGTGCAGCATCTGGTCGGCGTAAGTCAGCACATCGATGTTCCATCATGCCCTCTTCAACATTCATTCGTCGAATAGATTCGACCGCGGTTCTCATCACAGTAACTTCGGCTTGTCTAAACCGATATATCGACTGTTTCATATCACCAACAATACAGATAGTTGGATCCCATTCACCTGCAGGTGCTGCAAGCTCGCTCTCCTCGAGTTTTCGTCGCCCCCACAATCTTGCGAGAAGTCGGAAATGCTGGGGATTAGTATCTTGATATTCGTCGATGATGAAAGCCCGGAATCTTCTCCTCATATCTCTTAGAATCTCAATTCGGCGACCGAGGTCCTGCAGAACTTCCTCTTCGCCTTGGGCTGCTATTATTGCGCGATGTAAATGGTCATCTAACCAAGGGTCGCTATTCATCGAATCTAGTGCATCAATTACTGAAGTAGGATACCAGCGTCTGCAAACGCTAGGACAACGCGCAAGTAACAAATCCTCTGCCAATCGATGTATGTCATCGTGGTCACGTACTCCGTCCTGCGTCTTGAGGCGCGATAATATCTCTCTAACTCCATTATGTACGGTGAATAGATCTCGCATTACTTCGAGTTCTAATTCACTCTCTAAACGTGCCCCAGCGGGATTTGGCAACTGTGGAATTTCGATACCAATTCGGGGTGGATGAGCAATTGAGTCGGGTACGGGAGTTGGGTCGGGCAATGCTGGACAAAGTAAATTCGAAGCTCTTCCAAGACGGCGAACCAACAAACCCTCGCTACTAACTAGCAATGCTCTAATCTCTTCAGCTGCAGCCTCAGCATTTGCGCAAATTAGATTCTTAACATCATTTGAAAGAGTGGTATTTGCGCCCTTTGTCGCCACGCCAGAAGGCCAACCCTTCGACTTAGGGGGACGAGCTCGTGTCAAAGCCTTGCAATCTTGTTTGATTGCATTAGTAGGAGTGCACATAGCATGAGTGACATGCCAAACCCATTGCAATTGCATGATTTCACTATCGGGCATAGGGAGAGAGCAAAGGTGCTCTATCCAGCGATAGCGCGTAACACCTTCGGGTACATCTCCCAATGTAACGAATGACGCCCCTCCATCCAACCAAGTATCTACCCATGCTCGAACAGCCTGATGGAATACTGGGAAGAACTCATCAAGAATTCCTTCTACCGGCTCGGTGAATAATTCCTCTAAAATCTCTACTGTAACTTCTCGACCCTCTGCTCTGCGCCTAAGACGACGTTGTGCCTCCTCAACAAATAGAGAACGTTTGAGCATGCCTCTAACAACTACTGATGAGCTCCTCTGTCCGCCTAATCGTACTGCTAAGCGGTCTCTAGCCTCAAGGAATGCTTCGATATCACCGCTCATTCCGGCTTCGATTCCATCCATTCCTCGTTGTAATCTCCATGCGGTTCGAATCGCTTCTTCACGTAGAAGAATAGAGCCTTCTTCCTCCATCTGCTCACCGGCGGGGTCTTCGCTAACCAAGCCAATCCAAGGCCCAGTAATCGAAGATAGGAATGCATCGATCGTTGAAATTGGTGCGTCATCGATTAATGATAACAACATCTCGACATCTCCTTGGTCTGAAAGTCGTGGGTCGTGAATTCCATCTTCGTCACCGGAGACTGGAGGCTGGGCTCTAAGATTGGAAATTAGACCGCGAATCTTGCCTTTCAATTCAGCAGCAGCCTTCCTCGTGAAGGTAATTGCCACGGTTTCAGATGGCAGCAGGCCTTGCCAATCTTTCAAAGAAGTTCTTTCACGCGCTGGGCAACGAATCGCCCCCATTCCCTGTAATGGCGTTCTTGGAGATGCAGGTAACACTCTTGTCGCTCTCTGAATAGAACTCAATAAATGCTGTACATATCGCAAAGACATCACAGTGGTTTTCCCAGTTCCAGCACCAGCATCTAATGCGGTATGGCGGTCGAGATCCAAACCCAAAGTTTGCGAGCGATTCAAACGTATCATCAGAAAGAACCTCCTTCTGCACTAGGACAAGATTCACTGATTGGGCAAAAACTGCATTTCGATGATGGCTCAGGGTGTATTCGCCCTTCTTCAGCACCTGTAATTGCACGTAAAGATGTTGAAAGACGCTGTCGCATCCATGCACGGAATGGGTTTGATGCAGGTGTTGCTGATTCGCCGGGACGGCGATATTGTGCGTGAGTAACGGTGCTTCTTTCGCCGAGTTCCAAATCACTCAACATCTCTGCGAAATCTGGATCGGTTTCGAGATAGTGCGCTGTACTACTTCCAACCTGCGTCACTCCAACCCCAACGACCCTGTCGCCAGGATTTGCAATTTCCCAAGCACGTGCATAGAGGGCCAATTGGACCCCTTCGAACAAGCCTTGGAGGTGCCTTGTTGGTTTACCATCATCACCTGAGCCTTCAACTGATTTAATATCGCGAATTATTACGAAGCGTTTTACTTTGAAATCAGAGTTGAAATCTGAATCTAATGGTACAATCGTATCAGCAGTGGGGTCGAGATACTGGTCGTCAACTAAGACTTCGTCAACACGGTCGATTCGACCGCGAAGTCGGAAAGATCCTGTTGGTTCATCGGGCGACTCTGGAGCAGGTGGGATGTCGATTTCAATCGAGTCACGTGGTCCACCGCCAACAGACCACTCTACTGCGATTGGTGCAGCATCGACTAATTCCCTATCTGCATTTAGCATTCGTCCAAGACGGCCTTGTACCGGGAGAATATCTCTGTCCTCTAACCAAGCAAGCCAGATTGCAGGCGGAACTCCAATGAGGTCTCGGCATCGATGTGCTGCAATTCCATCTCCGCGTCTCATCCAAGTTGCTTCGATTGCGAGAGTTTCTAATACGGTATTCCACGCATCTTCAATTTCAGCAATTGGCCCAAGATGCAATGGTATTCCATTCTCTGAAATCACTTCATTTTCTAAGCCATGGGCTTCAAGCAAAGCCTGTTCAACTTGGTGGATTAAATCTCCACGTGAACGTCCGTCTAAGTCCTCGCGCATCATTTCCTTACTACCGGCATAGAGGTGCCGATCGAACCAAGCTCGACGTGGGCACTCTAGCCAAGCCTGGATTCTGCCCTGTGACCAGGCCTCAGGCATCGGAAGAGTGTTTTCTCCACGGCCGGTACGTCCATCGATTCCACTGGCTCCAATATGAGGAGGTGTGATTGGGCGAGGGTCTATTCCCAAACTGAGATACTTTTCGCCCATGAACCCAAGATGCGGCCATTGTGGGGCGTTTCGGCCTTCGGCTTTACGAGTATTATTCGGTAGTAACTTTAGTGAATTTCCTCGCATGAGAAATTCTGATTCTGCATATGGAAATACATCTCCTGAGGGGATATCATCGCCTGTTGCACGACGTGAATATTGATCTTCAAGTAATTCACGCTCTCCGGCTGGATTCAAGTTGGAAATGTCTAGTATTTCTCCAGATGGAGTTCGGCCCTCAAGGGTTGCAAGGCCCGCTCTTTGACGATAATCTCGACTCAAATCACCACTGCGGTGTGTTCGGAAATTATCACCTGTATCATTCATCGATGTGATTCGATGGACTAGGCGATTTCCAAATCCTGTTGTTTGCCAAACCCATGCCCTATCTCGTGTATCTGGATGCCATGATGTTGCCTCAAGGAATGGTGGAGGAGTTTCGAGGCCATCGGTCAAACCTTGGCGCGTCAATGTCGAAAACCATTCATCCAGTGGGGCTGAAAATTCTCTTCCGTCTTCCATTGTAGAATCTATGATGACTACTGTAGATGCAGAATTGAGTAAATGCCTGAGATGATGTCTTCCTCGACGAAGAGGTTCGTCAGGGCGAATAATTCCCAATTTCATTCTATCGGCTTCATCCAACCATGGTACTGAAGGGGTCTTCATCGACCAACTTTCAGAGTCTATTCCGCACAGAATTAGAACTTCTGCATTAACTCCTAGTGCGTTTTCAGGGCTGAGAATTCTCAGGCCTTGGTCGCCTCCTCTACGAGCTGGTATTCTTGCTCCATCAGCTAAGGAACTGATAATCTCAAGGAATTCATCCGCTTCTAACTCCACGTTGGTCCGGCTAAGGTGAGTTTGTATCGCCTCTGTTAGTAATTGAATTCCAGGAATTGTAGTTGTGGCAATCATATCACGAGAGGCCAATGTCTCCCAATCGATTTGCTCCATCAAGGAGTCATACCATGCCATAACATCGCTTGGCACATCGGGAAGAGGTAGGTTTTCCCCACTTGAACAACCAACGATTTGGTCCTGTATTACCACCCTGTCCTCTTCGGGCAATACAGGTGACATCCATCGTGCTAAACTGGCGAGCCACCACTGGCATTCTTCGAGTTCTCTTGCTCTTCGCTCAGGATTGATACCTGGCCGCGGGCTCGCTTCTCCAAGTGTTCCGAGCCATCTTCTCAAGGAACCCCTTCCCCCTAGTAGATGGAATCCGCGAGCAACCTCTGCCATAACTTCTGGATGAACTCTTGGAGTCCAATCAATTTCTGTAGGATGTTCCATCGAAAGTATTGGCCAGAGTAAAGGTAGTCCTACTTGGTCTACAATATCACGTAGTGATTCAAGTGACCACGCCTCTTCTCCTCTTGAAACCTCCAATAATGAAATGATTCTTGCAACACCAGGAGTAGAAGATACTGGGGTTGATTCAGGACGGATTTCAATGCCTAGATCATTGAGATGCGTGCTTAATCGAGATTTCAAATTCTTTGAATCGCCATGAACTACTAAGACATCTTCAGAACAACTTCGTAGAAGGTTTGCAACAGCGTCTGGAACATGGCTATTACGTTCGACTAAGATGTGATGAATAGTACGGTCTTCTCTCATTGACCAATCGATTAGTGAAGGAGCCCAAACTTCGTGCGTTGGGATCCATTCCGGCAATTCTTCATTCGCCCTGATAGGGTGAATATCCTCGATATATTCACCATGAAATCCAAGCCGATGTGACCCTGGATTAACCAATTGATGCACGGCTTTGAGTCTAGAGGTTTCTAAGAGAATTGCTAGGTCTACTTCTGACATGCCCGGCGCGTGGTCGAGGATTACAACACCCTGCACTTCACTAAGGGTAAACGGTGCACTTTGCGCCTGTTTTATCGCATCTAATAC
This sequence comes from Candidatus Poseidoniaceae archaeon, assembly GCA_030747785.1. Lineage (GTDB taxonomy): Archaea > Thermoplasmatota > Poseidoniia > Poseidoniales > Poseidoniaceae > MGIIa-K1. Next base: position 21,574 of record JASLKC010000006.1, on the reverse strand, counting down.
TGCTTTTGAAATACGTGAAGGGTGGGTAGATCCCGTTTTTTCTTCGAGTTCTTTGAGAATTTTGTCGCACTCTCTTGCACCAGGGTCATCCTCCCAATCCCATGGGCGCAATAGGCCAATCACCGCCCTATGCAAGCTTAGAAGCCTATGGCTACGAGTCCTACTCCATCGATGAGTAGGATTTGATTGTAATAGTGGTAATCTGAATTCAGTTGCTGCCTTTGACAACGCCTCATGGCACATCTCGAAAAGTACACCATCATCCTCCAAAAGAGCAGGTAGTCGCAAATCGAGATGAAGAATGTGGAGAAACCTCTCCATGGTCAAATGATGAGTTGTATCAACTATACCTCCGCCCAACCTGTGTTGAATAGAAATTATCGCTTGCTTTCTCGCTTCTTCGGTCGGATGTATTACCATCAACCGGCGGCCTTCCAACAATCCTTCGACAAGCCAATCGGGCATCCCCGTACCTGCAGGAACGGCCTCCATAGAGAGACCCGTCTCACAAGTGCTTGAAACCGAAAGCATATCTTCACCGCCGAACGCTTCCCTTCGATGGCGGGGGTTCTTGAACCCACCGCGACTTATCCGTGGGGATTATTCAAAATGGACCTATGTGTCCGCCCCAATATGTGCAATCGTGCAATCGCGATGATTTTCATTTTTCTCATCGCACTGATTCCTCCTGTAGATGCAGCAGAGGCCGAGCATTTGGAAACGGTCGGAGCCGTATTTGGCGGGGTTCATGTAATGGCAAATTCAAATGGAAATGCTAGTGCAATGCTTTCGGCGCTTCCAGCCGTCGTCGAAGATTATACTGCAACTTGGTGTGAGAATTGTGTTGATGTAGAACACGCCATGAATAATATCGAAGATAATGTATCAATTGAACAATATCATTTCCATCGTTTCATCGGAGAGAGTGAGGACCCCTTCGGCACACAAGTCGGAGATGATAGGTGGGCCGCACGATACACCAACCGAATCCCTCCAACGACTGTTTTCAATGGAACAATACGCCAAATTGGCAGTGTACCTCATGGCGAAAGTCTTGAGGCTGATTTCATCGAAAATGCAGAAGTTGCACTGGAATTAGGAGATGGTAGTTCTACCCTCATCTGGAGTAATGGAAGTGTATCATGGAACTTGATTATCGACTCTTCAGTCCTACCTGAAAACGCAAGTATCTCATCTAGTATTTGGGTCGTTGAGCAAATGGCATCCTTTGCGGATGGTGGTAATGGTCAAGGAGACTATCCTCATATTGTTCGTGATATTATTCCTCTTGGTGATCAATTGAGTGGCACCGCTAACATCACTATACCAGATGCACATGATGGTGATGATTTGGAGCTTCACTTAATCCATGAAATCGTGCTGCCTGAACCTGTGAATGAGCCCGAACCTGTAATCTGTACTGAAGACCTGTGCTGGGATGGCTCAAGCAGAGACCCTGTGGATTGTTCTTGCCCAGAGGAGTCGGAAAAGGGCTTACCTGCTCTCGGGTTTTTCGCAGTAATCTTTGCTATTTCCCTAGCGGCAATAGTGAAAAGGAATTGATATTTCCCCTCGGTGTTTTTTTTACACTAGGTTTCGAGTGGGTTAAACGGTGATATGTTCAAGTAGCGCGCCCATGACCCATGGTTGGAGAGACTATGAATCTTGGAAAGATTACTCTAACCCTGACGATGACAATGCTGATGCTGTTCGCTTCTTTTAGCCAGATCGCTTTGTCTGAAACCGAATTGACAACACAACCTGTTGAATCGAATGTCGCAGCGAATAGTGTGAAGATCGGTTTGCTATCACCGCAAACCGGCCCAATCGCAGTTTACGCTGACGGCTTTGAGGATGCTGCTGCGGTTGCAATCGATGAACTGAATGCAATGGACCCCGATAACTGGGAATTCGAATTAGTTGTTGCTGACTCTGGCTGTGACGGTACTCAAGCCGCAACCAGTGCTCAATCTCTAATCGATGCTGGAGTATCTGGAATCGCTGGAGCAGCTTGCTCTGGAGCGACTCTTGGTGCTATCGCAGTTGCAAAGGAAGCAACCACGCCAATGGTTTCCTACGCATCCACATCTCCAGCAGTAACAACTGCTGATGATTCTGGATACCTATGGAGAATTGTCCCAAGTGACGCACTGCAGGCTCTAGCTCTAGCAGATGTTGCAATGGACTCAGACGCCATGGACGTGGGTGTAATCTACATGACCAACGACTACGGAAGTGGTCTTGCTGACAACTTTGATGCAGCATACAATGGTGATGATGACCTTTGTGCAAAGATTGGCTACGACCAAGATGCTACCGACTTCGCAGCAACTATCGAAAGCCTATCTGCTTCAGAATGTGATGGTGTTCTTTTGGTATCCTACGCAACTGATGGTGCCGCTCTCATGGAAGAGATGGCACTACAGGGAGTAAATATGGTGACTCTCGGAGCAGATGGTGTCGCAGACGCTGCTTTCTTCGATGCGTTCTCAGACCCATCGGCTGCTGACGATTTGATAGCAACCAAGCCTGCAGCAGCAGGAGACTCTCAAGCTTCTGCAGACTTTGCAGCAGCATACGAGACTGCTGGTGGAAATGCTAGCGGCATTTACACCGCAGAAACTTTCGACGCTGTTATGGTTCTTGGAAATGCAATCATGGCAGCAGACAGTGCTGCTGGCGCTGATGTCAACGCTGCACTACCTGGTGTAGGTACAGCATATGATGGCGCATCCGGTACTCACACCTTCGATGAAAATGGAGATGTTGGCGGAAGCGGATATGAAATCTGTGAATTCTGGGATGGAGATATGGAATGCGATTACCGCTGGGACCTGGGTGAAGGGAAATCCTATACTGGCATGGTCACCAATATCAAGATTGGACTATTGTCCCCTCAGACTGGACCTATTGCGGTCTACTCTAGTGGATTCGAAACCGCTGCAGCAGTTGCTGTTAGTATGTTCAATGAAGAGGATGATATGAATGTTGAATTGGTTGTAGCCGACTCCGGTTGCGACGGTACAACTGCAGCAACCTCTGCACAATCTTTGATCGATGCTGGCGTCACTGCTATCGTCGGCGCAGCATGCTCTGGCGCAACACTTGGCGCAATTGCTGTTGCAAAGGAAGCAGGAGTTCCAATGATCTCCTATGCATCTACCTCACCTGCAATTACCACTGCAGATGATGGCGGATTCCTATACCGCGTTGTGCCTTCTGACGACCTACAGGCTCGTGCTCTTGCCGATGCAGTTACTGCATCTGCTTACACAAGTCCAGCAGTCATCTACATGACCAACGACTACGGAAGCGGTCTTGCTGACTTCTTCAACTCCAGTTTCGCTGGAGAGGTTTGTACTATGGTCGGATACGACCAGGATGCTACCGACTTCGCAGCAACTGTCGAGAGCGTCGCATCCGCTGGATGCGATTCGGTAGTTCTCGTGTCCTATGCAACTGATGGTGCAGCGATTCTTGAAGAGATGGCTCTTCAAGGATTGGACATTGGCCTATTCGGCGCTGATGGTGTTGCAGACTCTGCATTCGGAGGCGAATTCAGTGATATCACTGCTCTAGACGGATTGGTCGCAACCAAGCCTCGATCTGGTGGCGGAGATGCTGAAATGGCAGCAGGATTCGCAATGATGTACGCTGCAGCTGGAGGAGATGAGGGTGGAATATACACCGCTGAAACCTTCGATGCTACAGTTGCTGCAATCATGATATCATCTGTTATGGATATGGGTGTACCACTCAATATGGCAGTTGGTTTGCTGATGGAAGAAGGTCCGTTTGAAGGAGCATCTGGTACGCATGCATTCGATGCAAATGGCGATGTTGCAGGAAATGGATATGATGTCTGTATCTTCGATGATGCTGGAGTATTCACATGCGAAGGAACCTGGGTTGGAGGAGCACTAGATGCTACTCTACCTCAGAAGTCTGAACCTGTAGATGAGCCAGATGTTATTATTGATGCTGAAGACAGTGGTATGCCCGGCTTCACCAGTATTCTAGCAATCACCGCAATTCTCGGTGCTGCTGTAATCGCAATGCGCAGAGACTAAGCCAGTAATGGTTACTAGTCGATAACGGTCGAAAGACCGAGGCTGCATCACAGCGGGTTTCGGCCCGCTGTGGTGCTCTCCCACTTCTCAAATGGCTTTTCCAAGGATTGAAATTCAATAGGGTGACGCATATAGGAGGAGGAAAATTGGACCATAAGGAAATCCTTCAGGGGATTCAAAATTCTTCTTCCTTTCAACGGAGAATTGTCATCTCTCTACTCCTTCTTTTTGATGGTTGGCTTGGCCTTCGTCATGACTTCGGACTTATCTCATTCCTTCCTCAGATGACTGGAGAATACCTTCAGTTGAATGACTTGTATTGGATGGCTCAATGTACAGAACTTCTCGGAGCCGGGATGGTTCTCATTCATACTGTTTCCAAAGGAATAGATGGAAAGTTTGGAACATTTTTCCGCCTTTCTTCTCCATTGTTGATTATTGGATTATTCGCGCTTTGCATTGAATCATTAATGCTAGGAATGGGAGAACAGGCGATCATTTCCATCAATATTGCTAACCATGGTTTCACCGGTCTTGTATGGGGTGCGACCTATCTCGCAATTGCTGCTGGTTTAACATTAACATACAAAGTTCAACGATACGGGAATTTCGCCCAATCCGAGTACCTTGTGTTTGGTGCATACATCGCATTATCCATGATGTGGTCAGATCATTTCTGGCCCCAGGTAGATGCACCTAAGGACGAAGTATTGAATTGGAATCTGCTTCTTTGGGCTAGCCTTGCTGGATTCTTACTCACCGGCTTGCTTGGGGCTCTGATGGATTTAGTAGTCATGCGTAGATTCAGGAGCAAGGGTGCATCGCCACAAGTGATGATGATTGCTTCACTTGGTGTTGCAATGATGTTACGTGCGGCCCTATACCTCAGATATGGTTCATCCACCGAATTATTTGTGCCAGATAAAGACTGGCGTTTGAGTACATCAAAATGGGAAATCGACACCGTCGTTCACAAATTCACATTCGGTGTTAGAGATTCTATTCCTTTCCATGAAGAGGCAGAGAAAGTATTCGGCCTAGCATGGTACAAAGCAGCACTAATCATCGGCGTATTCGCTTCTGTCCTTGCACTGCTGATGCTGATGAACGGTACTCGCCTTGGCCGCAAAATGAGAGCTGTTGCTGACAATCCTGACCTTGCAGCAGCATCTGGCATCAATATTGAACGCGTCCATTTTACTTCCTCATTCCTTTCGGCTGGACTTTCAGGATTTGGTGGCGTGTTATTCGCAATGACTACACGTATGAACCCTGAAGTCGGCCTCACTATCCTTCTACCGGCTTTCGCTGTAATTGTGCTAGGAACTATTGGCTCTGTAAGAGGGGCTATTTTTGCAGCATTGATTGTCGGGTTTGTTCGTTCGCTTTCACAACCGGTACTCGTAGGTCTTGGAAGACCCCTTGACCGCCCTACGATATCAGGAATGGACGAAATTATGCCATACTTTTTCCTAATCGCAGTATTGATGTTGCTTCCAAAAGGAATCGGGGATGCTGCTGAAAAATGGCGTATTGAAAGACTACGCGCAAGAGTTGATTCCGGCAAACCCCCGCTTTCAGATAAATTACCATTTGATATTCATCGATTCAAAGAGATCCTAAAGCGCCCTATTCGAGTAATTGAAGGCGTTGTGGACCTAGTATTAATTCCAATTCAACAAGCGATGACGCGCATTAATCCTGTAATCACAAATCTCCAATTTAAAGTAAAATCTACCTATTCTACTCTGGGTGAAAAAATCACACCTGCCTATGAAAAATTAAACTTCTCGAAGGAAGACAGTTTACCTACACCACAGGGCACTCTCTTCCTTTGCTTCTTATTGCTTGGAAGCGGAATGATACTTACTAAGTCATGGCTTTGGGGCCTACTTCTAGCGGGCCCAATCATATGGTTTGGAGTTGTCAAAGTTGATTCACCTTGGCGTTTGAAGATACCTAGGGGAAGAGAGCAAGCGGCCGGCTCATGGATTACTTTCGTACTATTAATCGCCATCATGTTATCTTTAGCTTGGTCTATTCCTTCAGTCAGTAATCATTCGAAATGGATGGGTATGGCAAGGCTTGTTGCCTTACTTGGAATCTTCACCATCCTCTCATTCTCACTTAATCTCCATACTGGATATTCTGGAATGACTAACTTCGGTGTGATTTTCTTTGCAAGTATTGGTGCAATCACGGTAGGGCTGATGAGTGCAGGTTACGGATGGTACTGGTGGCAAGGGCTACTTCTTGTAGTCCCAATTGCACTGGTAATTGGATGGCTCTTAGCATATCCAACCGCTAACTTACGAATGGATTATTTCGCTATTGTCACAATTTCTCTTGGGGAAATCGTACGAATTGCTTTGGCTTCGGAACCATTGCTCAGAGCGGGAACCAATACTTCAGCCATCGGTATTTCACGATACGAACTTCCGTTTGAACCATGGTGGGATTCAACAGGTTCCGAATGGTTTGGCGAAGCATTGAATCTGGGCAAAGAGGCACCATATCAAATCGTTATTGGGTTATTTTCATTATTCTGTTTACTACTCGTTTGGGGGGTACTTTCATTGATGCTTAGAGCGCCATGGGGCAGAATTCTGCGAGCGATTAGGGAAGATGAAGAAGTCACGCAGCACCACGGTCATAATGTATTTCGAATGAAGGCCGGTTCACTTGCAATCGGTGCTGTTATTGCCGCGCTTGGAGGGGCTCTTTGGGCCTGGTTAAATGCAGGTATTTTTCCAGACTTCATGAGTCCCGTTAACTCTACTTTCCTAATTTGGGCAGCGTTTATCGTTGGTGGAAAGGCATCGAATAAAGGGATGGTCGCTGGCGCATTCCTAGTCGTATTGATGAATATGTTATTCACGGCATTCTCTACTGCCCAAAACGATACTGAACATGGTTTGTACTTCGTCGTAGAATGGTTAAATTCGAGTCTTGATTGGGTTATCAGGGACTTTATTCCCGACATGTTTGCTAGTGATCGAGCAATTGGCGAGTCTTTCGTGAAGAGTGAAATCAAAGCAACATTATCCTATGTCAAATTATTAATGATCGGTTTCATCATCGTCATTACTCTACATCTCGCTCCAAAAGGAATGTTGCCCGAAGTGCCATACAGACCTGAGCCTATTTCAGAAGGGAGTGATGATGATGAGTGAATTAGCTCTCAAAGTCACTGGACTCGCCAAGCATTTCGGCGGTATCAAAGCGGTTGATGACATTGATTTTGAAGTGAAAAAGGGGGAATTTGTAGGTCTGATTGGACCAAATGGATGTGGGAAATCAACCACATTCAATACAATTTCTGGATTGCTTGAAAAAACATCTGGCGAGGCCGAAGTATTCGGAAATTCAACCGATGGGCTTGCGCCTCATGAAATCCATTCTCTTGGCCTTACACGCACTTTCCAACACACCCGTTTGTGGAAGGAAATGACGGTTATTGAAAACCTAATCATTCCACCTCGTAACCAACTGGGCGACAACCCATTAACAGCGATTCTTCACACTTTAAGACCTGAACATGAAAAGGCACGGTTAGCAAAGGCTTGGAAGATACTAGAAACCCTTGAGATTACACATATTGCTCATCTATTGGCTGGGGAATTATCTGGTGGTCAGTCAAAATTAGTTGATATTGGACGGGCATTGATGGGTGAACCAGATTTACTCCTTCTAGATGAACCGGTTGCAGGTGTTGCAGGACCCTTGGCTGATTCGATATTCGAGCACCTACGAAAATTAGTCAATGAAACTGGAATTACTATTCTAATAATCGAGCACAACATGAATTTCATCCTAAGAAAAGGTGTTGACCGAGTCATTGTAATGAATGAAGGAAAGGTTCTGATGAGTGGTACGCCTGATGAAGTAAGGGCGAGCGAAGAGGTCGTAAAGGCGTATCTGGGAGGAGATGGTGAAGACCATACTCTTCCAGAGGATGATATTGAATCTACTCCGACTCTTCGGATGAGAAACAAGAGACCTTTCTCGATGAATCGTGGCATTGCAGGTATTGCGTTACTATTACTCTCGATGTTTATTCCAAATCTAGGGTGGATTTCCACTCATGGGTTATTGACAGGTTCATCGGATTTCCTCGACACCTTCGGGGCGCATATTTTCGATGCTAGTATGGGTGACCTTTGGGCTGGATTGCATATGGTATTCCTGTTATTATTCGCCTTAAGTCAACCAATAATTCTGTACTCCCTATTGCGTAATTCATGGAGAAAAACCAGTTTAGATGATGATGCAGAGAACCTATTGCTGATGTCAGGGCTACTCATAATTTCTGGGATATTACTGTGGTTATTCAATGATACAACATCGAATGAATTACCATTCGGTGCAATGATGACCATGGCTGCTGGAGCAGTGATGTATCTCGATTATCCCCCTTCAAAAGGAGGCGAGGAAGAATGAGTGAGCGATTACTTGAGGTAAAGGGACTGAAAGCCGGATATGATGCGGTAAGAATTCTCCACGGCATCGATTTACATGTTAACAGAGGTGAATTTGTTACTATTATCGGCCCTAATGGTTGTGGAAAGTCAACCTTCATCAAAGCGATTTTTGGTCTAGCAACTCATCATGAAGGTGAGGTGAATCACGATGGCGAAATCGTTTCTGGATGGAGAACTGATCGGTTAGTTAATCGAGGAATCTCCTATGTTCCACAACGCGACAATGTATTCCCAGGTCTATCAGTAATTGAAAACCTCGAGATGGGTGGACTGAAATTAAGTGCTGAAGTACTGGAATTTCGTGTTGAAGAAGCATTTCGAATGTTCCCTGATTTGATTTCTAGAACCAATGATTTAGCCGCTTCTCTATCGGGAGGAGAACGTCAGATGCTTGCGATTTCTCGGGCGTTGATTTCAAAGCCAAGTTTCCTATTATTAGATGAGCCCACTGCTGCTCTATCCCCTCTTTACCAACAACAAATCATTCAACGCATTGACAACTTAAGGTCTGAAGGAATTACAATTCTCCTCGTTGAACAAAACGCTAGACTTGCATTGAAACGCTCTGACCGTGCATACATTTTCGCTGGAGGAAAGGTAGTTCATACTAGTGAAGCAAGCAAGGTATTAGATGACCCTGAAATCGGCGAATACTTCCTCGGCGGAGAGTATAATCATTGAGCTGCAAAGGCTGCAATTATTCGTTCAACATCCTCATCAGTAATGTGGAGATGTACTACGATTCTAACACTATTAGGGGCTATGTCGAATAGATCGATCCCAAGTTCTGCAAGGGATGCTGCAACATCTGCTGCTGGCGCTTCGGTATTCACATAGACCATGTTGGTTTGAACGGTTGATAAATCAACATCAAAGCCATCCATTACTGCGATTGCCTCGGCGATTCTACGTGCGCGTTGGTGGTCCTCAGCGATTCGTTCAACGTGATTGTCTAGAGCATAGATTCCTGCCGCGGCGAGTATTCCTGCTTGACGCCATCCTCCGCCGAACATCTTGCGCCATCGATGAGCGCGGTCAATGACTTCCTGTGAACCGACTAATACCGATCCTACCGGTGCACCCAATCCCTTGGATAGACAAATTGAGACAGAATCAAAGCCTTTGCAAATACGAGCAGGAGAGTTACCTGTTGCAATTACAGCATTGAAAATACGTGCACCATCAATATGGGACTTGCAATCATTTGCACGAGCAACTGCAGCTATCTCATCGAGAGTATCCTGTGGGTAGCATCCTCCTCCTCCGAGATTTGACGTATTCTCTACACAGACCAGACTTCCATCGGGATAGTGGCTTTGTGAACCGTCTGCCTTCCTAATTGCATTCTGAACTTGCTCAGGAGTCATGATGCCTTTCTCGCCATCGACCAATGCAACAGATGCTCCACACAGGGCAGCATATCCGCCGCCCTCATAGCGGTAAATATGGGCTGAACGGTCGCAAATAATTTCGTCACCAGGAACAGTGTGGGCTCGCAATGCAACAGCATTGGACATCGTCCCGGATGCAACGAATAGTGCGGCTTCTTTGCCAAATAGTGTTGCTACCTTGTTTTGCAAAGCGATTACCGTAGGGTCATCACCCAAGACATCATCACCAACAACAGCTGCTTCCATCACTGCACGCATAGCCGCAGTCGGTTGAGTAATGGTGTCACTTCGGACATCTACACGGTCCGATGGATGCTCGCGCATAAACCTGCGAGGACGGGTTTCACTCAAAGCAGTTTCAGGTCCCCTGTTAGATTATCCAATTCGGATCTAAGGGCCGGGCCTATCGCTACGACCGTCAACGAGCCGGCTGGAATCTGTGTGCGTCCAGCATCTCTGATGTGTATTGCATGAAGTCCGGCTTGCTTGGCTTTGGATTCCATTTCAAGCAAATGTTCGTCGTCGATTCCTTTCAGGCAGACCTTGGCTTGGCCGCTACTCATCCAGGCATCAAGTAATCCCGGACTAGTTCTCATGGTTGCTGTTACCGCACCATGAGCAACCTGTGCTGCAATCTTTCCCTTCTTCATCCCTAATGCGTGATTGACGATAATTGCCATCCTATATTCGCCAGCCGCAACATGCTCAGGCGCAGGCGCAGTTAGGCGATGAAATATGGACCTAAGGCCCATTCACTTCACCAACTTCAAGTCACCAGTCAATGCATCTACGCTTCTGCGTGGAGCCGGACCAATCGCAATTACTGTCAAAGTTCCAGTAGGGATTTCGGTATGGCCTGCGTCTTTGATCATCGATACGACGAGGTTGGCTTTCTGGGCTTTTCCAAATAACTCCTTCATATCATCAATAGTATCGCATTGAACAACGATTTTTCTTGCGCCACCAGCCTTCCATCGCTCATATAAGCGTCCGGCTGAGCGCTTGGCCGCCATTGCACAATCAACTGCTGCATGCGCACATTGGGCTGCAAGTTTCCCCTTTGAGAGTTTCAAGTCGGCTCTGGATACCAGAACCATCGTTGGGCCTTCAACCGGTGACGACATTTGCTTCACCCGTAGCTACTGGCTCATGTTCGAATGCAACCTCCTCGTGAAGAAGGTTGGAGAGCCAAGGTGCGAGCCAGACAGCGGCTGTCAAAGATGCAAGAATGTGCAAAGCATCGAAGGGTAATCCGTTCATCAGATAGAGTCCGAATTCCCCGATGCTCATTCCGCTGGTCCAAATCGAAAGTGAGACCCACCAGTCGAAGAGTAAACTGGCCCCGACTGCAGCAAAAAGCAGTTGCTTCATCTGTACTGTAGAATCAATAATCAAAGGCAGTCGTGACCCCGCGAAGGCAACTGCTGCCCATCCACTTGCCTGGAATAGTGTCCACCAACCATTGGATAGGACCATGTTAGAAAGTAGAGTTGCCATCACTGCAAAGGCAATACCTCGCCTTGCTCCAAGAGTTGCTCCCATGACTAGGCACATCACTGTAAGGGGCTGAACATTTGGAATCGGTTCAAGCAAAACACGTGAAGCCGCAGCGGCAATAGTGATGCTCGTCAAGACAAGAATCTCTCTTCTAGGCGATACTGTTGGGCGACATAAGAGGAAGAATGCTATCCCTACAAGGAAGGCGTCGATTGCAAGACTCTCGACAGGGCCAAGGACGGGGCCGTGTACTCCAGATGCCAGGACCATGGTTTGGACTGGAAGAGGCCGGTCTTGAACTTCACGCTGGTATCCAGCGTACGACACTAGTATCTGTGAGAGTTGCTTCACTCATCCCGACCATACTTCTTTCACCATCAACTGTGAATTCCCACCCACTTCCTTCTATTTCATCGAATGATTCAACCCAAGTTCCAATGTCAAATCTTTCAGTTTCTACATTGAGTCCAATACTCTCGGCTGCTGCCATCGTGATTTCTTCTACTGTAGTATAGCCAGAAAGTTCGCCAACAATCCTTTCGCCATCAGGCATCTCAAACACGATTACTTGGCCAGTTTTCCATTCATCGGGCCATTCATCATCCCAATCTCCTTCGGGCTCTATCGAATTTGAAATTGAGTTTGACCATTGTTCTGCCACATATGGTTGTACGATTATTGCAAGAATCAATAGAATGGGTAGACCTATTTTGAGAGCTGCCTCATCTCTCTTTGCCGCAATGAAAGTGATTACCAAGGCTGCAATAATCGCTAATGGGACGAGATTTGAATTATCGGAAGCGGGGTCTTCCTCTATCGAAGATTCGGGCCGTTCGGGCAAATTATCGAACGAAACTGCCAAAGTTCCTGCATCATTTCCAAAGATCATTATGTCATCTTTGAATGCAGGGGCTGCGGTAGTATAGGTGCTGATTTCGGCATTGTGGATTGCGATTGCTGCTCCCGGAATTCCAATTCCCCAACCACCGTCTTGGATATTATTGCTAAACCACACCGAATAATTGCCATCATCCAAATGCTGAATTGCGATTTCGCCATTGGTGTGGAATTCCGTTCTACCCTTTTCGACACAAGAGGGATTGCATTCTAATTCGATTACATGCGCACTGGTTCCAAGGAATATCGAATTCCCCATTATAGCAGGAATTGCAGGTGATGAACCCTCTGTAGAAAATAGATTATCACCAACTCTAATCTCTGAACCATTTTCTGTTTGAAGATGGACAAGGAAGTCACTTTCCAATTCGATTGGAGCATGACGAATCTTGCCATCTCCGATTGTTAGATTGGTGACTTCTCCATTTCTTGAAATGGTATTGAGGATGCCTTCTTCATTTCCGAGAGAATACCCGGCATCGGTAATTGTCACTCCGTTTCTCCAACCTAATTGCGGTAGGTCAACTCTGAGGCCTAATTCTCCATCGGCGAGGCAATAGGTGGAAAGTCCTTGGCGGGTTGGTACTACAACTTGGTCTTCATCTACGGCCATTGCACCGGTAATTCCCCAGGTTATTACCTCGGTATGAGCATCCCAAATTTTACTTCCATCACTTGGTGAAAGTGCTTCAACCAACCCATCGGTCCAACCAACAATAATCATGTCTCCCCAAGTTCCACATGAGCCTGTTCCAGCATTTACAAACAAGAGGGGGGCCATATCATGATTTGTTGAATTGTTATTGCGTACCTTCCACAATTCTTCGCCTGAATAAATATTGAAGGCGTGAATATGAGGTCGGTCAGTATCTGTCCAGAGCCCTGATGTTCGAACAATGACCATATCATCGACGATTATTGGAGCGGTTGAAATATATCCATTTTCAAGATCTTTCGACCATTCTGTTCTTTCGTTTTCGATGTCCGCTGATGTTAGCGGAATTAGGAGGAGAAAGACGAGTATCGCCAATCGACGCATCATGCATGCCTCTGGATAACTTCTCGAAGAAGGGCGCTAACTTGCTTTCCATCAGCAGCACCGCCGCATTCACCCATCACAACACCCATCAATGGACCTATTGCACCCATACCGCGTTCCTTCACGAAGTCCAATCGCTCTGCGACCACTTTCTCGACAATTGCCATTAGATCTCCAGCATCGGCTGGCTTGAGTCCTAATAATTCACTTCGAGAAGCGATTTCAGCCATCGAAGGTACTTCACCCTCTAGAGATGAAAGTAATTCAGAAATGCCATCACGGGCTACATGGCCTTCTTCTTTTGCTGCAAGTACTAATGCCATCAAGCCAATATCTCCTTCATTTTCAAGAAGCATACTCGCCCATGCTTTCTGTGGAAGTCCACTTGCATGAGCGATGAAATGGTCATCAAACTCTCTAGCGAGTAATTGGTTTGCTTGGTCGTCGCTAATCTCATATTTTGACAAACGCTCAGATCTTTGAGCACGACTCATTGGAAGATTTGAAACGATGTTATTCCAATGAGCAGCGTTGATTACTCTTGGTGGAATATCGGTTTCAGGGTACATCCTAGCACCACCTGGTAGCGGGCGCATCGGAGTTGTTGTACCGTCTTCAGGAGAACCTTTCTTGACGACGACATTGCGGACTTCTTTTGGAATACGCTCGAATGCCATTCGGGCTCGATTTAGTACGCTTTCTAAGGCGAGTTCAGCCTGCCACTGGGGGGCCAAACAGAGAACAAAAGCATCTACTCCGGATAACAACTCACGTGTAGCATCCACGAATTCCGCATCGATTCCATAGGCGGGTAATTCGTCTGAATGGAATATACCCGCTACGCCAGCGAGTTTGGCTGCTCCAGCTAATTCACGTCCTAATCGTGGCATTTGAGCGCCATCGGCATCAAGACTCTTCGTGCCTATTAGGCCAGAAAAACCGGGCAAGGGTAAAGCGAGCATTATCGAAGATGCTTCAAGGCCATTTTGGACCATTTTCGAATTGCAGGTACCAAATGCTGCACTTACATTGACTAAGTTCAGAGGAAGAATCTCGCCCACTTCGGATTCCACATTTGCCGAGGATTCTCGCCTATCTGGCGTTAGCAAAGGCAGGTTGTGTTTGGAGCGCAATTGGTTTGCTAAGCGATAGAAATGGAGTTGGCGCGCCATCTCTAACCTAATGATTCGTGGGATCCAAGCAAGGTCCTGACATCCTTTGATTTCAACACGGTCACCAGCCATTATGGAGACATTGAGATCTTGACGAATACTGCCTAGACCACGACGTACTCGCCGGGTGTCCCTCAAAGCCCTTCCAAGAGCGATTGCAGTTTGCTTAGCATGGTCGGGTGAAGTAATATCGGGAGCGGTTGCAATTTCGATTAATGGCACTCCGAGTCTGTCGAGGTTCCAGGTTACGATTTCTCCAGTTGGAGATAATTCGCTGTCGAGTTTACGGGCACTATCTTCTTCAAGACAAAGAACATCGACGCCAACTGGGCCTCCCTCGGTCTCTAATACGCCATCGGTTGCAACAAGTGTGGTTCGCTGAAACCCGCTGGTATTTGACCCATCTACCACTGTCTTTCTCATAGTTTGGAGCAGTGATACTGGCTTTGCACCAATCATTCCAGACACCGTAAGTGAGATGTCAAGAGCATCTTGGTCGTGAGGCAGTGGTGGTTGTTCGTCGAGTTCGATTAATCCGGCATTTGGTGCTTGACAATATACGAATGAACGATTTCGTCTCGCTTCAAACCGGGCGGCTACATCTACCGCTCCGCCTTCTCCTCTAGCAGCGCGTAGACGGCGAGTAAAGCGGGGCCAATCTTCGGGCAAAGTGTCGATGGTAATATCGTGGAGTTCACCTGGCTGACGAGAATGTAACTTGCCGGTTGCGAGTTGCTGATGAACTTCGATTCCGCACATGAATCCAAGACCGGGGGGGTCGAGGGCTGCTGGTGTTGCGACATCGCCCTCTGGCTCCATGATAAACACCTGTGAGCCCCTCATTCATCAGTACATCGAATCATACGGGCTGGAGATGGTCATAGCCACGTGGTCTCAGCAGGCGGCCATCTCTCACCATCTGTTCGATAATATCCTCAACAATCTCTCTCTTGATGTCCATTCTCTCCGCTTGATTGAATACATCTGTCACTAAGACATTTTCTTTAGTTTCTAAGTGAAGGCGGTTCACGATATCAAGAATTGCACGTTCACGGTTTCTTACCGTTCCCTTCTTGCCTGAAGTGATGGTAGTTTCATCATAATTATCTCCCATCAATTCATATCTCCAATGCTCAGTGAGGCGAATTGCACGCTCAGCATCGACAATCGTCGCTTCTTGTGATAATCGTACACGAGCAGATGCTTCTGAAAGTCTGGCTAGTGCTTCTAATGCACGAGCAGTAATAGCCACCGAATCGGACTGTTCACCATCCTTTCTTCTAGTTTCAACATAAAACTTCACAAGAGCTTCACGTGCATCAACTGATAACTCGGGGTGGATTGTTCTCTTTGCTAATGCTACATACTTTTGAATGAGTTTTCGGCTGATTGTGTCCATGCCATCTTCATGCGTCACTTTGGCTTGATCCAGCGTTGTTCGTGGGTCTGGTGCGCTACCTTCCTCAATTAGAAGTTCACTTATTCCCTTCATTCGAGTACGGACAATATGATTTGCAATTAGAGAATCCTTGTCCTTATTTGCATTATCAGTCAACAACCAAATGATATCGAATCGTGATAACAAAGGTGGTGACAATGTAGTCTGGTGGGTGAAAGGTCTATCCGAAATTGGCTGGAAACGCCCCTCCTTAGGGTTGGCGGCAGCTAAGATTGCACAACGTGTACGCAAAGTTGCATTAATTCCAGCCTTTGAAACAGATATTCGTTGCTGCTCCATCGCTTCGTGCATAGAAGAACGGTCGCTGGGATTCATCTTGTCGAATTCGTCAATTGCTGCTAATCCGAGATCTGCGAGAGCAAGTGCGCCGGCTTCGAGAGTCCAACGACCATCTGCCGTAGAATCCTGAACGGCTGCTGCTGTTAATCCAGCAGCAGATGCAGACAGTCCCGAGGTGAACCTTCCACGAGGTGAAATATCAGCCATATAGGACAATAATTGCGATTTCGCAACTCCGGGGTCTCCCATCAGTAGAATGTGAATATCTCCTCTATTTCGTGTCCCGTCAGCGTTTCTTCTAGCGACGCCACCGAATAATTGCAACATCAGACTCTCTTTTTGAGCTGTCATTCCAAAGATCGAAGGAGCGATTGAACCCGCTAAAACCGTGTAAATATCATCTCTGGCTGCGAGTTCCTTAATCGCGCGTTCTTCCTCATCGGAAATTTGGATTTCTTCGAGCGGGATATTTTGACGCTCTACACTATGTATTCGCATGAAAATATCGAAAATCGGAGTGTCCTTCCCTGCTTTTCGTTGACTTCTAACAAATAAAACTCCATTTGCAGTTACACGGTCACCAGGGTTGAGATTACCGGCTAAATCGTGCTCTGCAATGCATAGAATTCTCTCTGGCTGTGCCCCTCCGCGTATTGCCTCAGGTAATTCTTGGAGTTCGATAAATTGCGAATTAATTAGAACGGATTCTTTCGTAAGTAAAATGAAGCGTGTATCGCGCTTTTTGGCCCCGCATCCTCCATCTAGAGCAGGGCATTCTACCGGTTCAATCAATATCTGCTCATTGGGCTGATTGATGATTTGGTGGTGACCACATACTACACATTCGAATGATGCATCGTAAATTCTCGGCCTGACTCCGCTTATCTTTGTGGCAATCGAATCAACTGCAATCATGTGCCCTATATCGTCTGCCCTGAGTTGGCGAACCGCTCTGTTACGGTCAGGAGGCAAATCTACGATTCGAACGAAGGCAACAATCGTAGAGGAGCCCATTTCGGTAAGGAGCATTCTGAGTGCTTGATTCGCAGCTTGGGTATTCAAATCGGGGTGTTCGACTATGTCGACTGCAAAATCCGGATCGAAATTTTCGATAATACGATAGGAGACCTCAAGTGATTGTAAATCTGGCCACGAAATCTGGAGGTTGTGAATGGCTTCACTGAATTGCTCGGTTAGAAGTGAGCGCCATCTTGCCGGCAGATCGAATTCCTGAATCATCTCAATCTCTCCAACCAGACTTCCGTAGCCATCCGATAACGCCTATAATCACTCCGCCCGCAAATTGTAACCCCTTCCTTTCCATTGGAACTCCATTGGAGGTCTGTCACTCGTTCATGAACACTTCGGTCTTCCAATGGAAGACCACCAAGCACTTGACCTCGTACCTAATGCCAAGTTGTATGCCTGCCCACTCGTTCGAGCCGATCCGTGGGAAATTGGAGAGATTCTGCTTCACATCAGAAAATCTTTCAAACACGCTCGGTGACCCGAATGAGAGAGAAGTATTAGTTCACATTCCAATTGGAGGAGATGGACCTCTTCCGTGTATTATCTATCTCGCACCCTTTACCGGTACAGGAATGGCTCGCGCCAATTGGAGAGCGTTTTCTGAGACTCTGCCCCAAAGACATGAGCGATTGGTAAGAGAAGGAAAAATGGGCCCAGCGATACTGGTGATGGCTGATACCTTTACTTCCCTTGGAGGGAATCAATTCATCGATTCACAAATAATGGGAGATTGGGGTACCTGGCTCAAAGAAGACTTGCGAAAAGAACTCAATGAGCGCTACGAGATTAGTGGGTTCGGATTGGTTGGGAAATCCAGTGGAGGATACGGCGCACTTGTACGTGGTATGCTCGATAACTGCTGGGATGCAATCGCCTGTCATTCTGGAGATTGTGGTTTTGAGTTATTGTATGGAGGCGAAATGGCCAGTACGGTAACAAGAATTCAATCCAAAGGTGGCGAGGATGATTTCTTGAAATATGTAAGAGATTGTAATTCTCTCGCTGGTGATGATTTTCATGCCCTGATGATGCTTGCAATGGCGGCATCATATTCAGATGGTAGTTTGCCTGTTGACTCTCAGACTTGCATCTTAGATGAAGAAAAATGGGCGGAGTGGATGGCATGGGACCCACTCACGATGATTGAAGACCATCGCACTTTACCTCCTACATGGATTGACGTCGGTGATGCAGACCAATATCACATCCAATATGGATTGCGAAGACTGCATGCGCGAATGGATGAACTTGGACTTACTCACGAATGGGAAGAATTCCCCGGAACTCATAGCGGCATTGACCATCGTTTGGACCTCTCGTTGCCTTGGCTACATTCGGTATTAACATCGGTATCATGATGAGAGGTGCGCGAGTCGCACGATGTATGGCAGAGGGTCTGGACTACGCTGGTAGCGGCGTGGACATCGATCTTGAGGGTCGTGCTGTAGGCGCTTTGGTTGGCGCCCTATCGCGCTCTGTCAGAGCCGCTGGTACTCCTGGCGCACCAGTCGACCTCCCGGGAGGATTCGGGGGATTAGTCGAGTTTGGTGACAATTATCTCGCCTTAGCAACAGACGGAGTTGGAAGCAAATTACAGATTGCAACAATGCTTGGCCACTGGGCTGGCGTCGGTATCGATTGTATGGCAATGAATGTCAATGATTTGCTTTGTGTTGGAGCAGAGCCTATCGCTTTCGTCGATTATATTGCGGTTCCAAAACCTGACCCTGTAGTTCACGAAGCTCTCGGTGCAAGTCTCGCAGAGGCATGTACTCGTGCGAGGGTTACTCTCGCTGGCGGTGAGACCGCATCTTTGCCCGGTATCGTTACCGAACTCGACCTCTCTGGAACCGCTCTTGGATGGTTAGCAAAGGGCGACGAGATTACCGGAGCCAATCTGATGGCTGGAGATGTTCTAATTGGCCTGCCTTCAAGTGGAGTTCATTCCAATGGTTATTCACTAGTTCGCAATGTTGTCAACCATTGTGGTGTGTCCTTTGAAGACGATGCTCCATTCCAAGTTGATGCTGCAAGAATAGAACGCTTCAACGAGGGGGCAGTTACCCTTGGTGAGGTTTTTCTCAACCCGACTCGCATCTATTGCGATCCAGTTGTTGACCTAATCACAGATGGGCCGTGCCCAAGAGAATCTATCCATGCTATTTGTCATGTAACCGGAGGAGGATTGTCGAATCTACTTCGCCTTCACGATAGTTTAGGATGGGAAATCAATGACCCTCTACCAATCCCTGCTGAATTCACTTGGCTTCAGGATAATGGTGATATTAGCGATAGAGAGATGCATCGTACTTTCAATATGGGCTGTGGAATGATTATCGCAGTAGATGCTGCTCAAGCAGATGATGTGTGCTCGTGGTTATCACAAAGAATGCCTGGTAGTGCTGTAATTGGTACAGTTGTCGACAGTGGGCACAAAGTTACTCATGCAATACCTGAAGTGGTATTCGAGCATTATTGAGGTGAAGATATGCTTCCCTCCGGATGGCCAGGTCATATCTGGTTAGAAGGTCGTACTTCTGTCCATTTACAAGACCATCAGCCAAGGCCTTCTCACATGCCACGCGGCCCGGCTCAAAAAACCGGCGAGGGTTTTCTTAACTCTGCAATGGCGCCAGCCCGTACTCGTTCAGTGATGATTCTCGCAGATGCTGTGGAACATGGGTGGCTTACACCTGAAGGCAAACCAATCAGAATTCTCGATGCGCTTTGCGCTACTGGCGTGCGCCCACGTAGATGGCGCCGTGAAGTTCCAGGTCAACACCGATTGCGAATAACTGCAAATGATTTGGATGAAAATGCAGTAGCATGGGGAAGAGCCTCTCATGAAGCCCATCCTGTGGGTGATGGACATGATTGGGAAATAGAGGCCGGCAGATTTGCACGAGATTGTGAAGGCGTTGTAGAAGATGGCATTCACTGGGTTGAAGGCGATGCACGCAAACTGATGGTTCAATCTCCTCATCAATGGATTGACCTCGACCCCTTCGGCTCTCCTGTTTCCTTCCTCGATGCTGCTATTCAATCAATTTCTAGAATAGGAGTTCTCGATGTCACCGCCACTGATACAGCCGCATTATGTGGTTCAGCGAAGACCAGTGCTGCACGAAGATACGGTAGTGTAGGAATTGTTGATTCCTATATGCACGATGATGCGGTGCGTATTCTATTGGCTACTATTGCTCGTGTTGCTGCAATGCATGACCGTACAATGCAACCAATACTATCCCTCTTTGACGGACACCATGTTCGAGTTACTGTATTGTTAAAACGGTCAAAGGAAGAAGCGAGTTCTCTCCTAGATTCAATAGGATACAGGATAAGAGGTAGCCCCTATCATTTCTCTAACACGCCCGAAGGAAAATACAGTGGTCCAATGTGGACCGGTCCGCTTTTCGATGCGGATATCGCTGGTAGAATCACTACGGAAAGGGCAATTGAATTGTGTGGAGGAAGAACTGAAGATGTTCCTGATTATTGGAGTGAAGTCGATGAAGACCACGCTAATCGAGAGCTCGATAGGAGTGTGAGGCACATCAGTGAGTCTGCTGAACTCCTGAGTGGCGACCATCTGCTTGTTGCAATGGATGGTTTGGGGGTTGCTGCTGGAATCGGGCAAATACCTTCGGCGAAAAAGATCCTTGAGAAGTTGCACAGTAATGGGTTTAGAGCCGCAAGAACACACATGCCAGAGCCAATGTTTGCTACCGATGCAGATTGGGAAACGGTCCTAGAACTCGTTGGTCAATTAACCGAAGGATCGTCTTGAGTTTCTGAAGGTGAAGGTAGCATTGTTTGAGAGTTCTCAAACACCTCTCGTACACTATCTTCAATCCTTCGAGCATCTTCCAAAAGCGAAGAGAGCGGGATATCGATATCGTATAATTCACTGATTGCCTCAATAGCAAGTGCTGCTGCCCTGGCATCAGGATACATGGGATTACAATCAGCGAGAATTGCTGTAACATCTAGGTCAAGCCTATCTCCTTCAGCGATAAGATAGCCTGAAATTCCTGTAACCACGCCTTGGGTGATAGGGTCGATTCCATTCGATCTAAGGCGTTCTCTTCCTTCCTTTGAGGAAGATACACCGTACAAGGTTCCAGTCCGGTCATCTAGGTTCTCTCTCGCAACTCCATCGATTACAATCAAATGGTCAAATCCACCTGCAGTAAACCACTTGAGGACAGTATTTGCGAATAGGATGTCTCGTTCTGGACCGAAGCGGACTTCAGCGGTAAA
>JASLKC010000005.1 GCA_030747785.1 Candidatus Poseidoniaceae archaeon | reverse complement strand
TCTCTCCGGGACCAACCGATCCAGTACGGTGTGACATTGCAACAGAATGAATTGAGAATTGCTCAATCGCTTGTTCTGCAAGTTGATTGAGAGTAGTTGATAACTGGTCTTGCCAAGCATCAAATTCCAATCTGAGTACCTTTTCGCCATCATCATTACCGCGAGTGATGCCAATGAAAGAAACAATTGCGCCACATCCATCTCTTTGGAGTCGCTCTCGCAATGCATTTGGGTCAAGGGCTACTGGGGCCTCTTCGATGATGATTCGGCCCTCCATGGGTGAAGCCATGTTGGCCGCATCCTTGAAACCATCTTTGTGACTGTGCCCCCCATGGACGAGCACAAACCCATCCACATCATGGGAGCCGGGCTCTCTGGTTTGGCTGCGGCTACTACCCTTGCAAGGTGTGGACGTGAAGTCCATGTTCATGACATCAGAGAAGATTCTGGTGCCCGTTTTGATGGCGATTTTCAGGCTTTAGAAAATTGGTCTCAGCCCTTTGATTTCTTTGACCAACTACGTGATTGGGGGTATGACCCCGCAGAATTCAAGGCCACGGAATTCAGTGTTATCGATTTGATTCATCCCGACGATGAGATTACTCAACCCTATACTGATGGGATTGCTTATCGTATTGTAGAGCGTGGTACCTCCTCTCATACCATAGATCAGGGATTCAAGAGAATGGCTCTTGAGGCTGGGGCCCAAATTCATTACAAGAACCGGGTGAAGGAAGAGGATTGTGACATTATTGCATGCGGCCCCAAGGGAACAAGTGCCGTAGCTTATGGGGAGATTTTTGAAACCAGTCATCCAAATCATATCGGTTTCCAACTAAATGACAAATTAGCACCTGGAGCCTATTCCTATCTGATTGTCATAGATGGCATTGGACTAATTTGCACTTGCCTATGGCGTAAACAGAAAAAAAGCGAGCGATTCCTTAACGAAACCATAGCATGGTACGATGCTAAGTATCCTGATTTGGAAAGAAAACCAATAAAGCGAGTGGGTGGTAAAGGAGATTTCACAATCAATTCTCGATACAAGCAGAATGGGCGCTATTACATTGGTGAATCAGGCGGCCTTCAGGATTTCATGTGGGGATTTGGAATGAGAATGGCCGTATGGTCAGGCCATCTTGCTGCGCAAGATATTCTTGGTAAGTGTGATTATGAAAAGGAAGTTAGACGTCAACTCCTACCATATGTTAGAACTTCAGTGACCAACCGCTTCTTGATGAATAGAGTTGGAGATGGTATGTTCAAGCGAATGTGCAATAATTGGATGCGCAATCAGAAACGCAATGGTGATGGTTTAGTTTGGATTTCTAAATTGTTCAGACCTACTTGGTGGAAAACTCTGATCTATCACATGGTAAGCCCTTTCATGTTAGAAAAGGATTCCAAAGCGATGGGCCGCGGAGTGCGTCGAATGCCTTTCCGTAAGGCTCTCAAGCGTGATGTTTGGGAACAATCCGATGAAGCGTTGGAAGTGGGCAATAGATGGAATGAGGCACGAAAAGGCGGAGGTAAAACTTCCTTCGCTGAAGACTCGGATTCCCCTTCTGTGCCAGATTCCTGAGTGGCGATATACTCTTCAAGCGAACCCTTGTCCGAGGAGACATGAGCGACCTACACGGACTCGTGCTTGAACCAATGCCAAACAATCTCGTCAACTACGGAACCACCACAAATGGTATCGCAGTTATCGAATTAGCATCCAACTCTGCAGGTGCACCTCTTGCTGATGGCGAGGTTGGACCAAATACATACACTCATGGAATGATGTGTGATATCGATACCGCTGTAATCAAGGCACGATTTGATGATGACGTCACCGTCATTGTCATCACCGGCAATGGACACAAGTTCTTCTCCGCAGGTGCTTCAATCCAGATGCTCAATAGCGTCACTCCAGGATTCAAATACAATTTCTGTCTTCACGCAAACGAGACCCTTTCTCGCTTTGAGCAGACATCCAAGTTGGTAATCTGTGCAATGAATGGACACGCTGTTGGTGGCGGTCTTGAAATTGCAATGGCTGCAGACATTCGTATCGCACGCAAGAACTCCGGCAAGGTCGGACTTCCTGAGATCAACCTTGGAGTGCTTGCAGGTACTGGTGGTACCGCTCGCCTAACCCGACTAATCGGTAAGGCAAAGGCGCTTGAAATGATGGTCACTGGTGAATTAATGTCCTTTGAAGATGCAAAGGATTGCAGCCTAATCAACCACATTTGGGAAGGCGATGCAGATGAGTTCCGCAGAGATATTCTAGATTGGGCTAGTCAATTCACTCTACCTAACAAGGCAACTAAGGCTGTTGGAAACATCAAGCGTTCTTGCCAGACTGGACCAGAGATTCCATTCGAGTACCACTTGGCACTTGAGCGTGAGTTGCAAGCTGCTCTCTTCGGAAGTAGCGATGCTAAGGAAGGCATTGCAGCATATGTCGAGAAGCGTGTACCTTCTTTCGAAGGTAACTGAGCACCTCTCAAAGCGGACAAGTCCGCGTATTGTGGGCACTTGCTCTACATGTGCGCTCCATAGCCCATAATGAAGAGACTTGGAGATAATATGGCTCATTATTTTGTGAAGAATAATTAATTATTGAGGCTATTAATTTCCTAATAATGAATAATTTTGTGATTCTTTATTCGTCGATGCGTTGAAGTCCTCGACATGGGTGGACGAGCCACATGGCCACCTACCATGTCCCCGCTGACGTGCCCGATGAGTTGATTGAGACTTTCATCGCCAATATGGATGCTGCAACTTGTGGCACTGGAAAGATGAACCTCTTCGCGTGTGATCAAAAGATTGAGCATCTAAATGATGACTTCTATGACGGCGGAGTTAAGATTCCTCTGAGTTCTAACGACCCAGCACATCTTTTCGAGATTGCTGCACGCTCTCAGGAGCAAGGCACAATCGGAGTTTTAGCCGGACAACTAGGGTTAATTTCTCAATTTGCTAGGGATTATCCTGATATCCCATATTTGGTAAAGCTCAATTCGAAGTCCCATATGATTGGTACCTCCCAGCGCGACCCAGTTTCTCAAGCGATGTGGGACCTTGATGACGTAATGGCATTGGCCCACAATGGAATAAATGTCGTGGGCATTGGTTACACAATTTATCTTGGCTCTGAATATGAACACGATATGTTAACCGAAGCAGCAAGCATGATTCGCCAGGCTCACGAACTTGGAATGATTTCAGTTGTCTGGATGTATCCACGTGGCAAAGCGGTGACTGATGAGAAATCTGCTCAATTAATCTCAGGCGCAGCAGGAGTGGCAGCATGTATTGGTGCGGATTTCGCCAAGGTCAATTATCCACGAGCATTCGAGGGAATGACTCAGCCAGAGAGTCTTGCAATTGCTTGTGAAGCAGCAGGCCGAACCGGAATCATATGTTCTGGTGGAGGCTCTCTCCCACCAGAGGATTTCCTGCGACGCCTACATGAGCAGATGAACATCTCAGGATGTAGAGGTGCTGCAACTGGCAGAAATATTCACCAGAAGACAACCGAGGATGCAGTTAGGATGTCCGCCGCTTGCAAGGCAATAATTTGTGACGGGGCAACTCTCGAAGAAGGATTGTCTATTTACAACGGCCAGTAATTACTGTACCATTCCACACGAAGTGCAGAATGAACCGACCACTAGTCCTCCGCAAAATATGCAGAGGCCTTCATCGATGTTAGTAATGGATTTCATGAGCGGCGGATTAGATCCGACGATGTCTTAATTTGTCCATTGGTGTCGAGAAGTAGGGGTTGTCCTTCTTCCCAGCCAGGGCAGTTATCTGATACCCAGATTCGTGTAGCCCACTCGCAAATGTCATATCCGCCAGATAGGATGCCGGAGCGCTTGATGTACCCGACCTTGACAATATCTTTGTCCTTGGAGAGAACATTACCTAGCTGTTGGCTAGTTGTACCATGGCGCATGGTACTGTTGATGTGTTCTAAAATCTCGGCTGTATTGCGCGGACGCTCAGCCAGGAATTTCTTAATTTTTTCTCGAATGCGTACTGTTTTCATCGTCTCTCCTCCTGTCATTTAGGCTCCCATGTACTCTGTCATAGTTGCCGCTGAAACCGAGGAGCGAAGCAGCCCATATAACCATTATCCCGCCAGAGGGGTTCCAAGTTACATTAAGACCCGCTAAATCACAGCAAAAATAGTGGTTTCATTCTGGAACCGAGTTTGGAAAGCAATTCTCCACAGGAAATGTGTAACTAAATGTAACAACTTAATAAGTTGTAAGTAAATATGTTGATATGCAAGGTCTTAGTGGAGTAAATTGGTGACAAAGGTGTCGGGGACGCGTATTCGTTCAATTCATCAGAGGAGAATCCTCGATTGGTTAGCAGATGGAGGAGGCACTGTTTCTGAAGTTTCTAATGCATTATCTATGCGAATGCCACACACCTCAGCCGCTTTGAAAAAGTTGAGGGAATCGGGTGACGTCGTACGTGACGACCTAAACATCAGAGGTTCGAGATTACGCCTTTCATCACAAGGTTTGGCTAGACTTGAGGCCGATGGACTCGATCGTCTTGAGGCATCAGTTCGTTGGCCCCCACCCCCTGGAGCCGCCGGAATTGTTCTTGCGAGAGATGGCTCTATGCTGCTACTTGGTTATGCATCAAAGCCCCAAGGACCCTTGATTGGGCTACCAGATAGGCCAATGGACGAAGATTCTGGAGTG
This sequence comes from Candidatus Poseidoniaceae archaeon, assembly GCA_030747785.1. Classification (GTDB taxonomy): domain Archaea; phylum Thermoplasmatota; class Poseidoniia; order Poseidoniales; family Poseidoniaceae; genus MGIIa-K1. The sequence goes on along the minus strand of JASLKC010000005.1, from coordinate 24,538 downwards.
GTTGAAAACTCCAATGGAAACAAAGGGGGCGGGGAGTATTGGCGCTGGGGAGTTATCAGAGGAGATGGACCGGTTTGGTGGGACTTGGATAATGGGCGTCGTGCAGAAGCCCCCGAGGACGCCTCACCATTGACTTTAGCAGCGTGGATGGAGCGGCCAAAAGTGATGGGTGTTGTTAGAGCCCGCCTCTTAGATGATTCGAGAGAATGGCCCTTAGGTGTAGGAAGCTGGTTCTCTTCACTACCTCAAGGGATGTGGCCGGAATTACCTCAGCAATTATGCGATGGTGATGTAGCATTTGGCCGAGCCGGAAACTCAGGGCCCTTGGTAAGGCCGAGGGATGGAGTTCATGCATTATTGGGCAGAAGAGATGACCAAGCACTTGTGTTAAGAGCGGTAGCAAAAGGCGCATTGTGTATTGCAGATTTTGATTTACTTGGTCGTGAAGGAGCCCCAATACCATTTGCGATTCTCAAGCATTGGCTTCGAGAAGTTCACCCACGACTTTCTAATGAGGCAATATCAGAGAGGATGTCTAAGATACAGTCAGACCTCAGCGAGGGGATTTCTTCAGCATCAACCCGTCGTTTACTAGCCGACTTCCCTGGCAGAGAATGGGCTGAAGAAGGCGTATTGGACACACGTTCACTTTCACTAAGAGCAGCGCGTGCAGTATTGGCTTATGCTCTAGAGTCATCCACACAACCTATTGTGGCTCATTGGCGCTGGCCAATTGAACGAGGCGCATTAGACCAACTTGTAGCAGATAGCCGCTGCCGAATGGTGATCTGTGAGGGAGCTTCACTTGAATTGCCAATGCGCTTGACATCAATGGGAGCCCATGGAAAGTTCAACCTTGAATTACGAGATAGAGTACAAATTCCAGTTAGTCTTGATGGAAACCTCTCTAATGAGATGCCAGAGAATTGGGAAATACCCGCCACACCATCCGAAATAATACGAGGGGAGTTGACTCCTCCGAGAGGCAAACCCATCAATCAAAGGGAGGCGATGTGGGTTGCTTGCAATCTATCCTCAGATGGTAACGATACTTGGGCTGACATGGTAGAAGGGGATTATCCCCTTGCAGCATGGATTGCCACTTCGTCTGAGCAGAGGGGGTCGAGATGGAGACGTATTTCCGGAAAGGTTGATTCGATTTGGGCTAGTCTTGCAAAACTTGATTCTTTTGACATTGAGCAAATATGTGATTTAGCTCTTGATAATAATGAGGCATATGAATCACTTGTTGGGCGAGTTCGTTCTAGTCCGATGATAATGCTTGATCAAGCACATCTCATCGCTCATCCCGCAATGGCTAGTGCGCTTTTATCTTCAACACATTGGCTTTCAGCATCTACAATGGAGTCAGTAGATGTTGCTTGTTCAGCATTTCTAGAAGATCCCATTGATATCGATGGAGTGATGATGGCATGTTGGGATTCAGTACTCAAAGAGAAGGTAGCATTAGCATGCCCTCATCATCATGCGCTTGCAGTCGGAGTCCAAGATAGAGACGCAATTATGGGAATAATTACTACAGTCAACCATTCACTTTGGAAAGAGAATGCTTTGGAGTGGCTTCGACTCTTCCTCTCATCAAATCAAGGAAGATCATTGCTTAGCAAACTCGAGATTCCTTGGCCCGTCTTGCTGTGCGATTCAGTACTATTGAGCGAGGACCTGAAACTAACCCATCACATGGATAGTGGTCCTGGACACAATTCACTGTTGGATGTACTCGATGCACTAGATGCTAGAGAAAGAGGGATTGCACCACCAATAGGTAGAACTCATCCAATGGTGGGCTGGTTATTCCAAACAACCGTACCCATAGTTCCAATTCATTGTGAGGGTGATATGGAGATTCACATTGCCCTGCACCGACGCCTTCATGCATGAGTGGCCGGTCGCACAGGTTGGCTGCACATGCAACATCGGCTGGAGGGCGTGCTGCCCGATGAAAGCCGATACCAATGATGCGGCCATGTGCCATCGACGAAGACCAGGGTGACTTTCGGGTATGACCTCTGATGCAAACCGATGGACTATGTGGTCGGTAATGGGTCCTCGCCGGACGAAAGGATGAGTGTGAGACAACCAATCGGCCGCACAGACGCCCTGACCCTGGGTCAAGCCTCCGAGGAGACGATGATAGGGGCTGTTACGGGTCGGGGCACAGCTTCTCTTACAATACCTTCAACTGTGGTTGAAGTACAGTATACTACATGGTGAGGTTAGAGCGTTGCCTAGTCGGCGGTACTTTCGACCGTTTTCATGCCGGCCATATCTCGCTATTAGAAACAGCACTAGCCGAAGCCGAACTTGTTGAAGTTTGGATTGCGGGAGATGAAATGGCTGGAAATAAATCTCCTTTGATACAGTCTTTCGATGAGCGAAGAGGAGCAATTCTAGATTGGTGTAGTGAACGAATTTCAACGCATGAACTCGAAGATGAATGGGGACCAGCGCCACATCGAGCGGATTGTGATTCGATTATCTGTACTCCCGAAACATTACCCAATTGTAATTCGATTAATGAAAAGAGATTGCATGCAGGCCTAATGCCATTGGAAATTATTGAGGCCGAACATGTTCTAGATGAAACTGGAGGAATTATCTCCAGTACAAGAATTCGTGCTGGGATAATCGATCGAGATGGAAAGGCGTGGCTGAATAATAAAGATAGAGAGGCCATTCATTATTTCCAACCTGCACTCGATTCTGAATTGAAAGAAGCGATGGGGGATTTGCATCTTGGTCCAGAGAATGCACCTGAAGTAGCAATGTCTTCGGCGATTGAGGATTTAACATTCGGAATATTGGTGTCCGTAGGAGATGTATGTACCGCCACATTACTCGATATGGATATAATTCCTGACATTGCCTTAGTTGATGGATTCACAAAGAGAACCGAATTAGAAAATAAAGTGGATCTTTCTTCATTCGATGTTCTAATCGGTGCAAATAATCCTCCGGGGCAAATCACCCCTTCTCTAATCGACTCCATTGAAGCGGCATTGCACAATGACCAAACCACATGCATCGAGGTTTCAGGGGAGGAAGACCTCGCTCCAATTATTATCCACCTTCTCGCTCCACTTGGTACGAATGTAGTATATGGACAACCTGGAAAAGGAGTCGTCATTCGTCATACAGATAACCAAGCAAAGTTGGAATGCCGTTCGATACTCAATCGCTTTGAGGTGAGATGATGACTCTAGTTTCAATCACCGTTTGCGTCAGAAATGGCAACAATTGGATTGATGATTGTATGGAATCCTTGGTTAACCAAACTCACAGTCCACTAGAGATTATCATTGTCGATGATGGTTCAAACGATGGTTCTACTGAGACGGTAAGAAAATGGGGCGAAGAGGAATTAGTCACTGCAATTACACAGGAACCATTGGGATTATCGGCAGGAAGAATGGCTGCACTTGAAGTTGCGCGTGGAGAATGGGTCGCAATTACCGACATCGATGTTCGTCCAGAACCGGATTGGATTGAACAATTGCTCTTGGCTTCCCCCTCGCAAGAGGATGAAGAGGTCGTTGCAGTAACCGGTAGAACAGTATTCGGCCAATCAAATGATGTGGTCTCAATTATCAGATCGATTGAAATTCAAGCGAAATACCGTTCTAGGCCTAGAAGAACCAGTCTCGCAAATGGACCATGTTCAATGTTTAACAGAGAGAAATTACTCGAGGTAGGAGGATTTGATCCATCTTGGTATCATGCCGAAGACATGGAGGTATCTTTGAGATTAATAGCGGAAGGAGGAGTGATCATCTATGCTCCTGACGCGGTCGTCAACCACATTCCTGAAACTGGTCTTACACGATTCCTTAGCAAGAGAAAAAGAGACTCAAGAGCTCACGTTAGGATTGTACGAAACTATCCAGCGCGTAATCGAAGAGGTCCAGGCTTCGATTTCATAGGGTCCTCATGGATTATTCTCTCGTTATTACCAGCATGGCTCTCAATGATTGCTGGATTTGTATTTTTGTTGAAAGACGGCTTCGATATTGACAATATAAAAAATGAAATCATCACAGTTAGTGAACCTGTTTGGCTATTTTTACCAATTATGATTTGGTGGCTTCTTTCCTTGCGCACAACATTATTCATTGCGGCGAAAAAGAGTCCACTCAAGGCCCCATGGATATTCGTGGCTTGGTCGTTGGCACTTTGGCAAGGGATCATTCTTGGATGCCTTGACGCCCTATTTGGGCGGAATGGGCACTGATTATTCCTCGGGTTCGCTTTCAGCCAGCATCTTCATTACAAGTCCACTAGCAATTAATGCAACACATACCGAATAAACTCCGGGATCAATCCAATTCGTGAATAGTATGCCACGAATAATGTAGAATATCAGACCGATGGTAATCAGCCATCCTCCAATGGCTGTAGTCAATCCTTTGTCGAAAGAAAAGAGGGAAAGGACGAATCCGACTTCATGCTCAAAAGTAGATTTCCAATGCTCCTCAATTGTACCTTCGCCAATCTGTGTTCGCATTCCTAAGAATATTGCAGCACTGCATATTCCTATGAAAACAATGTCGCCTAGAACTATTGAGAAACCATCTGCAACATCAAATGCGGCGTTAGTCATTTCAAAGGTGAGTAGGCCGCCCCAAGATACTCTATGTTGCGGATGGACTATCCCAAGGCAATTCATTATTGCAAGAAAAAGTCCCCAAATTCCTAACCCAACATACCAATCAGCAAGTCCTTTTGAAGGGAGGGTGAAGGTCTCGAGAAGGCTACGCTCTCCATTCTCATCACTGTTGCTCATGGCGACTGCCACCTTGGTCACGGTTATGAGTGTTTAGGAGAGCCCCTACGGGGCTTCCTCATAGGCGACTTTGGTGCCGGAACCTATTTGCGAAGATTTCTGAGAATACTGGTTCGGCTTTTGCCATTACATCTATTGGGTCGATGTTATTGGGAATACAGGAATTAATCTCCTTGGACCGACCGTGCCTACCTCTTGAAATCACTTTGGCTGTTATCAGACCTAGCATGTCGAGATTATTGATGATACCAGAGATTCTTCTTGCCGTTAAGAATTGTTGTCCAACTAAATTGCAAGCCTGTTTGTAGATGTGGTAAACTTCACCGGTCTGAATATTGCGAAGGCCATTATTTTCATTGATTAGAACAGAAACAAGGACCATCTTCTGCTGTGTAGGAAGAGTTCGAATAACCGGTGTAACTTGATCTGATTCAATTTGAGCCTGAGCAATTCTAACATGTTGTTGTTCTACAATGCTAACACCTTCTTGCTCAGCCTTTTCGGTTGAGACACGAAGTAAATCAAGCGCACAACGAGCATCCCCGTTTTCTTGTGCTGCAAGCGCGGCACACAATTCGATAACCCCGTCACCAATTGCATCAGGAGTGATTGCATTTTGCGCTCTTCCTCTGAGAATATCTTGAAGTTGCTCAGCATTATATGGATTGAAGATGATATCTTCCTGGCCAAGCCTGCTTCTTACCCGAGGGTCGAGGAAATCAGTAAATTTGAGATCGTTAGAGATACCAATCACACATGCTCGAGCATTTTTCAATTCAGCATTCAAATTTGTTAAATTGTAAAGGAGGTCATCTCCAGCCTTCTTTACAAGATGGTCGATTTCGTCAAGTACGATGACATAAACGCCTCCGCGCTCATCCATTCTCTTAACCAATTCTGAAAATACTCGATCAGTTGGCCAGCCAGTGAATGGAATATCAGCCTCTTCATGAGCTTCAAGAAGTGTGTTTCCGAGATGAGAGAGCACCCGGTATTGTGTGTCGATTTGTCGGCAATTAACTAAAACTGGATGAACTACTCTTCCAATTTGTTCACCCTTCCGTAAGAGTTGATCACAAACATACCTAGTGACAGCGGTTTTGCCAGCCCCTGTCACACCGTAAAGAATCATATTTGAGGGGATGTGGCCCTTTAGGGCCTCGACTAAATTGAAACTCAATGTCTCAACTTCTGCATCACGATGAGGCAGTCTTTCAGGAGTGTGAGTGTGGCGCAGTGTCTCTTTTTGGATAAAGAGCGTTCTTTGTGTGAGAATGCCATCGAAAATATTTGACGACATTTTATTACACTTCTCCTCATATCATTCCATGTTGTCCGGCTGGCGAACACAACGCATGATGACTTACGTGAGTCCGAGTCCGCCATATAAATTTGTTTGCTGATGACGGTTTGAAGTGAGGAATAGCCGACTTATTCAACTTCAATTGGAGTTCATAAAGAGAAGGGCGTTTTCATCAGGTTTATTGAAGAAAACAGCATACTGTCGGTCGGAATCCGGAAACTTCTTTGCCGCAGAATGATTTTCCAAAATGATAGAGCCGACAAACCCACCTCTCCAATTGAAAGTCCGAAGTAGCTTCAGAAACAATCGAAACGAACTAAGATCTAATTTCGTATATAACTGGCAATTGAAGAATCCAAGATAAGGTGTTAATATTACACCGAGTCAAGATATTTTTTAGTATTATTATTATATCAAAAGAATAGAATCTGCCAATAATTCTAGCGCCATTTCATCATCTCCATGGATGACGTTGGAAGGGAAATCCGGTACTTGCGTGGTAATAATTTCATAATCTGCATCAATAAAAGTATGAGTTACTAATATCGTAGTATCTTGATTTTCATTAGCAAGCCTCTCAATATCAGCTGGTTTGTGGTGATGCTCAGTGGGGACCCACTGCGGAACTCCCATTTCTACAATGGCGAGATCGACACCACCAACCCTGCTCCACAATTCTTCACAAGGGCCGCTATCCCCTGAGTGAAGTAGAGATATCCCATTTTCGTTTTCGAGTCGCCAGCCATGCGGGTCTACTTCTGGGTCATGGAGAACTTGAAATCTCTCAAAGGACCAATTTTCAACTTTGGGAATGTCAACCCATTCTATTGTTTCAAGAATCGAATCGAGCGAACCTGGGTATGCAAGATGGCAAAGATGGACGAGCCTTTCTTTGACTCCAGAAGAACCTGCTACTGTGAGTGGCCTGAGGCCCTCTCTATCTGAAATGTATTTTCGTTCTAACAAAATAAATGGAAATCCAAACACATGATCTCCATGAACATGAGTGATTAGAATAGTATCGATATCTGCTACTGAAATACCTGCTCTCCTTAGGCTTGCTAAGCATGTTGGAGGGGCATCGATTATCATGTGACGGTCAATACATGTGAAGGAGTGGTGGCGTCCTGAAGGTAGGAATGCATTACCGCTTCCGAGCAAGTCGACCCTCACCATGGAGGAGGTGATGCCCTTCGGACCTATGACATCATCGCACCAACATTCATGAACAGTGGTCCGGTGGGCTGGTTCATTCGGTGATAACCATGTCAAATTGGAGTGTAAAGAACCCCTATCAATCTAAGGTTACTGAGTGCTATGTTCTCAACGGACCAGATTCCAAAAAGGAAACTCGCCACATCGTATTCGATTTGGGAGATTCTGGTTTGGATTACAAGGTAGGTGACGCATTGGGTGTGCTATCAGAAAACCCCCCTCATACTGTTGATGAATTAATCGAAGTTTCTGGCTGGGATAGTAAACAAATTGTGAATACACACAATGGTGAGCGCACTCTCCGTGATGCACTAAAGATGGATTTTGAAATTCATCGTGTCAACAAGAGATTCGTAAATTCGCTCGTGGAAAAGGTGACTTCAGCAGGTATGCGAATCACTGTAACACTAGTAGAGCGCTATCGCGAGGCTGTAGCAGGAGGCGGCTCCGAATGGATGGGAGGCGATACTTCCCTTGTCGCAGAACCTAACCCTTCCATTCAGGGGGATGACCCTGCAGCAAAGGTCGCTAATCTTGTCTCTGATGGTGATGCAATGGAGGATTACATCTGGTCACGGGATTATATCGATGTGATTAGGGATTTTGATGTTCAGTATGACGCCGAAGAATTCCTTGAATTGATTGACAAATTAAAGCCGCGCCTCTATTCCATTGCTTCAAGCCACGATGCCCACCCCGGCTTTGTTGAGTTAACAGTAGGAATCGTTCGATATTCCCATCATGGCAGAGATAGGGGCGGCTTGTGTACTGTTTACATGGCCGATGAGGTTGAAATTGGGAAAACCGACGTTGGCGTATTTATGAGCCCTACCAAATCTTTCATCCTACCTGAAGACAAATCTACTGACATTATCATGGTTGGTCCAGGAACTGGAATCGCACCTTTCCGTGCTTTCATGGAACAACGAGTCTTTGATAATGCAGATGGAAAGAATTGGTTATTCTTTGGTGACCAATCCGAGAAAACAGAATTTTACTACAAGGATTCAATTGAGAGTTGGCTTGATGAAGGTCATCTGTATCGATTTACCACAGCTTGGTCAAGAGATCAAGAAGAGAAAATCTATGTCCAACACAGACTCAAAGAGCATGGTGCTGAAGTTTGGGAATGGTTTGAGAGAGGTGCATATTTCTACATTTGTGGCGATAAAACCTACATGGCAAAGGATGTACACCGTACCTTAATCGAAATTGCAATGGAGCATGGCGGAATGTCGGAAGAAGATGCAACCTTCTTCATCGAGAAAACGATGATGAGGGAAGAAAAGCGCTACTTACGAGATGTGTATTGATCTCGATCACGTTTCCAGCGGAGTAGGTATTTCCACTGCTGCAATACCTCGTTCACGCGCCCGTTTAATCATGATGGATGTCCATTTGGATTTAGGCCCAGGGAATGCGATAACATGTGTCGCATGGTTTAGCATATCATCGACAAGTGTAGGTGCTGCTTCTGGTCTACCATCATCCTGTAATCCACTTCTAGGTGCATTCCACGCCTCATTGTAAATCGCCATTGGAATAGCGTGATTATCACACCACCTCTCTGCTAAATAATCAATTCCCGAAGCCCCTCCCATGATTATTAGATCCGGATTTTCATGCTGTTCAATCCATAGATCGAGTTGTTCTTCTAGCCATTGATAATTATAAAATCTAGAATTACCACAAATCGCCAAATTCACAACTTTGCCACTCTTATTCAAATCTCTTCCTGCCAAACGTTGGGCAGTGGCCGCACCGGTGTTTTCATCCGTATCCATAACTGTGAATATATTTGCCATCCTATAAGTCTCATCCCACCGATTTACAAATAGCGCGAGAATACGGGTTGAAGTTACTGGAATCCGGCATCTATATTGGGTTGAAAACGCCACATGGGTGTAATTGTTGAACCGCTTTCATCATAGAGCAGGTGTGTCTGGCAACACTCATGGGATTCAAACGCGTGCTAATTGCCAACCGCGGCGAAATAGCATTGAGGATTCTGAGAGCATTGCGCGACATGGGTATTGAGGCAGCTGTAATTCATGGTCGCGAAGACCGATTATCGCTACCTGTGCGCATGGCAGATATCGCATACCCAATCATGCGAGCAAATCCTTTGGATTCTTACCTTGATATTGAAGCGATTGTAAATGCTGCTAAAGAATTGAATTGCGATGCAGTACATCCCGGCTATGGGTTTTTGGCCGAGAATGCTCAATTCGTAAAGCGTCTGGAAGAAGAAGGAATCACATTCATTGGTCCTGCTGCAAATGTTATCACTTTACTCGGTGATAAAATCGAGGCAAGAGCTGCGATGGAAGCAGCAGGTCTTCCCACGGCTAAAGGCAGTAGTGAATCTATATCCAGTGCAAAAGTTGCAAGTGAATTAGCCTCAGAAATAGGCTATCCAGTTATCATCAAGGCTGCTGCAGGTGGTGGAGGCATTGGTATGCAAATTGTGCATGCTTCAGATGAATTCGAGGGCGCTCTTAAGTTGTGCCAAAGCCGGGCGAAATCCGCATTTGGTGATAATCGAGTATTCGTTGAGAAATATATCGAAGGCGCCCAGCACGTAGAATTTCAAGTTCTTGGCGATGGTAAGAATGCTATTCATTTTGGCGAGAGATTTTGTTCTATCCAGCGACGTCACCAGAAACTTGTCGAGGAAGGCCCTTGGTTGACTGATGAGAAGCGTGCAGAGATAGGGGCTCTTGTTTGCGCTGGTGCTGAGAGCGTCGGGTACAAAGGCTTAGCAACATTCGAATTTTTGCGTGATAAAAATGGAGACTTTTACTTCCTCGAAGTAAATCCTCGTGTGCAGGTAGAACACACAGTTACCGAATTGATAACAGGATACAATCTTGTCCAACTGGGGATCAGAGTTGCTCAGGGTGAAAGCCTACCATTAACTCAAGAAGATGTGAAGATTCGAGGGCATGCGATTCAATGTCGGCTAAATGCTGAGGATACTACCAACTTCGTACCTTCACCTGGTAGACTTTGGGAATGTCATTTTCCCAGTGGATTTGGTGTGCGATGCGATACTCATGCCCACCCCGGATATGAGATGCCAGGATGCTTTGATAGTCTGTTGGCAAAACTTCTCACTTGGGGTCCAACACGTGAAGATGCAATTGCTCGAATGAGAACTGCTCTAGATGAGACAATCATTACTGGAGTAGAGCATTTAATTCCGCTCCATCGTAGAATAATGGATGAGAAAGATTTCCTAAATCGTGACGTTACAATCCAATATATCGATATGCACCAAGACCTACTTGGGTGATACGATGGATGTTCTAATCGTCGGCAGTCTTGCCTATGATTCATTGGAATCTCCAGAGGGTATCGCAACGGAAGAATTGGGAGGTTCAGCATCTTACAGCGGATTCTCCACCGCCTTTCATTTGAATCGAATAAATGGTGGTAAAGCAGCATTAGTAGGAGTAGTCGGACATGACTTCCTTACAGAAGATATGGCCGCATATGCCGATGCGGGCCTCGACATTTCTGGAATAGAAATAGCTCAGGGTTTGACTTTCCGCTGGAAGGGGTCGTATCACGGAGATATGGCCGAGGCAGAAACTCATGAAACACATCTCAATGTATTCGAACACTTTGAACCAAAAGTTCCTGCCCATTCTTTTCATCCAAGTGTAGTATTTTGCGCAAATTTGCACCCAACACTACAACTTTCGGTTATCGAACAAACTTCACCCACCAGGATAACGATGCTAGATTCGATGAATTTGTGGATTAACATTGCAAAAGATAGTTTGATTGAAGCTATGCAAAAGGTAGACCTCGTAGTATTGAATGATGGTGAAGTTAGGATGCTTGCCAATGATGATAATTTAGTTCGAGCCTCTTTTGCAGTTCAGGAATTGGCAGGTGGCGGAATTCTTGTTGTGAAGCGAGGAGAACATGGAGTTCTTGCTCTTCACCCCGATGGGTTGCTATCTATGCCGGCATTTCCCACAAAGAAAATTGTAGATCCCACCGGTTGCGGTGATGCTTTTGCAGGTGCGATGGCGGCTTTCCTTTCACAAAATGAAGGAAAGATAGAGCGTGAAGAACTTGCAGAGGCTCTAGTTCATGCTACAGTTACTGCATCATTTACCTTAGAGAAATTTGGAACTAAGAAAATTAGAAGTCTTTCCCAAGAAGAATATGACTCTCGCTTAATTGACTACCGGGCGATAACCAGTACTCGTTAAGCCTGCAACAGACTCAAGAAAGGTCCACCGGTCGCCGGTGTATGACCGTCCTCAACATAGCCATGGTTGGAAGTGACGAATTGGCAAAAGCGATTGCGAAAGCAACCGACCAGCGCGATGTCCATACCTATGTTCACAAAGAGGCCGGAGACAGCGGTCCTCGAATTCTATCAGTCATCAGGCCTGCCAAACTTCCAGATAGAATACGCCCTCTGTTCAATGCATTGTGCGCGGCACGTGTTGGACTGATTGAGGTAACCGGTATCAATGCAGAATTCGGAGAGATTCTGGTTGCTTTCGCTTCTGCGGGTATAGACAAGGGTCTGATTGTAATCAATGCTGCTGAGGGTGGTTGGGTTGACGAAGACCAAGTGATGGGCCTGTTCAAACAGGCTGGACTTGGAGGATGGACCCAATGTAGTAGTGATGGAATAGAACTCCGTGGCGAATTATACAAATTGATGGACTCGATTTCAGCCGACCTTGAAGCTGCAAAATCAGCCTCACTTGTTGTTCCAATCGATCAACATTTCAATGTAAAAGGCATCGGCCTTGTTGCAATAGGATATGTTCAATCTGGAACCCTAAAGGTACATGATGAATTGAGATTGATGCCAGCAGATGGCCCTGGAACTGTGAAGTCACTGCAGGTAATGGATGATGATGTTACTGAAGCAGTAGCAGGAGATAGGGTCGGAATTGCTCTACGTAATACCAAGGAAGAACACCTATCTGGTGGAAGTCTTGTGATACATCCTGAAGTAGAGGATAATAACAAAGGAATCAGCATTCCACTTGCGCTAGAGAAACATGAGCGTAGTCGAATAGAATTGACACAATCACCATTTCAAAAGCGAATCCTAAATCCAGGTGACGTTGTTCATGCTGCAGTAGATTTGCAATTCGCAGTAGGGCGAATTGAATCGATAGATGATGGAATGATAGTTTCTTGGGATTCACCATTATTTATCAGGCGTGATGATGCACCACAAGTTTTGATCGCTCAACTTGATTCTAAACCACGAATAATGGGTTCAGCAAGCGTATCCCGGCTAGATTGAGAGGGTCGCCAATACGCAACCCCATAGGGGTTCACCTACGGTGCATTGATAACCTCAACTTCTAGTTCGCAGGTTCGGGATGTACTCAGACACCAGGGCAGATAGCCCCAGTGTTAGCGAGCCGGTGGAAGTTTTCCGCTCGCTAAATCTTGGGGGTGTACGAGGTAGGGTGAGGGCAACCCTTTCCGATACGCAACTCTGTTTCGAATCCCGTACTGGCCAAGCCTTGGACATGAGACTTGAAGCAATTCAAAGGGTACATCATCACCATACTACTCTGATTCCTGCTTGGCTTGGATTCGTTGGCCTGCTCTTATGCTGGTTGTCATGGAGAGGCCTAGAAGGTAAATTGCAATCTTTAATAGGATCTGCGGGAATAGTAATTGCAGTATCTCATTTGATTACTCGCCGCCAGACGCTAACTATCGATACATCTGCAGGGGATTGTCATTCAGTCTTTGGAAATGACGATTCATTGATTCGACTATGTGCAATGGTAAATCGGATGCAAGATGGATTAAGCTTAGAAGAGGCAAGGGAGAGTATTTCTTCTCTAATCAGAGATTCTGATTATCCTAGGCACAGGAATTTCGAGCAAATTCTAACCGCCCCTGAAGTAATAGAACTAGAACCCGCTCCGGTCTTAACCAGCTTTTTGGATTCTATGTCATTTGATGAACAGGAACCACTTGATGCAACAATTCTCGATGAACCTATCGCCATGGTTGCAGATCTCGACCTTCCAATATGGGCGGATGAGATTGTGCAAGAACCTGAGATGGAGGTTCCTGCGAGTTTACTAACTCGTGCAAGAGGCAACCTACATACTCAAAGGAATAATGCGATACAGAATGGTTGGCAACCCCAGATGCAACAACCCTCTCCTCAAACTATCCATCGTAATCAGCCAGTAGATCATTCGTCTTATGGAATGATGCAATTTAATGGAGCAATTCCGGCTGAACATGTACCAATGCATGCAACTCCACCACCCACTCAATTCCTACCATCATTCTTTGGTGCAGAAGGGGCTCATGTCCCAGGTGCAATGGTCGAAGAGTTCCAATCTCCTGATACTCCATTGATTGATCCACAACTTGAGGAACCAACTCAATCACTTGTCGCAGCTACGCGAAAAGAAGAAAGTCAAACGGGTTCTGAAAATAACATTGCAGAACCCGTAGAGGGACCTGCTGAAAGATATCCTTCGATTTCTAGACTTTCAGTCAAAAGAAATAGCAAACGGCGTATTTTAACCGGAGGCCGTAGGGGAACTGCACTTCGAGGCAGTTCAGTCGTAAGGGAATTGGTTGGACCTTCACTTGAAAGAGTTAGCGAAAGAGTTAGCAATATTTCACGTAGCCTCCTAAGGAGGTCACGAACTACTGACGCATTGAGGATTCAGGCCGACCATGCAAGGCAGGCTACAGAATCGATTCAGAATCTTGCCCAAAGTAGAGGTGGCGTTGTGAATGATGAAAAAGTAGAGGAAATGTTGAGTCATATCAGGGCTGAGGCCGCAATACCATCTTCATTCGATGAGATGATGAGTACTGAAGAAAAACAACAACTTGAGGCGGAAGGAGTTTCCGCACTTCCTCGACTAGACTCGTAATTACTTGCGCTTATGTGCAAGCATGTGGTCTCTAATCGATTTGGCCTTTTCCCATTCTGCCTTTTCCTCATCACTTTCAGGAACAAATTGTGGAATTGGAATTGGGCGCATCATCGAATCGATAGCTACCATGAAGAAATAACCTTCACAGATGGTAATTTTTGTCCAATCTGATTTGTTCATTGCCCATGCTGTGACCTTTGTGCACGCTGTTCGGTTTGAGGTGAATACGACTTTACCAGTAACTTCGATAAGATCACCTTGACGAGCAGGTGCAGTAAATTCGAGAGTATCTATTGAAATGGTTACGAATTCCCGATGTGCAAATTTAGAGCAAGTGATTCCCGCAGCTTTGTCCATGAGGGAGAGCAATGCGCCTCCAAATAGGGTATTATACGAATTTGTATCTTGCGGAAATACTTCACTAATGAGTGTAAGAGGTTCGGTGTCGAAAGGCTCCATCAAACCTAGGGGGTTAGCCCCCCCTCCTTCAACCCATGTGCCGTGGCAATGAGTGAAGGGAGGGTTTGATGATGGAGAGATGACGCCCTATTGCCATGGCGGGCACCTGTATTGCGCTAGTTAGCGGGGGAATAGATTCCCCGGTCGCAGTTGCCCGAATGTTAGCGGAAGGATGGGATATTATCCCTGTTCACGCAAGTCAAGAGCCGATTACAGGCCCAGAAGCAGAACTCAAAACCATTGCATCGCTACGGCATTTGCTAGAAATGGATGGGCCACTTGGTGATGCGGCGAGAAACCACCTTCGGCGTGAATTAATTGTTGTTCCAGTTGCTGAAGTTCTTGCATTATTTACTGAAAAATGGTGTCATTCTGAGTATTTCATCCATATGAAGAGGCTCTTCAATTCATTAGCAACTTTGTGCAGTGAGGAAGTAGGGGCTAGCCATGTATTGACCGGTGAAAATCTAGGCCAAGTTTCTAGCCAAACTTTAGGAAATTTAGGCGGGGTTGAAATTGCCACTCCACTATTGCCACTAAGGCCTCTGTTGGCCTTTGACAAGGTCGACATTATGGCGATGGCGAGAACTATTGGAACCTTATCGATAAGCGAAGGTCCAGAAGTTTGTGATGCTCTTGGACCTGATAAGCCTACAACTGTTGCAAATAAGGAATGGTTAGAGAAATCTGAGACACGATTGGGCGGAATTTCGGCCCTCGCAATGAGATGCTGGAAAGATAGGCGCCCAGTACCCCTTTGACACTCTTTCGGGTCCCCCCCTATGGGGGGAACCCGTAGGTTACATCTTCCCGTCGGGCTTTTATGTCGGACATTAGTGGAAGGAGAAGAGGAGTGTCTCATATGACCGACAGTAAGAATACAAAAACCGCTTTGCTATTCACCTTCCTGATGCTAATTTCACCACTTGCAACTGCTGCATCAGTGACAACTTTCAGCAATGGGAATAGTGAGATTTCAGTTGAAGTCAGGGATGAATCGGATTTTATGAATACAGTTGATGGAACCATTACCCTACCTGCCGGAGGAACCGTTACCGATGCATCAGTCAAACTATCCACTGGCATGGCCACTCATCAAACTCAAAGCACCATCAATGGTGAGACTCAACAATTCGTGTGGGATCCAACATACAATAATCAGCAAACTGAGTATTCAAACCTTGATGATTTTACCTATCACGAAGATAGTGTCAGCCTTGTCAGTGGAGGATACTCTACTGATTTCGAGCGAAATAGTGGTAACTTCCAAGACCATACTCAGCCACCAGTATCTGCTGGAATGGGCTGGCAACATGGCTCTCTCACAGGAGGAACAATACTGAATGATAATTGTAATACTGGCATGGATTGCTGGGGTACCAATATGTATGATTCAGATAATGATTACACAAATGATGACCAAGGATCTGGTTTCTCATACAGCATGATTTCTCCTGCAGTATCAGTAGACCCATCATCATTTGTTGCTCGTTTCTCAAGCTGGCATGGAATGCATTGGACAGAGACAAACCCTGGTGCAAACCCTACTAAGACATACTGGGACTGCGGTTATGTGATGGTTAGAAACAGTTCATCTCCAAGTTTCCCACCTCCTGACCAAGGCTGGTCTTACATTCCATTCGATATTCAAAACTCAACAGGACTTAGTTACGCTAACGGGCTTTATCCAATAGGAGCTGGAAATGGAAAGATCCAGTCCTGCGGTGGCCTTACAGGCAATGATTACGCTATTGGTGGCGAATCAACAAATCCATCACAGAATCCAACGGGATGGGCTACCCTCGCAGTAAATCTGAATCAGCATCTCCAAAAATATGTGCAAATCAAGTTCGTTCTAAGTCACAATGCTGGAAGCGGTACCCCATTCAATACAACCATGCCTGGCTGGTTTATCGATGATTTCCGTGTTGGCGACCCCCTTCCTCAAAATGGATGGATGACAATCAAAGGATTCACGCCGCGCCAAGCCCCAATGGCTGGATTCCCAGATGGATATGGGGTGCTTCAAATAGAGCAAGAAACCTCTCCTACAAATACCTTGAAAGTAGATATCCTACGTGGTTCAACAACTGAAATAGTTGTTGACACAAAGGGAAATCAGATGTCTGGATTAATTGGACCAATCATTGAATTGTGGGATATTGACGCGAGTGAATATCCAGTTATCGATCTTAAATTCCAGTTTGATACAGGACAGTATCGGTTATCGACTGCGGTACTGCATGGTTTATCTCTAGGTACGAGAGTAGGTAGTGGATTAAATGATACCAGTGTTGTTTTTGATCCATTTATTATTGATGGAGTATGGATGTCACCCGGTGGTTCTCAACCGTTGATGTACGCGCCAAATATTGTCGATCAATCCTTCAATCCACCAATGAAGCGTACCAGATTCAGTCAGCCAATTGTTGGAATTACTCCAGTAGTTGTCGATGATTGTATGGATGACCCGGATATCCAGATTAATATGAGAGATAATAATCTTGTCAATTTGTCTGTGAATACCAAATATGAACCTACAATTCCCGCATTTGGTTTCTCTTCCATCATCTCCTATGCCAATCCATGTGGTCTTTCCGAAATCTGGTTTGACTTGGAATTTGGACATAGCGCATCTGGCGTTAGCATCGATATCGCAAATGACGGTGATGTCGAATGGGCAATGGATGAACCAGCCTTTGGTGCATTCGGCCGTCAAACCTCATTGTGGGCTGGATTTGCAGATGGCGAGAACCAGGGAGCTTCTCAGTCTACTATTGTTCTAAACACTATAGGAAGAGGCGTTGGCGGCAGTTTCATGATACCACGTGGCGCTACAGTGACAAACGCAGACGTGATTTTATCTAACAACACGATTAGTTCTCTTTCAGACCCAAGTGTTGGATTTGATCTAAGTTTGATGAGTAGCAATCAGGAAGAATTCCTAGGTAGCATGGAAAATATCTCAATGTTCTCCCACGAAATGCTTGAAACACCACTACAGTTAGTTTCTGCAATTAACAATCTACTCGTTAATCCATTGGTTGCATCAAGTTATATCGACGCATTTGGAAATGAGTGGGTCACTCTAAACTTTGTTGTAGAAAATACTGATGCCTTGACTTCTTCAACGATTCTAGTTCGAGATCTCGATGTTATCTATGACTGGGAAACCACATTGGATGCATCAGATTATTTTGATAGAGAATTGAATCAAGGAATTGCACTTGGAACTGGTGCAGAAGTATCTGTTCCAATGGCTTTGTCTGCTGGTAGTGGAGGTGCAGTGACCCTTTCGGACCTATCTGTAACCACGTCTGCTGGATACGATTCCACCCTAAGCCTTACTGATAATCCAATTGGACTTTATCCGAACGGCGACATTATTGAGGCAGTATCGACTCACACTGTAGATTCTTCAACTGGTACTTCTTTTGCAGAAGCACGCTTGCGAATGGAGTCATCGAGTGGAGTAGTAGAGTTGAGTTATTCTGATTTGATGGGCTTCGCCGAAGCTTATGACCCAGATAATCTGTTGAGCCTTGAATCCTCAAGTGAATCAGATGTCGGTGATTCCAAGCACATAACTTGGAGATTCCGAATCAATACCGCTTGGGAAGACACAGAGGAACTACGCCTGTATGCAAGTTTAGTTGCGTCAAATGGCGTCAATGGATTACCAGGTGCTGTTGTTCTAGCACCTCCAGGTGGAAATGCAATTGAGAATGATGCATACATCGCATCTTTCGAACTCCAAAATTATGGTGGCGTTGCACAGGACTTAACCGCAGCAAGATCGAACCAGAATATCTTCTTGGTTGGAAGCGTTCGTTTAGAGAATCTAGAAATCGCTCCTGACCCAACCTCATACAACCTCACTTTACAGCGTTGGGAAATTAATAATTCTCAGGGTAATGTCACCCAAGAATGGGTTGAGGTTGTGAATACTACTGGAAGTATTGGTGGAGATTTCAATTGGGAAGTAGATCTCGGAATTACTGCAGCAGGAGAGGCAACATACCGATTCATGGTCATCGATTACACAGGTGGCGATACACTATGTCCAGCATCTCCGATTATCTCTGATGTAGATTGTGGAATTCCTTTCAATCTCTCGATTGATACATACTCACCTACTTTGGTAAATCTTTCTGTATTGAATGCAGCAAATCTCGACCCAACAATTTGGTCGAATTGGCGTCCACTTGTCGATGACACATGGGTCTTACCAACCAATCAACAGAAGGTAAGAGCCGTTGCACAGGACATTCCTACGCCACCTTCTTCACTCGATATGTATTACTGGGTCGAGTATGACCATGATACAGATGGAGATGGTGAAGCTGATGAAGACGAGTATGTTGTTGTTACATTGACTAGCGATGGGAACTCACCCACTGCAAATTATACTGGAACATATAGCGACGATGCAAATAAGGGACAAGACCCTGCTGGAAAAGTTAGTGCGTACATTGTAGGTGCTGACCTTGCAGGTAACGCAATCAATGGCGGCGGGCCTGGATTTGAAGACGATTTAGTCACATATGTGTCAATGTCAGCCAAGTCCCCAACAATTCGTAATTTCTTCATCGAGGATTCTAATGGAGAGAGGTTACACAATCCGGCTGAAGGAGCACCTCGATATCAAGGACCTTGGAACATGTCGATGTATGCTGGAAATGAATACCACTTGATTGTTGAAGCGAAAGACGACAACGGTTGGAGAGACATTGATTGGTTTATGATTGACCTTGGCCCAGAAGATATGGTACTGTATTATTCTCCTAGAAACGAGACTGCTTGGGCTGATAGCAACTGGGTTGAAATCATTAACGCAAGCAATGAAAGTGATGGTTCGCAAGTCCTACGTATGGATGGAGGTCGCTTGATAGATCCGTTTGAGTCTGAATTCTATCTCGACTTACCGATTCGTATGCAATGGGATATCGTGGGAATAACTACCACTACATATGTGCCTCAGTTACGAATTAAGGATTTGGACAATAGCCCAGTTCTAATGAGCGAGGCCGGTGGACGACACAAGCAACGTTGGGTTTACAGCGATGGAATACAACTTGATTTCAGAAATGGAATTACTCCGAGTTTCACCGACCTTCAAGAGCCATTTACCTCTGATATTTCAGGCGCATTCGTGTACCCTGGTGATTTAATCGCCTTTGAAGGGCAATATGCATATGTTGACGGAATCAACAATGGTGTTTATGTCAATCCAGAAGGTGAATTTACTCTTGAGATTACAAGGCATGCAGCCCTGATGGATGGAGAGAAAGGATATTTCGCATGGCCAGAAGAGATTACAACACATACCATTACTGATGGAATCTTCAATATCAATGTAACAGCCCCACCAAATAATAACGAGTATCAATACTCATTCAGTTTGATAAATCTACCATCTGGAGCAACTGACTCCACTGGTGCATTATGTGATGGAAGTACTCAATTTGGCTGTAGTGGTTTCACCATCAGGGTCGATGGAGTCAAACCTGCGGTTAAGGATGGTACTTGGACAGCTAAATCTGGAGTTAATGGAGAAGTGCTCGGTGCACTTCTTCCATCTTCGACAATGCATTGCGTCGATGTGGAAGCATTGGTGCAAGAGAATGCAGCATTGACTGCTGGTGAAGTTACTCTGAAGTGGAGGTTCTTCGTAGATGCAGATAACAACTTGACATGGCCTGTTTACGGGCAAACATTTGGCATTGACTCCTTGTCAGCGGATTTGAGTCTAGATCGAATCGGCAGTGATTATCTCGTTAGTGGTGATTGTATTGATCTCTGGCCTGATCCAGTTTCACCTTCCCAGAGCCAGATTACAAATGTTGATGTCATCATGTGGATCGAAGGTAGAGATTCAGCTGGTTGGTCAATTACCGGAGGCGGTCCAAATGATGCAGGCGGCGTCAGTCCAATTTGGTCGAGTGACGCAACTCACAATTCTGCTTACCGACTTGTACACGAGGAATCTAGATTCGAAATTACCGCTGTCCGAATGACACCTTCCAGTCCAGAGGTTGGACAGTCTGCTCAATTGGAAGTAAGCATGCGGAATAGTGGAACTAAGGCAGGTAATATCACCCTAGATATCCAAACTGTAGTTGATGACGGATTCCCAACAAGCGAATTGCTATTCACTACCGATTCAATTGGAATTGGTGAAGCACCTAGCGTTTTCATCAATCTAGAGAAGTTCACTCAACCAACTAGTGGAATGTATTTCCTTATTGTCGATGCTGATTCCAATGAGGTATTGTGGAATGGTTCGGAAAATGGTAAGGCATTCAATGTCAAGGTGGCATCTCAAGAACAAGGATTACTTGATGGGATGGGAATGTTGATTGTTGTAGGATTGGCATCACTAATTTTGATCCTCCTTATTGTGGTTATTGTGCTGGTAAAGCGCGATGGCAGTGAAGATACCTACGAGTATGAATACGAAGGCGATTTTGAAGATAAGGATTTCATCGAAATTCCAACTCAAACTAGAGGGCCACCACCTACTTCAACACCCGCGCCAGCAGCGGATGTTGATCCTTTGATGGCAGCAGCTATGGCTGAATTCCCACAATGGGATCAAGAAACAATCCAAGGTTATTTCGATCAAGGTTGGGACCTCGACAGCTTACGAGACTGGGTTAATTCCAACCAGTGATCTAGATGGACCTTAGTTGGGAAGATATTGCTTGGCAAGATCCTGATGGTGGCACTATTGTGCTCCATGGGACTCTTCCTACAGTAGTCTATCCAAATGCGATGCGTCCACGTATTCAATGGCATGGCCTTGGTTTGTTATGCACAGCCGAAGAACCCGAAATTTGGATTGAAGAAGAAAAGGCTGAAGCAGAGGATTCCGGCATCAATCTCGACAGCGTGATGTTGAATGGTGGAATTGATGGACTATTTGCTGAAATGATGACATATGTCGATGACTTGCAGACAGGTCGGTTCCCAGATCCTGAGCCTCGAAGGTTGCACAGAGCAGCACTTACTCATGAAAGGCCGATATTTTTTGCAGAACCGGAGATGGACGATGAGGATTGGGCTGACCACCTTGAGAAGGAAGCCAAAGAAGTGACTAAATGGCGCAAATTATTGGGCATGGTATTCATCGGGAAAAAGTGGCGCAAACGTCTCAAGAAAATGCGCAAACACGTAGTTGAACAGCCTTCGAGACAACCCGATGGTCTTCAAGCAGCAAGTGCATTGGTCGGAGCATGGTGGTCATTACTCCAAGCACGCTCAACAGAGAAACTCAATACAAAACGCGATACTCGATTTTCGGCTCGACTGAGAGGCGGTCTTGCAAATTTACGTGATGAATTCGGTGATGATGCAATATTGCTTGTTCCAGTTTTCCAGCCGTGGCGACAAGCCATTCATCAAGCACTTGAATCAGGAGTTGAGGCGGAGGAGGTTTCATCTCCTTCCCCATCATCGGAAGGAGAGGAGGAGTGAGCATGAGCGAATCATCCAACATCGAAGTCAGGGTCGAGAATCTTCTTGTTAGGTTCAGTATTTCCCCCCCAATTGACTTGGAAGAGGCCATCGAGAGATTGGGTGGCGTGCAAAATGGCAAGGTTATCATCAAGCAACTCGAGGTGCCGCGTGCAACCATTATTCTTGATGAAGAAGGACGAATTATTATTCATGGAACTCATCGAATAGAGGCTGCAAGAGCTGCTGCAAAGGAAATGCTTCTTCGCATGGGCAGAGATGACTCT
The DNA here is from genome assembly GCA_030747785.1 of Candidatus Poseidoniaceae archaeon. Classification (GTDB taxonomy): domain Archaea; phylum Thermoplasmatota; class Poseidoniia; order Poseidoniales; family Poseidoniaceae; genus MGIIa-K1. The sequence continues at coordinate 2,113 of JASLKC010000005.1, read as the reverse complement.
GGCCTGACTGCCGAATTGGGTCCAATTGTAGCATCATTTGATTTTGGAGAAGAAGTTGATATTCACAATATTCGAACAAATCTTGGTAGCGGTACTAGCCAAGTCGATGAGAGGTTAGGTTGCCTCAGAATTGATGATACCCGTCATGATGTTGAACTTCTAATCTGGCCGAGTGGTCGAACTGTGGCATTGAAGGCCCGTCATCCAAATATGGTAGCGATGGCAGCTGTACATTGGAAGGCTAAATTCGCCGATCGCAAGTCGCTCAAGGCGTGATGGGAATGGAGTGGAAGGGTCCAATCCTTGACGACCATTTCCATCTAAATCGAAATGGGCGATTCTTAGATGCTGCTCGTGATTTTCAACGCGTTGGAGGAACTCATCTAGTTCTTGTTCACTGCCCTGATTTTAGTTCTCCACCAATAACTAGGAAAGGGCATAGTGAAGCATATGGTGATACTATTGCAATGGCTGAATTAGTTCGAGAACTCGGCATTTCAGTCAGAGTTATTCTCGGACCTCACCCTGCCGCATTTGCTCACCAATTCGAAAATCTTGGAGATGCGGCCGAAGAGAATTATTGGGATTCGATTGAGACTGCATTAGAGTATGTACACGAAGGTGTAGCACATGGAATCGGGGAGGTCGGAAGGCCACACTGGAAGGTGGATGAAGATATTTGGCAGAGATCAAATACTCTGCTCTTGGAAACTATGAAACTCGCTGCAAGAGAAGGAATTCCTTTGCAACTCCATGTCGAAGGAGAGTCGGATGAAACATATCCTGAACTTGCAGAGATGGCGGATTCAGCAGGCCTAGCAAGAGAACGACTCGTACGACATTATGCTCCACCTGATGTTTCAGAAAAAAACACCTGTGGCCTCACGCCTAGCGTGCTGGCAGGTAGTGGTTCAATAGCCGAATTGATGGCTACGATTGAAACATCATCTCATGGATTTATGCTTGAAACCGATTACATGGATGACCTCCGTAGACCAGGCGCTGTACTCGGCCCAAAGACGGTTCCAAAACGCACAAAACAATTGCTTGAGGCGGGTTTGGATGAAGAAATATTGTGGAATACTCACAGAGACCTACCTGAACGCATATACGGTCCTTGAAAACCACAACTTCTTGACCTCCCCTCCCTTCGGGAGGGCTGGTGGATGGAATGAAGCGCGCTGCACTGCTCGTCGTACTATTCTTGCTTCCAATGGCCTCATTTAGTGCAGAGGCTCAAGGATTTCCTATTGGAATCGAGCTTGAATGTGACCAACAAACGATTGATATCAACGTTCATCCATTGCAAAACGAACCCGTGACCATTACTTGCACAGTAACAAATACCGGCTCTTTCAAGCAAAACGTAAATCTTGATTCAAGTGTCGAAGGCAATGATTTCGGAACTCCACAATTATCTGAGAGTTCTCTTGAGATGGAAACCGGGGATGAGGTTGATTTCACTGTAACATTTTCCGCCCAACCTCGAATTGAAGTTGCTAGTGAATCATTCAACATTATTGCAAGTATCGAGAGTTTTGGTCCGCAGGACCCATTCATGGTACCTGCAGGCGCCCTAAATCAATCGGCTGAAGTAAATGGAGAAGTACGTTCACTACCCTATAGTCGTCTCGATTTGACGATGACGGATACCTCGTCAAGAGACCTTGAGTCGGGCGGAGTAGTCTCATTTATGTTCACTGTATTCAATGATGGAAATAGAGTAGATGAAATCGAAGTATCGGTTCCAAATAAGCAGGAATTTATGGATGCAGGATTTACATTCGTGACAGATCCATTTGCGAGGGCACAGATACAGCCGGGTTCATCATCAGACCAACTCACAATTACTCTGATGGCACCTTCTGATAACTCAAAATCGCTTAGCATCGACATCGTACTTTCAGCCGCGAGTCAACTCGATAGCACAGCCGAAAAATCTGAACTTACAATCAAAGTAAATGTCGAATCCGAAGGTGGTGGTTCTGGCGACGGAATTGACCTAGGCGACTTCGACGTTTCTAGCGGAGATAGTATGGCCACAATCGGCATGATAAGTGGTGGAGTAATTCTCGTTATCTTGATGCTTGTTTTGATGTCTCGACTATCAAAG
>JASLKC010000004.1 GCA_030747785.1 Candidatus Poseidoniaceae archaeon | reverse complement strand
TTCACTGGTGTTCCAGAGGATTCTGAATACTCATCTCAAATTGAGCCGCACTCTTCTCGAGCGAATCGACCCCTGGCAGAACCCTTCCCGCCAGTAATTCAAGGCAAGCGCCTCCACCGGTAGAGACGTGGCCCATACGGTCCATCAGGCCTCTTTGACTCACGAGAGTAGCGGTGTGACCACCGCCTATCACAGCATAGCCATCAGTCTCAGCACATGCGTTGAGCATCTCGACGGTACCAAGGGCGAAATCAGGTAATTCGAATACTCCTGCAGGTCCGTTGAGGATAATTGTCCCAGCGGTTTTAATCGCCTTGGACAATGCCCTGATACTTGTGATACCGAGATCGAAAATCGGCGCTTCAATCGGTAATTGTGAAAGTGAGAGGTCAACACGGTTGCCTTCAACATTGGCAGCCACATCACTCGGCATTAGAATACACTCTGGGAAGTCAGCAAGCAGCCTTGTAGCCATCATTACGGTATCATCCCAAGAATCACCGAGTTCGTTCTTGAGGAATTCATGATTGATTGAACCGAGTTCGATTCCAGCGAGTTCGAGGAAGAGATTTGCAACTCCCCCCGTTACCCACACATGGTCACAGATACCCTTGCGGAGCATATTATCTGCAACGATTACTGAATCGTCAACTTTGATTCCTCCAAGTACTGCAATAGCTGGACGAACAGGGTTCTCAAGCGCTTCTCTCAATTTTGCGAGTTCATGGCCCATGAGGTCGCCTGCAATACAGGGTAATAGATGAGTAAAACCAACAATCGAAGCACTTGAGCGGTGAGCACAAGCAAATGCATCGTTGACGAAAGCATCAGCAACACCTGCGAGGTTTTGCACCAGAGTAGTTTCTGAGAGTGCATCAAAGTCGCCTTTGACACTAACTTCTTGCTCATCCATTCGAACATTGTCAAGCATGATGATATCGCCATCTTCCATGGTTTCAATTGCTTTCAGTGCTACTTCTCCATGAATGTCCTCTATCCATCGAACATTCCTACCAAGTAAACGTCCTAACTCACGTGAATGACCCAATGTGCTGGTAAAATCTTTCTTCCCAGGCCTTGATTGGTGAACTAGTAAGACAACCTTTGACTTAGAAAGGCGGTTCAGGGTTGGCAGAATTCTACGGATTCTGGTATCGTCTAGGAAAACATTGGTCACAGGATCGAGTGGCGAATTGATATCGACGCGTACGAGGACAGTTCGTCCGTCAAGACGGACGTCGTCAAGGGTGAGTACCCTTCCCATCAGTCACTCCGACCCACCGACGGTTTTTGAGAGAACCGGTCAAAACGCGCGGGTAGCAATACACTCAATCGCGAAACATCATATATGCAGAGATTAGGATGCTGAGCATGGTGCGCGATACTCCCTTCGAAGGAGCGAAGAAGCGTGCTAAGACCACAACCAGTGCATTCGGGGTATCCAAGCGCGAAGGCCACGATTCTTCGGTCTATTATGGCGCTAAGATGTATGATGACCTAGTAAAGAGTCGTGATGTGGGCGAGGATAATGAATTTCCACCAGAATTAGCAGATGTTGTAATCAATGGCAATAGCAAACAGATGCCACTACCAGATAATTGCGTTCAACTCGTTGTAACATCTCCCCCATACAATGCTTCCAAGGATTATGATGAGGACCTCAGCCTATCTGATTACCTTGGATTACTCCACGATGTTTTCGCCGAGTGCTATCGTGTACTCTCCCCGGGAGGGCGCATGGTAGTCAATGTAGCCAATCTTGGAAGAAAGCCCTACATTCCACTTGCTAGTCATATCAATCTCATCATGCATGAAATTGGATTCCTTCACCGGGGTGAGATAATTTGGGATAAGAGTGCTAGTGCAGGCTCCTCCTGTGCGTGGGGAAGTTTCCAGAGCGCCTCCAATCCTTGCCTGCGCGATATACACGAGTATCTGTTGGTATTCTCAAAAGGAGATTACAAACTCGCTCGCTCAAAGACAGAAAGGGCAGAAGGTCGCATAGATACTATCGTCAAAGAGGAATTCATTCATCATACCAAATCGATTTGGTCATTCCCTACCGAATCCGCACGCAGGGTCAATCATCCTGCGCCATTCCCTGTTGAATTACCACGGCGTTGTATCGAGATGTACACCTATGCAGGCGATGTCGTTCTAGATCCATTCCTTGGCTCAGGCACAACTGCAGTTGCTGCAAAGATGTGCGGACGTCGTTATGTTGGACTCGATCTCTCCGAAGAGTACTGCGCAATAGCTGAAGAAAGGTTAGCCAAAACCGATGCTTGGGTTGCGCCAGTCATCGAGTCTTGATTATAGCCCACCGGGCGGTGAATCATTGTTCTCGATTTCCGGTTGTTCGTAGACCTTAGGTTGCTCGAAAACCGGTTCTGACATCTGAGTTTGTGCGGGTTGCGGCGTCACGGGTTGTTGCATCATAGGCTGTTGCACCATCATAGGTTGCTGCATCATCATCCCTGGTTGCTGCATGACGACAGGTCCAGGATTAGGACGAATCGCAAATCCAAGAATTAGTCCAAGTAATAGTAAAAAGACGCCACCTCCAGTAAAACACCATGAAAAACACCATAGCATTCCGCCGCCAATAACTTCGCCAATATCACCAAACAGTTCACCTAGTACTTGATCATCATATTGAACCCATACTGGAGTATTTGAATCAAAGAAATAGGTCCCATTTGCGCAATCCCCTGCACATCCTTGACCGATCCAAATTAGTCCCTGTTCTGTTGCAATATTTCCTTCATCCCCTCGCCTTTCACTTTCTGAGTAATTTCCATCATATGAGCAATCAATATTAAAAAAATTATCTGCGGTACTGTTTGACAATGTGAGATTTACATTTTCACAATCATCCCACATACTATTGTTATCAGCATCGACATGCGTACCCTTTACCCAGAATGAAAATCCAAGTTCACCCATACCGTCATAATCCGTAATTGTTAATGAACCAGACGTTGAGTTTTCTTCAATAAATTCGGCCTCGAAATTTTCGAGGTCATCGACCCCATCCGAAGCCATAGCGCCGCCTCCAAACATCATCGCTAAACCTCCAGCTAAGACAAGGCCACCGACTATCAAGAGTATTTTCCCAGAGATGTGCATCAGTTTTCGGAACAGCATATACAATAAGAATCCTTTGAATCTATATGAAATCTTGAATGGGAGTCGTTTTGAACCATTGGCTACCCGTTTGCACCATGGAGGACGGCTTCAACACCTTAGTCGGCCCCGAGGACGAGGATTGGCGTGTGCCGGTTAGCGAACTCGAGGCGAGGCAGTCTGGCCTTCAGGCAAGACTGCGCGAAGCAGGCCTTGAAGGGGCTTTAATCCAGAATCCAGTCGACCTCTACTACTACGCAGGTGGTAGGCAAAATGCGTCTCTCTTTGTTCCAGCTGAAGGAGAATGCCGATTATTCGTACGTCGTTCATTAGCTCGTGCCCAGCATGAATCTGGAGGAGATGATTCACCCCATAGCGTCGAAGCCTTTCCAAGAATGGCCGCTTTCAAGGATGAAATCGGTTGTAAGCCAGCATTGCAATTTACCGAAATACCTGGCGGATTTGCAAATCGTTTTGCTGAAAAATTAGATTCCACTGAGGACGTGACTTCACTGGTTCATAGCCAACGTGAAGTCAAGTCGGAATGGGAATTACAAATGATGGCTGATGGTGCTGAAATCCAGTTACAGATGTTCGAAGCAGTTGCAGCAGTAGGCGGAGAAGGAGTATCAGAAATCGAATTGGTCGCTGCTGCAGAGGCAGTTAGTAGGGCTGCAGGTTTTGGCGGCAATGTTCAGATGCGCAGATTTCCACTACAATGTGATCGTGGCGTTATTGTCGCTGGTCGTGCTGGCGGCATACCGTCGTTTTTCGACTCTGCAATCGGAGGAACAGGTCCGCATCCAATGGCGTCCATGGGCTCAGGATTTTCAACAATCAAGACAAATGAACCAGTTCTTGTTGACCTTGTTCATCTCCACCGTGGATATGTTGTTGATGCAACACGAATGTTCGTAGCAGGCTCACTTTCAAGTGAATGGGAGCAGCGTCTTGAGGATATGATTGCAGTCAAAGACACCGTGGTCGATGTGCTAGACCAAGGACTCGATTGTTCACAAGCATGGCGGGAAGGACTTGCACTTGCAACCGAATTAGGTCATGCTGACAACTTGATGGGAATGGCACCAGACCAATCCCGCTTCCTCGGTCATTCAGTTGGCCTCCAACTCGACGAAACTCCAATTGTTGCAGAAGGATTTGATCGCCCATTACCAGTGGGCGGGACTATGGCAATTGAGCCCAAGGTAGTCCATACCACAGGTTCGATTGGGAGCGAGGATACATGGGTGCGGGATGGTGAAGGCATGAGGCCAATCACTGCTGGTGGCGCTTGGCCATGGATTACGGAATGGTGAATAATATGGAAGAAGAAATCATTATTGACGAAGATATCACTGAGAAGACAAGCGATTGGAATGAAGGTGATGTCGGAAAGCGTATCATGAAGCGCGTTACTGCAAACGGGACCTATTACAACGAACTGATTGTACAGGTTTTCTGCCAATTCTGTGGCGCTGAATTCATTGGTCCTTCACGTGAAGCCGGTGGATTTCTCGGTGGTCATGAATGCCTTCACGCATGGGAAGTCTCTCAAGCCCTCGGGCGAGAGGACGGACTGGTGGAGTGAAGATGGCCAAACCCTATTCTCCTAGCCATATCGGCGCAGTAGCCTCTTCATTTACAGAAATGCGTCTTGCTGGAGCCGTTAAACAACAACTTGTCGAAGAATTGATTGCTGAAATAGACAGAATGGTCCCAGCGATGGAATCAGCCACTCTTTCAGCAACCCCTGAGAAAAAGACCTTGGACGATACCAATCGAACCCGTCTCAATTACAATCGAACTCGTGAATTGATGATTGAACGCCTCAGCGATCTTGAGAGCGTTGGTTCTGAAGCGGTACAAGCGGGAATTGAACATCTTGAAAGCCATCTCAAGCGTATTCTGAATACCGCTGAAATGTCTGCGGCGAAGGATAGGGTTGCTACTATCAAACCCCGCCATCTCAAAATCATGGTCTCGGAACCAAGTGATGAAGTTGAAGTTGCTGAATCTGAATCAGAGGAAGATTTACTCGAAGGCCAGGTTAGTGGTTCAGCTCTAACTCCAATGGCTTTGCGAAAGATGGCTCGTAGTTTTGCAGGGTTGCCGATTACAGATGCTGCGGTTGAAGAATTACTCTTACTCTACTACGACGTGGTAGATGAAACTGGGCACAGCATTCGTGAACATGCACAACTCGGTGGAAATCCATCGGGGTTCATCGAATCATTGGACCGGATGAAGGACCTAATGATGCTTGGTTGGATGAGAAGAATGCTCAAGCGTGCGGGAATTGATGCTGAAGAGCGCGGATACAAGAGAATAGATATTGAGCAGTTAATCCATCTAGACCCCTTTGAATGATGAAAGCACACCTTCATGTATGCCTTCCTTCTCGGCGGTTTGAGGAATGTTCATGGGTAACATGATTGGAAAGCAAGCACCTGAATGGAGCGCAACAGTATACGATAATGGAAAGAAGGCTACACTATCTAGTGAAGACCTCGCTGGCGGATGGTATGTCATCTATTGGTATCCTCTAGATTTCACTTTTATCTGCCCTACCGAAATTGTCGGTTTCGAGTCACTGAAGGAAGAATTTGAGGATGACGGAATCGCAGTTATCGGATGTTCAACAGATTCGTATTACAGTCACAATGCATGGTTCGCAGATAGCGAGATATTCCCTGGTGGCGTGACCCACCCTGTTATTGCAGACACAACTCACAAGGTCACCAAGGCTTTTGATATGATGAACAAGGCTGTTGGAGTAGGCTTCCGTGGAACTGTTCTAGTAGACCCAGAAGGAAATGTGCAGATGTATTCCATTAACGGAATGGACGCAGGTCGCTCACCAGCAGAGATCCTTCGTACCTGTCAGGCTACCCAAGCCGGTGGCTTGTGTGGTGCAAATTGGTCCAAGGGCGATGATTACGTCGCTTGATTCGGTGATACAATTGGAGCACCTCGGTCCAAAGGATTGGGAGGAATTCCTCTCAGCACCAATTGCGATGTTGATGCTTGGAAAGAATGATTGTGCAGCCTGTAAAACTTGGACTGCAGAATTAGAAGAATTCACAATACCAGAGGGTGTACGAGTTGGAAAGATTCTGCTTGATACGCCTGGGCTTGGCCGATTCAAAATCGCCCATGATTGGGTTTCTGGTGTCGATGTGCTTCCGTTCAATGTCCTTTTCGTCGATGGTGAGATGAAGAAGCAATGGGCTGGTGGCGGATTAGAAAGAATGCAAAATCGACTCAACAGGTTTCTCTGATGTTATCAATTCTACTTTCGGCATTCTTCGCCGGCATAGTGGCAATTCTAGTCACAGTAGCCATTGAGAAATGGGGCGGAATTATTGGCGGAATACTTGGTACTCTTCCTACAACAATCATTCCAGCAACCATTGGAATGTATGTCGAAGGGGGCTCTGAGGATCTGGCTACAAGCATGTCACTGATTCCATTTTGGATGTTACTCAATGCTCTTTTCGTTGCATCTTGGGTTGTCTATCCTAGAATGAAAGAAGGAGTAACTCTTGCTCAAATGACATTCGTATCTCTAGCCTTCTGGTCAATACTGGCATTATTGATGACAGTTTCACTGACAGAAACTCTCAATTATTTTTCTGAAAGAATGGTCGGAATTGCCGGTTTGGTGGCTTTAGTTACCCTTGGATTGTGGATGACTTGGATTCCACAAAAAGCCCCTAAAGGAAAGAATTCTGTGACAATGAATGTACTAATTTTGCGCGGATTAGCTGCTGCAACAGCCATCGGTATAGCAGTTCAATTATCATCGATGGGCCAGCCAATCATTGCTGGGTTGGCATCAGTTTTCCCTGCAATTTTCTTGACAACAATGGTTGCACTTTGGATGGCTCAAGGCTCTGATGTTCCAACAGGTGCAGCAGGACCAATGATGTTGGGCGGCTCTTCTGTTGCAGTTTATTCACTGATTGCACCTTGGGCTTTGCCAGAACATGGAATAATTGTGGGGACTCTAATCTGTTGGTTTAGTGCAGTAATTACAACATCAATTCCTGCATATCAGTGGCTCAAGTGGCGTCGTTCTCTCAACGATTGAGAGTACGTTCCCAGCGGTCAGATGCTGGAACACCAACGATTTTGATTTCGACAAAAGTGACTCCCTTTAAGTCACACATTTTCTTTCGGAAATTATTGAGGTCGATAAGGCAACATGGACAATGAGGCCTTGATGGCTTGATAGTGAGTTGAACTTCTCCATCATCGCTAACATCAATATTTTGGACGATGTCGCGCTTGGACCAAGAAACTTCATCGTGAGGGTCACTCCAATCTCCTGCAAGACGAGCAACCTTTCTCTGAAGAGCAGCCTGTTTTCGACCCACTAATATCCCTCATTTGCTTAGCCAGCCCTTTTTGCTGAAGTAGCCGAGCATCAATAGAGTAAAGGTACTCATTATTCCTATAACAGGCCAGAATCCAATCTCACTTGTATTGAATGGGAGTTGAGTATTCATTCCAAATATGCCAGCAATAAGAGTCAGAGGTAGCATTATTGCACCAATAATGGTCAATGTAGTCATCACTTCAGTTAACTTGGCATTGGAGCGAGCGAGATCCATACTAACATGAGAGAGGTAAGTATCTCGAGTGCTTGTAGCACCAGCAGAATAAGCAGTACAACGCTTCACCAGAGTAGTAGATAATTGCTGAAGGTCGGTAAAGAACGGTAAGGTATTCTCGTTAATCAGGCGCTCACCGGGTTTGAGAAGCCTCAAACATGCGCTTTGGAGTGATTCGATTGACTTGCTTGCCTCACGAAGTAGACGTTTCAGGTCGTGGAGCCCTTCGAGCAGCCCGTCATACGCTTCAGTTGGATCGAATACTTGGTACTCTAACTCATCTAAGTTGTTGGAATATTCAGAAAGAATCGGAGTCCAATCATCAGCAATCGAATCGAGTAGTTCGTAGAGTAGGAAATCCACACCCATTGCAACTTCATCATCATCTGCAGTCTTGAGACGACGGCTGAACACATCGAGTGCTGGTATGCGAGTACCTCTAACGGTAATCATCAGGTCGCCCTTCAAGATAATTGCAACAGGCTCGGTATCGAGTCGATTATCGGCATCTCGGGCTCTAACTACTATGAACCGGTGACCGTGAAATCTCTGAACAGTATCGCTAGCATGACCGAAGATATCCTCAACTGCCAATTCATCGACACCCAATTCTTCTAGGAAAGATTTCACTTCTTCACCAGGCTTGAGGATATCTAGCCAAGCCGAACCCTTTCCTTTGATGGTGTCGGCAAGCCCCTCTAATGCGAACTCTGACTGAGCAATCACGCCCTCGCCGGTAGTATAGAGTCGCAACTCGGCCATGTTTGTGCCCTCAGAGCGGCAGTCATATGCCTTTTGGGGCTTTATTCAGATTCAAGAAGTCGCTTTCTGTGACGGATTCCACCCATCACATGTCGGTCTTCTACTTCAGATAATTTACTCTTTAATCGCCAGGTAAGAAACCAAACTGTAGCGCCAACTCCAACGATATTTAGAGTCCAAACCCACCATGGTATATCCACAATATCACCTCAAATTGGAGGCAAGATATCGATATCGACATCACCTTTTGGAATTCCAATACAACCCAAACGGGCCCCATCTGCTACAATCTCCTCATCGAGGCCTGGAGTGAGTGGTTCTGGAAGGCTAACTTCACCAGAAAGAAGAGTCACCATACATGCTCCACAATTACCGCTTGTACAATTGGTGGGGATTTCGACATTGGCAGATTGCCCATGTTCGACTAAAGACACACCCTTCATCGTTTGAGTTTGACCAAGGAGCTTCGCACCTCTGAGGAAGCGCACAAGACCCATGTGAATCACTCAACGATCTTCCCAGCGCGACCAGCGGCCAGTTTGCTTGTTGAAGTATAGTCCAGCCTTCTTCATCCACTTGTTGAACTTGGTTGCACCAGCACCAGTGCGTAGAATGAAGTCTTCACGGTCCTCTTGGGCCTGAATGTATCCCTTTGCAGCAAGAGTTTGGTCAATCCAATCATCAATACTCATTAGGCCACTAGCCAGAACAGAATGCTCTGCAACCTGTGTCATTGTGTCAGCATCTGCACCGGTTTCCTCAAGCTCAGCCTTAATCAGTTCATTGATTGTAGTGAAGTCTTGGCGAGCAGGTTTCGGTGGAACGGGGTTGCGAGGGTTTGCATCAGGGTCGATGACAATTCTGCCACCATTTTCCATGACCTCATCGACAGTGCTTGCGAGCCCAGGCAAGAAATCGGTCTCGCATTCCCAGCAAATGAATGACCAGTTCTCTTTGTCATCAGGATTGCGACTTGAACGAGGGTCCATTTCCTCATTGCATTCAGGGCAGGCGTGGAGAATTAATTTTGGTACGATATTGCGGCGGAAGTCAACGATATCTTGAGGTGTTCCTTCGAGGTCAAGCATTTCGTGGTCACGAGCAGCCTCTAGGCCTCTCGTTTCTAATTGGTCACGAATCTTCACCTTCTGGTCGTCCTTACCTTCATCGTGAAGATTATTTTCGAGCTTTACGATCAACTCAACGGTCTTCCCGAGACGGTTCATTACGAGTTTCTGCATTCTAAAAGACTCAACTCGAGCGAGTTTGAGTCGCTCTTTTTGCTCCGCAAGTTCGGAGAGTACGTCCTTTTGTTGACGCTTGAATTTCAATTCTTCGATTTTGCTTTCTTGCTTACGCTCTGGCGCCAAAACTTTGGAAAGATATCTCTCTTTACCGTGAGTTTTCGAACCTGAAGAAATAATTTCAAGTACACCATCGGCGATATCAGCCTTGAGACCGTAATTTTCAACCAACTGGGATTTGTCAATCTTTTTCAGATCACCAATTTTTATACCAGAATCAGCCAATTGCATTGCTGTGGTTTCATCGATTCCACGGCGTAGCAGTGCAAGATATGTGTCCTTCTTTGCCATTCACATCCCTCCGACGAGTTGGGCCGTAGCGGCCGATGGATGTCAACCCATCGCCGATGCATAATCCTGCAATTCTTTCGAAAGTGCAAGCCAATCAGCGAGTTTTAGATCTTCGGGGCGCAGTTCTAGCAATTCAGAATCGATGGACTGAAAGGCTTCTTTGTACATTGAAGCATGCCATCCTGAAATGCGATTAATCCTACGAGGTGCCCGCGAAAGCGTATTTCGCAATTTCTTGCGCCTTTGTTCAAACCCTTGCCGAATCAATAATTTGGCTAGGCGAGAATTCACTTTGCTGTCGATTCGCTTCATACAAACTAGTCTAGAATGTACACGGGGTGCAGGAATAAAGCAATGTGGAGCAACTCTAGGGCCCATTTCACAATCCCAATCAAGCGCAACACACATTCCGAGAGAGCCTCTATCTGCGAGCGTTTCGATGACAAGGCGTTCTGCAAACTCTTCTTGGACGAGGATTACTACCTGAGTAATCGAAGGTTGTCTTGTGATTACATCAATTAGAGGAGAGGAAATCTGGTAGGGGATATTTGCTACAACTTTGTTGGCTTGAGGCCAGTTTACTTGGAGTGCATCGCCTTCGATAAGTTCGAGTTCAGGGAAGACCATCCTAAGATGTTCGCAAGCACCTTCATCGATTTCAATGGCGACTACATTGCTTGTTTCGAGAAGTCTCTCGGTAAGTGTACCTGGCCCTGGGCCAATTTCAATCACTCGATCATCAGGTGATAATTCAGCCATTTCAATCGAGGAGGAGATAACTTCCTCATCGTGGAGATAGTGTTGACCAAGAGCTTTGATATTGGGTTGACGTGCCTTCAGGCGGTCGATGAGTGCTCTTGCACCCATGGCCATGATAATCACTCATCCTGTCTGCAAAGTAGGTCGATAAGCCGTGGTTGAAGTCCACGGTCCTTTATCTCGGAAACAAATCTCTTGGCTAGAAGTTCTGGAGCATTAATTCCACATCCTTCGTTTAGGCTAGCAAAGTCCTTCCAACCGGTTCGTCCTCTAGCTTCAACCATTTCTTGTGCTTTCTTGTTTCCAACACCTTGGAGGAGTTCGAATGCATGCATCTTGAGTGAAAGGTTTCCCGCACGGTTGAAGAATTGTTGAATGAAAACTTCAGGAGCATCTTCGATATATTGCTGGATAATAACTGGCAACTGAAAATTAGTTGTGGGGGAGAGGTCACGAATTCTTGCAAAACCAAGCACATCGCCAACGATCTCACGTTGGCTGTGTTCTACTCCCATGTATAGACGGGCCCCGGATTGTTGTTGGCCAGTTCCAGGTTTGGTACGGATTCGAATGATGTGTAGATTTGGTTCGGTTAAGACTGCGAGCGCCCCACCAGCATCAGGATGGTCGAGAACACGACACCATTCTACCTTGAGTAACGGGTCGACCTTCTCATCACGAGGCTTGCGCCCGCCTTGTCTTCGGTCTCCGCGGTGAGGGGGTCGCATTTTCCATCACCGTTGGGTCGTTTCATTCAACACCAACATGCTTACGGACGATGTCAAGAACCGCTTCAATTTCCTCGTTCTCGATTGAGATACGACGGCTTGCAGCGACTGCACGAACATCATCTGAGTGCATGGGCATTAACTCGGCCAACTTAGCAGCGAGTTCAGGGTATTTCTGGAATTTTTCAATTTCCAGAATTGCTAGTAACATATCTTGGAATACTTTGGCCTCTGTGCGGTATCCATTGCGGTTATCGCTTGCTGCCCACTCTGCATGTTGTAGAGCGGCCTTCTGTTCGTAGGTTAGGAATCCACGGCGCTCCTGAGCATTCAGTAGCAGGTCGCGGACAGAAGAATAATCGGTGAATACTTCATTATCAGACATCAAAATCACTCCAATGGGCGTAGGTGCTCTGGTCGAGCGACAACGGTCTTCTGCATGTGTCCGTCTTTTACAGCGACGACCCAAGCAGATCCTTGACGTCCTTCGATAAATCCTGTACGTCCTTGGAATCGGCGGTGAGGCATTCCCATCTGTTGTCCACCATCGAGAACGATAGCAACACGGTCGCCTTCGGCGTACTCATGCATGATGCGGCTGATGTTAATTCGGCCTTGCTCATGGCGTCCGCGACGTAGGATGCTTCGGGTGCCTTGGCGTTGTCCCTTTGAGCGCTTCATTGTAATCGCCACCTTTCTCCACGTGTCATAAGACACTTCGGAGCAACCTGCCGACCTGCCAGACCCATATAAGCACCGCGATATCTCAATCGGCGTGTATATCGGCGACATCGAGCCATTCTACTTCACAAATCGCCCCAATTAGAGATGCTACCGAGGGTTGAGTCCTTCCTCCGTCACCATGAATGGTCTCTTTGACATAGGTTCCAGATTCACAGCGGAGATTGAATTCTCCAAACATGCTTCCGTCTTTGCCGACCTCAACTTTTGCCCCACTAGTTTGCATGACTTTGCGCTTCCGAATCTTGTCGGCACGGCGGTGAGCCACACGCTCAGGTGTTCGCTGGGCGAGAGTACAACCCTGGAGTTTTTGCATTATCTCGAGGACATGTTCTTGGTCAGGTAGCGGTAGAGTTTCTTCCGAATAATTTTGAATTCTTTCGATTAAGACATCTTTTGTTCCCGACTTAGGAAGTCCCTTTTCTTCGCAAGTTGTGACGAGTTCGGCCTTCGAAAGCGTAGATAGATCGACTTCTACCTTCACTTCCTCTTTACGTGAATTGGGGTGAGGGCGACGTTGCCTGCGACGGTTTCCCCCTCTCTTTTCCTCCTTAGGAATTTCAAGAACTTTGGTTAATTCATTCATTTTATCTTGAGTAGCAGCTTCGATTTTGAATCGAATAGTGTAGGATTTTTCGGCAGGTGTATCCTTTACTCTAACAACTTCACTTCGGTTAGAATGCCTCATGTCGGTAACTTCGATTTGGCCATCTGCTGCCTCATTGATTGCAGCCATCATTATACTTGGCTCGATGTTTCGCTTTACCGGCTTCTTCATTTCGATAACAAATGGCCGACCTCTTCCAAGGCAACGCACATCGATATCCTCTCTTCCCATTCCATGGAATGCATGCTCTTTAGAGTCAAAAATTCCGAGAAGTGGGTCGCCTACTAGGCTTTGAACACTTGAATCATATTGCATACCAGTGCCGTCACACTTTCTGCATCCTCGTCCTTTGCACGCCCTACAAGGCCACTTAGTCTGTGGAATTCCTCTTGCCAGTTTACGATAGCGGCCATAGATGTAATGAGAGCGAATATCCAGATCTACTGTTAGAGTGAGAACATCGATTAATGCTAGAATTTGAGGCTTGTCAATCACAAGACGAACATTGGAATCGATTGCGCGCAATTGGGCTGCAACCTCTTCGACAAGACTGGTTTTCAAAGCGGCCGAACCACCAGCGCCAAAGCGCTTGCGAAGATGGTCTTCAACTTCGGTTTGGTCCTTGGGAAACCGAGCGCCGAGTTGCAATCTATCACATTCATGTTCGCCTATTTCTTCATGGATAATCTGAGCGAGAAGAGGTGCTTCTTCGAAGAGATTTTCACAGAATGGACATAGCGGTTCATTCTCTCTCGCTGATGCCATAGTCGAATCTGATTCGACAACACCGGCTCTTACTTCGATACCGCTTTCTAGGAAATTCTGACCGAAGCGTTTCTTGCCTCCGATTCTACCAAGGCAGTGGTCACAGGACCCCATTCGCACCAGATGTTTCAGACCAGCAGGTCTTGGAGCAGCAGGAATTTCTTCTTCACCGGTATCGAGTTGAAGGTCATCAAAATCCTCCTCATCAATGATTTTTGCTGGTTTTTCATCCTCGTCCCAGAGTGAATAATCGGTTGCCCCAAAGCCTGCATTAGCATAGGACATCCACTCCTCTTCACTATCGGAATCATCCTTTGGAATCTCCTTGTCGGGCATAAAAATCACCATACCACCGGGGTCAACCCCACTGTGGAACAAACCACCCGGGCGGTCTCCCCCTCATGAAACCTGCTCATTCTTCTGCACTTGATGCGGGGGGTGGTTCAATGAGGCCCAAAGCGGCAGTTGTAAGGACCATTGAAGCGATTAGAGATAACAAAATCATCATTGCACTGAAGAGTCCGAAAGCATTGAACAATCCCATTGGTGATGTAGCAATAATTGCAAATCCTGCAATGTCGGAAAATGCAGAACCAACTAATGCTAGTGCACAAGCACCGCCTACTCCATGCAAAGCTTGACGGTGATTTTCACCGGTCTCTCTTCCTTCACGATATCTTTCAGTGACGTGAATACAATAGTCAATACCCACCCCAAGAGATATCGTAGCAATAGTCACAGTTACGATATTCAGTGAATATCCAAATGCGTAAATTAAGCCATAAAGCCAGAGAACTACAAGGAGGATTGGAATTAATGTAACAAGAGATTGTCTTAGTGATCTAAATCCAATAACCAATGTACAAAGAACAAATAATGAACCAAGGATAAGGCTTGACTGCATTTCATTTTGCATCTTATCGCTAGCGATGAAACGGATGACGGGCTTGCCGGTTGGCATCACCCAAGTTAGTGGTTTATCTTCTTCTTCAGTACCTTGTTCTTCCCATGTTCCGCTAGAAAGGTCAGTTAGGGGTTTCAGGTCACTTCTCAATTCCTCAAACCACTTATTCATCGAAGGGAAATCCTCTGGGCTGGTGATTCCGAATCTAATCAGCATGCGGTCATAGGTAATCGGCTCGCCATCCATATCGAGCCAAACTTGTGTTGGGTCGGGGGTGGAAGAAGGAGAAATGTATAGGTCGACAATACTCTTCGGAATAGCAGGAATTGCTGGCGTTCCAGGGACTCCATTTAGCGTGAGAACGCCATATAGGAATACCAAACAATCTCTGTCATTAGTATCGGGTAAATCCAATGCACCAGGGGTATTACATCCACTGGCATTTAGCCCATGGTCCCAGAATAGTTGCCGGTTCTCCAACATCGATAGCCGGGCGAGTTCTACCATCTCATCGATGGCCAAGATGTCGACATTGCCATCTGGTTGGCGAGTATATTTATCTGGTAATCCTTCAGTACGTTGATTGGCATTTTGTCGGAAAGCATCGATTGCAGCATATACAGTAGGGTCGGTAATATCCCCTTCAACCAACATCATCGATGGTTCTCCTTCATCGGAGAATCTCTCAGTAACAACCTTGACTCCAAAGGCGAAATCGCTTTCTTCATCGAGGAAATCCTCGACAGCAAAATCGCCTTCTAATTGCATCATCCCCCAAGCTGCAGGTATAGTCAATAGGAGACAAATAAATGCGATAACAATTGGACGAGACCCGGTTCCTGCCTTTTCTGCAATGTATTTCAGACGGTCTTCTCGAATCAGTGTTCGCCTTATGACCGGCGTAGTGTTCTTGCCTCTATTTTCCATCCATACATCGAAAGACACTCGAATTAATGGAGCCCAAATCCCAGTCAAAATGAAGGCTGCTAATATTCCGAGTGCAGCCTCCACGCCAAACGACCTCAAGGCTGCAACATCGCTGAACAAGTTAGCGGCAAATGCAGACATAGTTGTGACTGAGGTGAGCATAATCGCTCTTCCCACACGCTTGATTGTGACTTCTCCAGCAGAGCCCGGAGACCGACCTAGGCTTCGCTCTTCTTTGTAGCGATGCAAGGCGTGTAGTGAGTCGTCTATTCCGAGGGCTAGAACGAGAATCGGTAGAAGATTTGAGAATTGAGAACGCGAGATAATATCGAAACCCATCCATCCGAATAGACTGGATGCATGACCGATTAATCCTTGCATCCAAAGTAAGGCACCACCTAGTGCCATTGAAACAATCATTACATCAGTCCAGCGTTTAAGAGAAGAATATAGTAGAATCAGAATAGCGATCCCCATCATCAAAATCAATGAGCCTGATGATTGTAATTCTCGGTTGACTTCGACATTTACACCTTGACCAACTAGGAGTGTGACCGATTGGTCATCATGACTTCTAATCGCTCCTTCAAGATGCATCATTGTCCATTCTACCGAACAAGGATCACCTTCGATTGGACAGGTCTCTTCAGTATAATTTGGAGGGGATAACACTAATTCAGAATCATCGATTCTGTACCCACCCATAATTATCCCATCTTCAGTGGAACGAATCGCCGTTTCCTGATGAGAATCCTTCCACACCATTGTCCACCCCGACTCAATTAGAGCGGCTCTATCGAGTTGCACAAGGAGCCAAGAAGTGGAAGCAGACCATCGTCCAGGTCCCCAAACAGCGTCCTCCCAAGAACCATTTTCCAAGAGTTTACCACCGATAGGGCCGGTAACATTGGAATTGCCATCAGCAACAAATCCTCGGTCAAGAGATAGCCAACGTAGGAAGTTTGAACCATCGACACTGGCCATTCTAACCGATGCTAAATCGATATGATCTTGAGTCAAATTCTCATCATCGAAAGTAAGACATTCAAGAACTCCACAATCGCTCCAGTCAGCTAGAGGTTCTTCCGCCCCTGCCATTGTTTGTCTTGGAGCGGTAAGGATTGATTCGTTAGCCATAAAGCCTCTAAAAATGTCAGCCAGACTCATTACTCCAGTGGTTTGAAGCCCGGTCACATCATTGACAAATGGCTTCATGTGTTGTCCGAGAGGATGCTCGAGAATCACAGCGTGTTTAGCCTCGATTTCTCGCAATATAGTGAGATTGAGGATCCCTCCATCGGGAGCAGTAATACCACCCCAATTTTCACCGGAATCAATTATTTCGTCGGCGGATGCAATCGACGACCAGTCAGGTGTTCCGTCTGAGGTGGTGGGTACAGGAACAGGTGTACTTCCTACCATTGCAGGGTCACGTACGCCAACTGAAAAGCCAAGAATAATCTCAGTCGTTGCGAACTTTTCGTTGATGATTTCCTCGGCAGTCAATTCTGGGGATTCCATATCATAGGATTCCATATCGATTGGCTCAAGGGCTTTCATTGCTCCAGGGACCATCAAAATTGTAAGAATGAAAATAGCGATGTGGACTTTGTTCCTTCTTGGAACAAGCCAACGACCGATGCTTTCGAAGCCAGCCATTGTGTTGCGGTGTTTGCCTCTAGTTCTTGAACAGTCGGTTTGATGAAGGGAATCATGTACGCATGTTTGCGCGGGGGTCGCCCAGCTTGGTCAACGGCGGTGGGTTTAGGTCCCATTTCTTATTGATTCGCAGGTTCGAATCCTGCCCCCCGCACCTCTCCTCTAATCGTTGTACTGAAACCGTACCCCGTATGAGTATAAACTTACTTTTTTGTACTCAATATTGGAGTAAATGAATATCAATAAAGTCGCAATTAGTAAAGTCCAATTAGTGAATTGCGAACCAATAATAATGATAGTTGCTGAGTATAATTTGCTAGGGTATTTTACCTTCGTTGCATATTGATATCAAAATTTATGTACTTTGATAAATAGTGATTTTCAATGCCGTTCTGTTCACATTGCGGGGGGGAAGTTGCGCCAAATTGGGCTGCTTGCCCTAATTGTACGAATCACCTCACACCAAGCCCTCGATTAGCAACCCCTGAACCCAGTTTTGTTAAAGATGTAATTAATTTCAACCAGCCACAGGGGTTTGATGATAGTATCATTCTATTAAATCAAACAAAGCCAAGTGGCATCACTCCGAAAATGATTGGAATAATCGTGATTGGAATTACACTTCTCACTGTTGCATTGGTGCTTGTTGCAACAATTGGTGGCGGTGCCCTAGAGGATAGTTATTCTCTTGAATATGATCATGCAACAGGTTATCTATATATTGATCACATCAAAGTCGATAACGGGGAAGATGATAGATTGTTTGAAGTTGAAGTATTCTATGATGAAAGAAATCGTTACGAGTATAGAACAGGTGAAGAATGTGATGCCTTAGAGTATTATGATACTCCTCGAACATATTACTTGGAAGAATTGTGTGCGTTATATTATGTGGATCCATTTGTTGAAGAAGTTACATTCGGTGCATGTGCGGAATATGTTTCCAGTGATCGGTCATACGACATTAGTCCTAATAATCAGTACGCGACAGGCTGCTTGAAATGGCAAGGTAGCATAGCAAATCCTTCAATTGAACCATCATGGGGATTGGAAGAAGAATGTACTTATTATGGTGAAATTATTGAAGACGAGATGGTATTAGCTAAATTCATATCATGGTCAGGTATTGATGATGGTGACTCGAATTCTTACAATGGAGAAGTTGACTTTACTTTGGCATTTGTTTTGTCATACGAATGCATATAATTCCATCTTCCAGTATTAGGTAGGTATCAGGCCGGGGCTGAGCCGTTATTGGTTGAAACAATCTATCGTTGCTTTTCATTTCGACTAACGATAAATACAGCGAAAACCGATGCTACAAGTGTTGGCAACAATGTGAAACCTGGTATCAAATTTCCATCTTCAATATCTGAAGTTTGAGTAGGTTCGTTACTTGCCTCTCGCACTCAAATTATACAGGGGCGAGGTCAAGACTTCCTGACCAGATATCGAGTCCTCTGAGTCGGCATTCGAATTTCTGACCGAGATTGAGTAATACTTCGCCGCTTTCATTGAGAACAGTCAGCCCGTGTTCGTCGATTTGCAAACGTTCCCTACCACCGAGTTGACGTAAGTGCATTCGTCCTTGGAAGGAGCCATCATCTTCGAGGTCTAGGAATATCCATGGTACCTTGAGTCCAACGATTCTTGCATTCCATGTTGCACTTTCCTCGCTGTTCATTAGGTGCATATTGCAGACGCTTGAGACCAGTTCCCATTCGAGCCGCTTGGCTTGCATGCCTCGCTCAGAACAATGTGCAGACATCTCTGCGACTTCTTCCTCGTTATGTGGCCAGTCCTTACCGGCTAACATCGCCTTGAGTTGGCGATGAGCGATTAGGTCGGGATAGCGCCTAATCGGTGAGGTGAAGTGAGCATATGCGTCGAGATCGAGACCGAAGTGGCCGAGGTTTTCCTCGCTGTAAATAGCGCGTTGCATCAGTTGGAACAAGCCCTGGTCTACGACTCTCCTCTTCGAATCAGATAATTTGGATGCTACAGATTGAGCATCTCTCAGGGCTTGAAGCATCTCTCCACGAGCTTCGGAATCGATGACACTGGACATGAAGTCATCAGTATCTTCCTCCTGCTCGGTCTCGACATTGAGACCGGCCCATGCAGAGAGGAGGTCGAGAGTTTCACTTTCCTCACTTTGTCCACTGGTTCTGTGCGAAGGCATGGGTAGTTCGATATCGACTCCTAGAGCATCTAAGCGCGCATTGAGGGAATCAACCTCCGGGGAATCTGGTGGTGAGTGGCAGCGCCAAGGTACGGCGGCTCCAGCATCACCGAGCAGATGTCCAATCGCTTCATTGGTTGCGACCATGAAGGCTTCAATCATCTCGGTAGCATCACTCGGCCATTTGACATCGAGGGAGATTCCATCCTCCCTGATACGCGGGCGTATTTCGGCTCCAGCAATGTCTAGGCCAATTCGGCGCTTTTTCATCTGCTTCGAGAGTTCCATCATTTCGGGAAATAACTCCTTATCGAGAACCTCGTCATACGAGAGGTTCTGCTTCACTCTGATGAGGGCCTGATGTGCTTTTGTCTCCACTACCTCGGCACCTTCAATTCGCATCTCTACTACCATGGCGAAGCGGTCAGCATCATCTCGAAGCGAACACAGGTCATCAGCAAGCCTTGGTGGGAGCATAGGTAGGACACAGTGAGGAAGATACACGCTGGTTGCTCTATGGCGTGCGTGAAGGTCCAGAGCGGTATCAGGTCTGACATAGTGAGCAACATCGGCAATAGCAACCCATAGGGTGTCATCAATGAGGCAGACCGCATCATCGAAGTCCTTGGCATCAGGTGGATCGATAGTGACGAATGGGATATGTCGTAGGTCTACCCTATCTTCAGCCATCGAGGGGGCTGGCAGAGTTTCAGCATGTTTGATCAAGTCCTCACGGTATTCTCTTGGGAATGGATTGTCGTTCTGCCTACGACGGAAATCGAGGCGCGCATCGAGCATTTGCTCAGGAGTAAAATGGTCGCGCATCAACCATGCCATTGCAATCATCGGGTCAGGGAATCTCAGACCACTCTTCTTTTGCGCATTCTTTTCGAGTTGTTTGACCAAGTTGAAACCAAGGTATGTGCGTAGAACTTCATTTGGTAGCAAGGAGAAATCATCTGGTATCGGCTCGCCTTTCAGAAGGGCGAGCATAGCGCCTTCATGTGCTCCTTCTCTGAATTTTCTGACTGAAGCCTCTATGGCCTCCTTGGCCTCCTTTGTTCTAAGTGAGAATGCTTCTGACTTACCGATGAATAACTCGCCTTTGCGGCAAGCATGAATGATAGTCTCCTGAATTTGGCTGTGTAACTGCTTCTCATTCTGTTTGAGATTGGGTTCTCTCGCCCTGATAGTGTCACACACAAGGTCGAGAGAGAGTTCACCCTCGAGCCCATGTCCAAGGATACGCCGGTATAGTCGCTCCTCAGGTGGTGCTTCACGACCCTTGCGCTTCTTCACAGACCCACATCCTTCAGGGCCTCTAGAGCATCCTTCTGGAATTCGGTGAGCTCTTCCTTTTCAGAAAGAATGAATTCAATGTCGATGTCTTTCACTCGTTGACGGTCTCCAACTTGTGAGAGAGGAGGAATTGAGATTTTCCCCTTTACTCCATTGGGAAGGGTTACGGTTACCTTACCTCCAAGCATCAATACAGAATATGTCACTTCAACTTCTTTGACAATGCGGTCACCATCCCATCGGCATCCTTCTCCAGGGTCGACTCTAATTGTGACAATTAGGTCTCCATTTACCCCTTGGGGATGGCCGTGACCTTGGTCCTTAACTCGCATTTCCTTACCATGTCGAGTACCGGACTTGACATTGAGACGAATCATCTTGCTCTTCTGGTCGATACTTCCGTGACTACCTGGAATTAATTGTTTGAATTTGATGTTAAAAGATCCACCAGCCTTCGCTTCTTCCTGTGTAAGGTCGAGCCATGCTGTGGCATTTTGGCCGCGCTCAGTAGGTGGACGAGGCCTTTGGGCCCCGCCTCTTGGCATACCGCCCATTCCACCCATGCCGCCACCGAACATTTGCGATATGATGTCCTCCATTCCGCCGCCGCCGAAGGGATTCCCGCCGCCGCCAAACATCTGAGATTGTTCGTGGGTGCGTCGGGCTTCGGCTGTGCCAATAGAATCGTATGCGGCTTGTACTTCCTTGAAACGCGCTTCTGCTTGTGGAGACCCATCATTTCTGTCAGGGTGAAATTGGCGAGCAAGTTTGCGAAACGCCTTCTTAATCTCGGCATCACTAGCCCCTCGTGACACACCGAGAACCTGATATGGGTCACGCTCCGCCATGGAGTCATCGAGGCACAGGAGTGCTTTGAACCAGTCGGGTGAGGGCCTACGGTCGCGCCGGTTGGGTTAAATGAGGGTCATAAGTCGCCTTGAATCCCCTGAGGTGAAACCATGTCGGATGACAATGATCAGACCAACTCTTTTGAGGATAAGGTACAGGCTAAGCAAGATGCCATTGAGGCTCAGTTCCGCAAGATTTCTCGCGGTTCTTGGGCTCGTATTCTACGCATGGCCCGCAAACCAACTCCTCAAGAGTTTAAGCAGACCAGTATTATTTGTGGAATTGGCCTTTTCGTTTTAGGCTTCATCGGATTTGTGATTCTAGTCCTTATGGACACATTCATCCCTTGGTTAATACACGACGTATTCGGTATTTGAGGTGGTTTAGATGGCAGACGCATTTATCGCATTTGTTAGACACGAGGAAGAACTTCTCCTTTTGCGCCGCTCAAAGTCCGATGCAGATTCTCCAGCCCTTTGGGATGGAGTATACGGTATTGGCGAAGAACCAGAGGAAATAATCGCTCGTGTCGCAGAGTGCACAGGTATTCCTACAGAGGATTTGACCTATGTTCGATCTGGACCGGCACTCGGTGTTATCAGTTCTAGCAATGTAATGCAGGATATCCGACCCATTCTCGTTGTATCTTCCTCTAAGGAAGTCACACCTTCCGGTCGCTATATCGAGAGCGTTTGGGTAGACCCCGGAGACATTCAGAATCACAACTGCGTTTTCGCAGACCTCGAACAAGAAGGTAGTGAGAAAATCGTACGTGAAATGTACGGTTCCGTTTCCGCTTACCTTTTCATCGTCAAAACCGCAATCGGTTCTGAGAAGCGTGTCGCTGATGAAATGCAAGCTCGCCTAATGGGTAGTGGTTCACTTTCATCCATTCAAGATGAAATCTTTGGAATCCTCCACCCAACGGGCATGCGTGGATATGTGATGGTTGAGTCAAGTGCTCTCCACCACGTTGAGAAGTTGATCGGTCGCTCCGGTGGCCGTGACCCGAAAGCACGCCGTGGACTAAACCAGACTCCACTGAAGAACGCAAAGACCGTTCTTCCAGGTGAAGCACCTCTCAAAGACATTCTACCATATCTCGAGCCAAAGGCTGTTACCAGCGGAATCGAGGTTGGTTGTATTGTCGAAATCGTCACTGGTGCATTCAAGGGTGAGAAAGCACGCGTTACCAGCGTTGCAGAAACCAAAGAAGAGGTCAGCATGGAGCTGTACGAACAGCCTATTCCAATGACCTTGAAGATGCGTGGAGATCACGTTCGAGTCATCGAGCGCGTCGAGTGATACAGAGAGGTGCCCTGATTACCCCATTGTTGCCACACGGCGCGATTAAATAGGGGGGTTTAGTCGGCGACTTGCTCACGTCCGTGAGCGTCAGAGGTGTTCAATCATGCCAAAGCCCTGGACCAGCGAGCTCATCAAGAAGGCTCTAGGTGTCAAGAAGTGCAATGGTTCGTTGGATGCCGCAACCGAGGACTTGAGTCTCGAGAAGGCAATGGACGTCGCTCGCCAGAAGGCGAAAGAAGGCCACTTGACCGGAAACGATCTGAAGGCGCAGACCCGTGAGGTCATCGGCACTTGTGTCGCAATGCGTGTGAAAATCGATGGACTCTGGGCTAAGGATGCACTGACTACAATCGAGAAAGGAGAATGGGACACACGTTTTGCTTGAACTGATTCACGGACCGCGGGAGGGGGCCTTGGCCTCCGCCGACCGAAGGGGTGGAAAAAATGGAAGAAAAAATCTCAGAAGCAATCAGGAGCGCCATCGAAGGTGCGCCAGAGCGCAAGTTTGTCGAATCTATGGACATCTCGTTCACAATCAAGGATGTCGACCTCAAGAACCCAAACAACCGTATTCAGGAGGAGATTCGTCTTCCTTCTGGCCGTGGCCGCAGTATCAAGGTCGCAATGTTCGCTGGTTCCGATGCTGCAAAAAAGGCAAAGAAAGCAGGAATACACGTCATCGATCCATCAGAGATTGAAGAGTTGGGCAAATCCAAGGGTCAAGCAAAGAAATTGGCAAATTCCTATGATTTCTTCCTCGCTGAAGTACCACACATGGGACTTATTGGACGTTACCTCGGTGTCATCCTCGGTCCTCGTGGAAAGATGCCTCGTCCTGTACCACCAGTTGTTGACCCAGCAGTCATCGCATCTGGACTTCAATCAACTACCGTTGTGAAGTCACGTGACAAGGTCACCTTCCAGGCTTCATTCGGAACACTTTCCCAATCTCATGAAGAATTATTGAAGAACGCTATGGAAGTGTACAATCGTGTCACTTCCAAGTTAGAGCGTGGAATTGGAAACATTCGTTCACTTTACGTTAAGACCACAATGGGTCCAGCAACCAGAATTGAGGTGATTAATTGATTCCTAAGGTAGCATCCTGGAAGAAGGACACAGTGTCCACCCTCTCTTCAATGCTAGAGAGTGGCGGGACCATCGCTGTCATCGATATTCACGGTGTTCCAGCAGGCGCAATGATTGGAATGCGCAGTGGTCTTTATGACAAGATGAGCATATTAGTCGCAAAGAAGCGCCTGATGAAATTGGCATGGGAAGCAAATGGTCGAGATTTCGCTGACCTTGAGGCTCTATATGACGGTGCAGTTCAGCCCGCATTGGTTCAATCAGATTTGGATTCCTTCCAAGTATTCTCTGAATTACAGAAGACTGAGGCCGGACGTGCTGCAAAGCCTGGTGACATTGCACCACACGACATTGTCGTTGAGAAGATGGACACCGGTATGGCCCCTGGTCCAATTGTTGGAGAATTGAACTCCGTAGGAATTCCAGCTAAGATCATGGGCGGTTCCGTCCGGATTCAGAAAGAGACTACCGTTCTCAAAGAGGGCGAAGTCTTTGAAGGCGATATGGGATTGATGCTCTCTAAGATTGGAATCAATCCAATCGTTACTGGTCTACGTTTGTGCGGCACCCTAGAGGATGGCGTCAGATTTGAGCCAAAGACACTCGATATCGATTACAAGAAGTTCGAAACCGACCTCATCAGTTATGCTGCAGGTTCTTTCAACCTTGCATGCAATATCCGCTGGTTCACCAGCGAGACCATACCAACACTCCTGTCCAAGGCCAGCGGCGAAGCTCTGGCATTGGCATTGGAGGCGGCAATTGTCACACCCGACACTCTGCCGCACTTCATCGGACAAGCACACCGTGGCGCCATGGGCGTTGCAGGGTCTTTGTCTGGTGACGCTCTCGATGAAGAGCTCACCCAACTCTTGGGTGCAGCCGCTTCCGCTGCAGAATCTGCAACTGTTGAAGCATCGAGCACCGACGAGGCCCCAGCCGAGGCCGAGGAGGAAGAAGAGGAAGAAGAGGAAGAAGGCAGTTTCGACGGCCTTGGGTCCTTATTCGGTTAATTTGAAATTTTGAGGTGAAAAAATATGGAGTACGTATACGCTGCAATGCTTTTGCATTCTGCCGAAACTGAGATCGACGACAAAGCTGTCACTGCAGTCCTAAAGGCTGCTGGTGTAAAGGCTGACTCTGCCCGTGTGAAGGCTCTAGTAGCCTCACTAAGCGGTGTTGACATAGCTGAAGCAATGGCTACCGCTGTTGCTGCCCCCGCTGCTGCAGCACCTGCTGCCGCTGCCGCTTCTGCATCCGAGGCACCCGCTGCTGAAGAAGCTGAAGAGGAAGAGGAAGAAGCAGGCGGCTTTGAGGGACTTGGATCTCTCTTTGGCTGAAGTCAGAGTTCGGTTGTTTGACGACCAAGATACACACTGGCCCGATAGGGCATCAGTGTGAGCAGGGTCCAGTCACGACTGACCATGAACGGTTCACAGTCCGAGGTATACCTCGCCCAATAATGGGCTGAGGATCCGGGTTCAGACCGAGATTGGACCATCCATGAGACCCCCGCCTTCGGGCGGGGGATTCTCATGGTCTTACCAGCCATCGTCTGAGGATGGCAACCCCTTTTCTTTCGATTCATTGATGCACAAGCGCTGGCTCGCCCCATTTGATGCTCAAGCGCCGTGAGTTCAACCTAGAGGTTTCAACCACACCTCCGGTCAATGTCAAGGCCTTCAGAGAAATCGCGGCAAATAATGGCTGGGAGATGAGTCGGCACGAAGGAAGTCGCCTCGTTGATAGATTTGCGATTATCATGCCAATGGCACAGAATACTCGGACATTGGGAATTGAACTGCTTGATGGCCCACTTCAGGGCTTAGAAATGCACTCATGGGCTGAGACAAAGGGCTCAGCTGGAGCAATCAACGTTTCTTCATGGATAATCCCCGGCGGAGACGGTAATGAGGAGGCGAAAGAACTGATTCGCGAATGGGCTCTATCATTACCGCGCTGTCCGTGGAAATGGACTTTTGGAGAAAAAAGTAAAATCGGCTTCCTGTTGCCCGTTTGGAGGCGTTCAAAAAGAGCGTTTGCCAAGCTTGGATTGAAAGAATGGCCCGGGTCCACGGAACCGTAAGCCTTGGGTATGACGAGCGACACCGGTTACATGAAGGAGGGCCAGAAATGTCATTACTCGACGATTTACAAGAAGACCGCGATACACAAATTAAAGCAGTTTGTATAGCATTTTTCTTAATCGCCTTCCCAGTATATTTCAACATGGCATCTTCCTTGAAGGATGTTGGAACACTTGGAGGCTCAAGTGGGGCAGTTGGAAACTACAGTGTTGATGGAACATATTCCTACCATGCAATCGGTGACGACATTATCTATGTCGAAGACGGTACCACAGTTAGTATCTCAGCAAATTCCGATGCTGGTGATGTCGATGGTCTCAATATTGTTGCAGTTCGTGTTACAATGACCAATACCGACGATGAAAGCCATCAAGGACTTACATGTAATGTTCCACCATTACCAAATCAGGATGATGACGTCACTGGCATGGTTATGAAGGAAGAATTTACTGGTTCTGCAACTGGAACTGGTATTACAGAGGTTGTTGCAGAATGGCATAACTCGAGTATTGTAGGTTCAAACGTTTCAGGTCTGAGTGAGAATGAAATTTCTTCTATGCTTGAAGGAGGAGATACTGGCTTTGGGGTATACGCCTTAGACATCTCAGTTGTTGTCAATGATGCTCAAAGGCCAGGCTGTACTGTTACAGATGAAGGCGAGGAAGTTGAGTACATCATCGAACTCGTTAGCCTTGAGTACACAATCACTCCAGTAGAGTGATCAAGCAAGCAACTTGCTAATGTCGATGAGGGGTGAAACCCTTTCATCTATCATCTCTACAATCGCATCGAGCGTACCTTGGTCAACCGCTTCTACTCTCATCACAAGGATTGCCTCGGTGTTGGATTTGCGAGCGAGGTACCATCCGACTTGTTGACCCTCCTTTTCGAAACGGACCCTTACACCATCGATTGTCGAACATTGGTGGTCCTCAAATGCAGATGTAATCGCTGCGACAGTTGACAACTTGTCTTCCTCAGCACATGGTACCTTCACCTCACCAGTAGTAGGGAGATTTGGAGCAAGGCGGTCTAAATTCGCCGCAAATGAATCTTCACGTCTCGACCATAATTCGATGATACGCGCTGCATTGTAAAGCGAGCAGTCAAATCCGTACCAACCTCGGTCCGCCATGAAGATATGTCCACTCATCTCAGCTGCCATCAAAGCATCTGGGTGTTGGGCAAGGACTCGCTTCATGAATGAATGACCGGTCTTTGCCATCATCGGTCTGCCACCAGCAGCCAATATGCTCTTCTCGACATTCATCGAGCATTTCACATCGTAAATTAGCAAGTCTTTTCCTTCTTCTTTGCCTACAACATCGTCAGCAATTAGCGAAATCAATCTATCAGGATATACGAATTTTCCATTTTCATCAACCGCTCCTAAGCGGTCACCATCACCATCGACGCCAAGTCCGAATTCACAACCATGTTCGAGTACGGCTGTTCCGAGGTCTACCATGTTGTATTCTCTTGTTGGGTCTGCTCCATGGTTTGGTTCAGTAGAATCCCAGTCGCAATAGAGGTCGATGTGTTCTACTCCCATCATGTCCAGCAATCGAGACATAGCGGGCCCGGGCACTGCGTTTCCACAGTCCACTGCAACCTTAACAGGCCTTGCAGGCATTCCTGCTGAAGCGATGATTGCTTCGAGGTATGTGTCCTCATGAGGGTGGTCTATGACCCCGCCTTCTCCTTCGATGAATTCACCTGCAAGGAAGACTTCTTTCAATTCTTGAATCTCCTCTCCCGCGAGTGGTAATGTGCCTCGACACATCTTGAATCCATTGTGGGTCGGCATTGGCAAATGCGAGGCTGTAACCATTACTCCTCCATCAACAGGTAAAGTCCAACAAGCGTGGTATAGGCATCCTGTAGAGACTATTCCAAGATCTAGAACCTCTACTCCGCCGGCAACAAGCCCTGCGATGAGGTTGGATGTTAGACCAGGGCTTGAATCACGAATATCTCGGCCGACTGCGAAGCGCTTACAACCGAGATATGTCGCCATAGCACGGCCTAAGCGAAGGGCAAAGTCCTCGGTTAATTCATCCCCCGAAAGCCCACGAATATCGTAGGCCTTGAAGCAGTGAGTCGGCCACTCCATGGGATGGCCGTGTCAGTCCCCTCGTATGAACATCATCTCCTCAGGATGAGGGCTGCACCAAATGATAGAATCAAAACAATACCCCATTCCATGAGTAATTCTTGCCACCATGCAACTATGCTAATTGCACCAATTGTGGGTATGCTGAATTTGAGAAGTCGGGGCCACGTCCACAGTCCTTCAGGTGGCTCCGCCAGATATGGGGAGCCAGGCATGAGAATCACTCACAACACTTGGTATCTATCGCTTGGGCTACGATTTCTATTCTTGCTCCACCAGGGAGCTTACCTGCTTCAAAGGCTGCACGAGCGGGTTTGACTTCCATGTCGCCGAGCCAATTAGCATAGATTTCATTCATGTCAGCGAAATCTTCGATATCGACCAGCAGGACTTGAACAAAGCACACAGCATCCTTTGTGGTACCTGCTGCTTCTAGCAAGGCGTCAATTTTTGCTAACGCCCCTGTAGTTTGGCTTGCAGTATCCTCTCCGGCTTCTGGTGCAATCTGTCCAGAGAGCCAAATCATACCGTTTGCCTTGACTCCGGGAGAGTATGGTCCGTACAATTTTGTCCCCGGGATTGTGATTACTTGCTTCCCCATATTGAGGTCGAAGAGGTGGTGGCACATC
Organism: Candidatus Poseidoniaceae archaeon; assembly: GCA_030747785.1. GTDB lineage: Archaea > Thermoplasmatota > Poseidoniia > Poseidoniales > Poseidoniaceae > MGIIa-K1. The sequence goes on along the minus strand of JASLKC010000004.1, from coordinate 11,427 downwards.
AAAATAGGCCTCGCGGGCTGGGTGCGGTATGGCGACTGGGTGGGTGATAGATCATCCCGCCCATGCGCGGCTATTTGCGCCCCTTATGCGTGAACTATCGCACGCAAACGATGTCATCATTGCTACCGAACGAGATGAGGTTCGGGCGATGATAGAGCATTCAGATGGCCATCTACCTCGTCGTAGAACAGTGTGGGTTCCTCGTCCTATCGGCAAGGGAAAGTGGCGAAAGGCGTGGAAGCGGACAAGGATTGCAAATAAGGCACTACGAGGAGTTGACAAGGTCATTTCTGTAGGTGCCCCTCTTGAGTTGCGTGCCGCTCCACGAAAGGCTCGCAGAATATACATCACCGATACCGAGGTAAATCATCTAGCACATCGATTGGCTAGGGCTACAGACATCATTATTCCTACACATTTTGATGAGAAGTTATCTGGGCCATTAATGGCAAAGAAAGCAACTTTCCATCGCATTGATGGCTTGCATGGACATGTGCATTTGCGACCTCAATTAAGGCCGAAAGAAGTAAGCAATCCTCCAAGAGTTCTAGTCCGAAAACTCGTCGGTAATGGAATCCATGATGAAGATGAATTATTGAAGATTCCAGAAGAATGGTTGAATGGAATCGAAGTTACGAATGCCGATGAGAATGAGGTAGAAGGCGACCCCTGGTTATTGGATAGCCGAGTTGCATCGATGGATGGTGTCATTACACAAAGTGTAACTCTGGCAAGTGAAGCGGTATTGCTTGGAGTTCCAACATTATTGGTGAGCCGTGCCAAACGTGGTTTCCTCAATCGTTTGGTAGCAGATGGTTATCCACTTTTCATTGCATCACAATGTGATGATGATATCCATGCATCATGGCTTGCAGGCATCCACCTTACAGATGCCTTAGATTTACCTGAATGGCCCCCTGTAAGGGAGCAACTCATCAGAATAATTGGCTAAATCAAGCGCCCATTGAAGCAATTGCTGCTCCGAATAAGACGAACAGAGCGATTATAGCGATTAAATATAGGTAGTTTAGGATGAGTCCTGTTACTGCCCAACCGCCGCCAACTCCAGATCTCTTTGATCCGGATAGGCCAATGTGGCTGAAGATAATTCCCAAAAGCATAGTAATCGGTGTTAAGCACATTGTGAATCCAATAACTAGGCCAAGTAGGAAGAATACCCATGTTAGTATCCCCATTACTCCACCAGTAACGGCCATTCCGTTTCCAGTTGGTTGCTGAATTATTACTGTCTGTCCCATTGGGGCCGCTTGTGGCTGGCCGTACATTTGCTGCGGTTGCTGTCCTGGCATAGGTTGCATGTCAGTCCCTAACCTCCACACTTAATCTACTTATTGCCAACAATATTGACCATTGAAACATGGTCACCTGCCAATTTTGTAATGGAATTCAAGTCATACCAGTTTGCTTCAACTGCATCATCACCACCTTGTGGATTCCCAGTAGCTTTCACAAGATATGCAATAGAAACGACATGCCCTCTAGGGTCTCTTTTAGGGTCACCACGTACGCACAGTAAGCGGGCTACCTCTCCATCTAACCCCGTCTCTTCTTTGAGTTCACGCAATACTGCAATTTCAGGGTCCTCGCCTTTGTTAACGAATCCTCCTGGTAATGCTAACATGCCTTTCCACGGTTCTCTTCCTCGTGTAATGAGAAGTATTTCTCCATCGTTGATGACAACTGCATCTACTGCAAGGGCGGGTTGTGGCCATTGACCGCAATCGTCGCAAGCTGGCATATTACTCACCGAATCTACGCTTGCGTGCTTGATATGTTTGAATTGCTTTGAGAAGTTCCTTCTTCGAGAATGAAGGCCAGAATACATCTGTGAAGTACAATTCTGAATATGCCATTTGCCAGAGAAGGAAATTTGAGATTCTCTCTTCACCTGAAGTTCGAATTACAAGGTCAGGATCGGGCATATCTGCAGTGTAAAGTCTGCGACTAACCTCATTCTCATCAATACTATCGAGTTCTAATTCTCCAGCACAATGGTCCACTGCAATACTTTTTATCGCATCAAGCATTTCTTCTCGGCTACCATAAGCAAGACAAATCGTGAAGGTATAATCACCATATTCTGCAGTTTTAGATTCAGCATAATCGATTGCCATATTTACATCATCAGGAAGTAATTCCCGCCTCCCAATAATTTGAACCTTCACTTTGTTATCATGGATTCGAGGGTCATCTGCAATATCTTTGAGACCTTCGCGATAGAGTTTGAACAACCCTTCTAATTCAGTAGTTTCTCTTGTAAGATTATCAGTTGATAGGGCATATACGGTTAGAAATGGAATTTCAAGTTCAAGAACCCAGTCAAGCACTTGTTCGAGTTTTTGCTTTCCCATCCGATGTCCAAGACCAGTCTCAAGCGCCTTTGACCAAGCGAAACGGCGATTACCATCCATAATAATGGCCAGGTGGTTCACATTTGTTGGGTGTTCTTTCACTTCGCGTAGAAGTTTGGACTCGACCGCTTGACCGAGGACATCTCCCATACGCTCACTGATGCCCATACGCTCCGCCCTCCCTCTTCCTACTCGCTTCAACCGTTTGAGTTAATCCCCACCAACCTCTGGCCTACTTCATGGAGGACCGCCCGTGGTGGCCGAGAGGTATCGTGCAGAATCACGATGAATCTGAGATTATTACCTCTTGGGGTACAACTCTTCTTTGGCTTGACGATGGAATCCACGAAGCCTCTTGGTGGAACTCAAAAGAATCGACTTGGGGCGATTGGCCTGAAGTCGAGAGTGTGACCCTGCTCAGTGAAGATCACCATGGAATGTGGATTGATATCGGTACGCACATAGCTTTGGTTATTCCAATACCAACCGGTAATCATTGCTCTAGGCTCGTCAGAAATAATAAATTGAATGATGCCGTTAAAGATTATCTCGATTTGCCTATTGCTGGAATATCAGACCCTGAAGATAGAGTTCTGATTTATTCAAAGAATGATGCTTTAGAAAAAACCGGAGAGAGGGTTGGCGAATTACACTCTTCACTAATCGATTCTGGATTTAGTACTCCAAATAACCAGAAGGGTTGGAATGCGAGACTCAAAATTGTAGAAGACCGTTTGAAGACTAACACATTGTGGCGTGCAGCTCACAATAACGGAACAGTTGGTGTCCCGAGGATCCATCTCGGGGCAACAATGCGTCCATTACCCATTCCATTGTCTGAAAGTCTTCTCCTTGATGATGCTCAATTGCCAGCATTAAGGGGCGCTGTAGGTCTATCTCTTGAGGGATGGAGTCGAACAATAGGGCCAAGATATTCCAATAGAAATGTGATGCGAACATCAACTGGCGGAATCGCCCATATGCGCTATGATGTGATGCTGATGGCAAAGGCTGAATCTTTTGCATTCGCTGAAGATAGTTCAGTCATTGATGCATATTTGTCAAAGGTCGATAGGTTACAAGCAAAACTTGGAACAATGCGTCTCGTTAGAATGGGCATCCCTTTTTCTCTTGCATGCGGGGTAGTTGGGGTTATGTTAGAGAGAATCGGCGAAATTTCTTCTGCGAATACCCCGTTATTGATATTCGTTGGAATAGCAATGGCATCCAAAATCGTTCACGATTTGGTTGAACCAGACTGGCGTCAAGAGTTTTGAAGCGTCCTCAAGTCGTAGAACGAAATCTTGTTCTTCTTTGCTAAACTCATTACCCCGAGAAGGAAACTATCGCGCTCTTCACGCTCTTCTTTACCACTGGTAATATCCCAGTAAACATTGCAACCAATGTCTATTGCGGTGGGTCCTAGTGATGAGACTCTAGCGAATGAACTATCTTCTTTCATCGTCTTTTCATTCTTTTCAATCATCGTTGCAACACCTTGACAGAAGGATTCTACCGAATCAGGATTAGAATTGATATCGAGTTTGAAAATTGGTTGCCAACGGCGGAATCTTCGCTTACCCCAATTCTCAACCGGGGTATTTGTTAGATTGGCATTTGGCATTGTGATAACAGTGTCGAGACTGGTACGAATCAATGTAGTCCTCAATCCAATTTCCATTACTTCGCCTTCTACCGAGCCAATCATTACCCAATCACCGACTTTGAATGGGCGGTCTAGTAGCACGGTTGTTGCTCCAAAAATGTTGGAGATTGTATCTTGTGCAGCTAAAGCAAGTGCAAGGCCAGTAATGCCGAGTCCTGCTACTAGAGTAGCAAGGTCGAAACCGAGAGAATCAGCGATGAATACCGCTCCGAAAATAATGGTCAAGAATTTCAACATACTTTCTGCCGCGGAAACAACAGTTTTCTGACTCCCGTCGAGTACTCCATCATCATCAGTCCACATTACTACAGCATGGACGATTCCAACTGCTCTGAAAGCACACATGACCAATGAAATGACCATCACAAATTGTACGAGACCAGGGAGAAATGATTCAATAAATTCTGGCATTATCACCAATTCATGATCGAGGTCTCCTAGTTGGAAATACAATAGAGCAGCACCAGCGGCAGTTCCAAGTGCGTTTCCTGAACCTGAAAGAGCCTTCAATGCTCCATCACTAGTCGATGAAATCGTACTGAATATTTTTGGCAAAATCACTCCGACGATTGAACGGATAATCAATACAACAACAATCATCCAAATTAGTGTGACAGCTGTTCCAACACTGAATCCAAGGAACATGTTTTCGTGATTCGGAATATACTCAATAAATTGCTTCATATTCGGGGGGTGGTCCTCCGAGGGGGATGTTGTTTTCCCTTGCAAAAGGTGCTTTTAGCCCCCTATGGGGGCTTGACTTTAGGCGCGGCGTCTTCAAGTACCGATGCGGTTTGGGCTAGTTGGTCGTCATGCAGGGTAACACATCGTGGGGCGTTCTTTCCATTCTCCTCTTGCCGTTCCTGCTCTCTCTTGTAGCACCTATGGCAAGCGCCGTAGTAGTTCAAGAAGAACCTACAGGTTTGACTCCCTATGATATCTGGTCAGAGGACTATGCCGATTGGGTCTACCCTTGGGGTGGCGATGAACAGATACAATTCAAGGAATATCACGATTACTTTTCGATGAAGGAACGCATGCAGCAATTAGCAGAACAGAATCCAGATATTATCGAGTTCCATGAAGGATTGAATGGTGGTGTAAATGCTCGAGGAGAGGAAACTACTGCCGACACATACGAGGGCTGGTACTACGGTCACCCATCCCCATGGGTCAAAATTACTGGTGATGTCCAAGGCGGAGGACATAATGCATTCAATGGCGACCATGGAAATTACGAAGACCGTGATGACATAATGCTCGTTGGGAACCACCATGCGCGAGAATGGATGAGTTATGAGGTCCCGATGTTTTTCCTTGAGATTCTTGCCTTCTCCTACAATAATATCGGATACGATAATGATGGCGATGGACTCGTAGACGAAGACCCATGGGATGGAATCGACAATGATGGAGATTGCCATGCTCTCGGTAATGCAAGCGACCAGGATTCAAACGGCGACGGACTCGCCTGTGGCCCAGGTGATCTCGGGGTTGATGAAGACTATTCAGAACAATGGATTACCGATATGGTGAACAACCGAGAAATCTACCTTATTCCAATGCTCAATGTCGATGGTAACCGCTACGATAGAGAGGTTTACAGTGGACCAAATGCATGGGAGACCAATCCAACAGGAGGCTGGAGAAAGAACCTACGTGACAATACCGTCACTGGTGTAACCCCACTTCCAGATGTCGATGAGCAAGTCGATCCAAGTTGCGATGGAGTTGACTTGAATCGTAATTATCAATTTGAATGGGGTGCACCGCTAGGCGCTACTGGGCCTCTATTCCCGGGTATGTGTTATGCTGGTGAAGCCGGAGCTAACAATGATGTTTACAACGGGCCGGTCGACACAGTTGACCAAGATGGCGACTTCAAGTTGAATGAGGACCACGTCGATGGAAAGGATGACGATGCTGACGGCTTAACCGATGAGGATTGGTTGGGCGGAAATTCTGAGCCAGAAACCAAGTTTATCCAAGATATGACCGAGATGAATGATGACAATTCAGACGGTGCATCAGAATTCAAGGCAACCCTTACCTGGCATTCCTTCTCTGATTTGGTACTCTATCCATGGGGCCACTGTCAGAACTGTGACAATCCTGACCAAGAGCAACTCAAGTACCACGGCGATTGGATGGCTCAACTTACAACTTACGAGAACATGCAGTCTTCATCTCTGTATCCAACTACTGGTGACTTCTGCGATTGGCATTACGGAGTTCATGGCTCCTATTGTTATACTATGGAAATCGGAACTGCGTTCCACCAGCATCCAGATGATATCGACCACATCGCTTCTCTCAATGCTGGTGTACCATTCTACATGATTGAGATTGCAGATAATCCTCGAGAGCGTGCAGAATTCCAGATGGCTCGAAACCACATCTTGCAAACTCCAGACCAAATAATAATTCCAGAATCTGGAGATATTCCAATCGATATTTGTATTGGGTCTAATTTCCCAGTATCTCTCAATCACCATGACACCCACGTGATGTATAGGACGGTAAAACCGACCCGTACTCAATCAGATTATGGACCAAAGGAATGGTCCACTACTGCATGGAGTCATAGCGGATTCGAAGAGACAGATACAAATTGTACTCTCATCGATAATGAATCCGGTAGAGTATTGCGTTCATGGATTCCAATAGATGATACCGTAACCGGACAACTGCATTACAAAGTAATGATGTCTACACTTGATGGTTCTAACATGATTGAGTATCCACAGTGGGGTGGTTACCTTACTTTGGATCTGCAATATCGCGCTGCATTTGGAAGCCTATTCGGCTCTCTATTCCTATTCACTACAGTGGCCTTCTTTGTTTGGGGAGGACTAGCGGTATGCCTTCGCATGATGATTGAAGATAAGGAGGATGTAGCAGCCATCCTCATTGCAGAGTTAGAGGAGGAGGGCTCTGCATGAGTCAATCAGACCAATTCAGTGGCAGGATGGGCCTCATCTTCGCCTCAATCGGTGCTGCAATCGGTACTGGAAACATTTGGCGTTTCCCACGAATGGTTGGCGCTAATGAAGGAGGTACTTTCCTCATTCCTTGGCTATTTTTCCTCTTTGTATGGTCGATTCCATTAGTAATTGCAGAATTCGCTCTCGGTAAGAGAAGCAGGACTGGAACAATCGGAACTTTCCGTATCTTTGCAGGAAAGAGATTCGCATGGATGGGGCTTTGGACTGCATGGATTTCAACAGCTATTGGATTCTATTACGCAGTTGTAGCAGGATGGTGCCTGAAGTATTTCCAACTTGGAGTCACCAATGATCTAGTTGGCAAAAATGTAGACACGCAATTAGTTTGGAACGAATTCCTACAATCAAGTGGCCAAGTAATATTCTATCAATTTCTCGTGGTTGCAATAACTCTCTTCGCAATATGGAAGGGTGCAAAAGCAATTGAGAAGGTCAATGTCATCTTGATGTGCAGCCTTTTCGTTCTTCTATTCATGTCGCTTGGGCTTTCTCTTTGGATGGACCTCGCAGATGGAAGCCTCGATGGATTCCTCTTCATGTTCACCGTTAACTGGAGCCAGTTAGGTGAGCCAAGTATCTGGATTAACGGCCTTTCACAATCTGCATGGTCATGTTCTGCTGGAATGGGAATGGCGATTACTTACTCGGTTTACATGCGAAAGGACGAGGATACTACTCTCAATGCTTTCACAATGGGATTAGCAAATAATTCGATTTCAATCATTGCAGGTCTTACGGTTCTTTCAGCAATATTTGCAGTATCGGCAGACCCTCTTGCTACTGTTACAGGTGGTTCAAGCGCAATCACTTTCCTTGCATTACCAGAGGTTTTCGCTCAGGCTCCTGGCGGTGGAGTTGGCGCATGGGTAATGATGGCAGGTTTCTTCCTCGCTCTTACATTCGCTGCTCTAACCAGTATGATTTCAACAGTGGAATTATGTGTGCGTAATTTCGTTGACCACGGATATACGCGTAACATGTCGGTATTGTTTACATCGATTGCGATTTTCATATTTGGAATTCCTTCTGCCATACTTTGGATTACCATTGCTCCTGATGGCACTGCCTTCCCGCAATTCCTAGAGGTACAAGACCACATCTGGGGCTATGGATTAATGTTCAGTGGCTTATTTATTGCATTCACAATCTGGAAGTATGGATACACGAAATGGCGTGCTCAAGTCGAGGCAGGAGAAGCAAGCCCAGGCCTTCAAGGCTACCTAAATATCGGAGTATCTGCCTTCCGTGATGATTTCATCAATACCGGAGATAATGACGTATGGATCGGCCGTTGGTGGGACCTCCTCATGTATCTCGCATTCCCGATACTGTTCACAGTTCTAATCGTCTCATACTTCGGTGATATGATAATGAATACCCACGATGTTTGGAATCCAGGCAACCCTCATGGTATCTCGATTATCTTGTTGTTCTGGGGAATTGTCGCTGGTGGTTTTATGATATTCAACAAATATCTGGTACAAAGGCCATTATTCAGAAATATTCCAGAGGGTGCTGATGTCGATATAAGTGGATTACCAGGCGGTCAAGATGATTTGGTATGCGCAGTTGGAGAGTATCCCACAGGCTGGGAACATCTTTCCGAAAACGCAGAAATAATTTCTTGAGGATTATCAGATGGCATTGAGCCTTTTTGAGTATCTTGGCATCGGTTTGGCTGTTGCAATCGTGCTGATTCCAATTGTACGATGGTTTTGGAAACGTTTTGATTTACCTTCAAAGAGAGCAGTTGCGCTCATGAAACGTGAAGCGGAAGAGAGCCATGAGAAAGCAATGTGGGCCACAATTGAAGCTCAGGTTGAAGCAGAGAAGCAAGTTGTTCGTGAATATGAAATGAAGCAGAAAGCAAAACAAGAGTCTTCGGGGCGCACACTCGATGAAGAGGAATCAACTGATGCGTGGACCAAACTTGGAATCGATATTCCAATACAAGCCGTAGCAAAAGTTGAGGCATCACCAGTTGTACTCAGCAATCCAGTCGAAGAAGTTCCTGAAGATGAGGAGACATCCTCTCAGGTTGAGGAGCCAGATTGGGAACTTGTTTCACGAATGGAGAAACTATCCCATCCACTTGAAGGTGTACCTGAGGCCCCCGATCTCCATGTTCTAGATGATGAACAAATGAACGAAAAAGCCGAAGTTGAACTTGAGCCTGTAGCAGATGAGCCCACAATAATTGAAGAGGCGTCTGAGGCCGAGCCAAATCCAGTAATGCAATACATACAATACGACTTTTTGGACTGGGATGTTGAGTGGTGAAATCACTCTAAGAACCCATTTTGTATCCGGTGAGATGAAAGAGGGGTTGCACGCCCCTTTGGGGCGATGGTGCAACGACCACGCGGAACTCGGGACTTTACCCCGGCAGTCATGAACCGTCGGCTTGCCTTCGAGAATCTACTTGAATCCAAGGCCCGAACCCATGGTTTCAAACGCGTTCAAACCCCTATTTTTGAAAGTCTTGACCTCTTTACTGCCAAGAGTGGCCCGGGTGTTGTAAAGCAACTCTATGCTTTCCAAGACAAGTCGGAGCGCGACCTAACCCTTCGCCCCGAATTAACCGCTCCAGTAATGAGAATGATTAGCGAGGAAATGCGTTCTTCACCCAAGCCTTTGCGCCTATCTTACTTTGGCCAATGTTTCAGATATGAAGAATCTAAGAAGGGTCGATATCGTGAATTTTTCCAATATGGAATCGAACTAATTGGTTCAAGTGGCCCTCTTGCTGAGGCCGAAGTAATCGCTACTGCATTAGACATGCTCGATGCATGCGGACTTGCGGATTGGGAATTAGTAATCGGCCACGTCGGTGTTCTAAGGGATGCACTGACCTCCATTGGGCTGTCCTCTGAAGGAGAAGGTGAACCGCCGGTCGCTAGTGCAATGCGTTTGCTCGATAAGGGCGATTGGGATGGATTAGCCGAATTCCTTGTCTCACAAGGAATCGCTGCGTCTGCTGGTGACGGGCTTCGTGCCTTATCTGGTCTAGATGGTGGAAGTGAGACGTTAACTCAAGCGAAAACTATTCTTGATGAGATGGGTGTATCCTCTTCGTCATTAGATGAATTAGGGCAATTGCTCTCAATCTTGGAAATGCTAGCCCCAACCCCGCCTTCTCTCAAAGTCAATCTATGTGTTGCAAGAGGCTTGGATTACTATACTGGAATGGTCTTTGAAGTCAATGTTGCCGAACTCGGTGGCGAAGGACAAGTGCTTGGAGGAGGGTCTTACCGCTTACTCCACTTATTCGGCCTAGACGACCTTGACCCTTCATGCGGATTTGGATTGGGATTCGACCGTGTACTACTCGCTCTTGAAGCTCAAGGTGAAAGAGATGGTCGAAGTGAGATTGTTCCAGGAGAATCCGCTGCACCATCAACTCTGATATTGCCATTCAGAATTGATGTAGGGAATGTTCTACCATTGGTGAAAGGCTTGCGTGATTCTGGCCATTCTGCCGAATTGGATTTGCGCGGAAAGAATATCGGAAAGAGCCTTGATTGGGCCGCGAAGAATGGTTTCACTAGCGTAGTAATCATCGGTCCACAGGATCTTGAAAACGGCGTTTGCAGTATCAAGAATTTAAGCAGTGGAGAACAACAATCAGTTGCTCTATCACTCGATGCTGTCCTCGCCGTCCTCTGAACGGTTACGGTAAACAGCAGCCATCATGACTGCTCCAACTGCAGTGACGAGTAAGAAACCTGGTTGGTCTTCATTTGCAGGCATTGTCTCATTTACTTGGAATTCTGTGGCCCATGAGGATTCATCGATTGGCATTATTACCCGTGTATCACTTTCATTACCAGAGAGACTGAGGGTGAAATTTGCAGGTTCACCTACAATAGTGCCTGGAATAAAACCATCTTCTCTATTGCCCTTTAGTTTCATTTGAATTTGAATCGAGGGATTTGCTTGAGCAGAATCCCAAAGAGATAACTCCTCGGTAATTCGATGGTTGATATTGATAGTTTGCCAACCTTGCGAAGTAGCCTGATACTGACGAGTGACTTCAGTTGCTCCAGCCCAGACTGTGACGTTGAGTCCTTCACATTCATTGTTTGAGCAAGCACCATTGCCATCATTGGTCCAGTCGCCATCGAGATAAAGATTGAGGATTACTCGAACTTCTCCATCGACAGTCATATTGAGGCGCTTTGCCAATGTTGGATTCATACTGAATCGATAATCGATATCGATTAGGCCGTTGTCTTTCTGTTCAGTAAGCACTCCATCCTGAGCATTATTATCTGGGACTGTTGCATTGAAATGAGACCAATGGGTTGATTGTCCATTGGAGTAGAGGAATAGTGTAGTTTGGTTCTCAGTTGGTTGCCTTGGGTCATCCGCAGCACCATCTGCA
>JASLKC010000003.1 GCA_030747785.1 Candidatus Poseidoniaceae archaeon | reverse complement strand
CAACACTGGTAACAACACCGGCAACAACACCGGCAACAACACCGGGAACAACACCGGCAACAACACCGGCAACAACACCGGGAACAACACTGGGAACAACACCGGCAACAACACCGGCAACAACACTGGTAATAATTCTGGAAACGATTCCCTGCTGATGTCAGCACCTTCGGGTTGGGAGGTGAGATTCCTCGTTGACGTCATGGATAATATGACGGCAGGAGAGGTGCGTACCGCCACTTTGAGAATAGATATTCCTGCGAATGAAGGGCCAGGTTACTATGGCTTCGAACTCTTTGCCGCCTCTGCTTTGGGCAATTTTTCAGTATCGAGTACGATAGTTGTCAATGTAACTGCAAATCATGATTTATCACTGTCACATAGTACTGGTGAGACTCTTTTACCCGGAGGAAATACCACTTCAATAGTTGAGATCAACAGTCTTTCAACTGCTGATGGAAATTGGACATGGGAGGTCCAAGTGGTAGCTGGGGATTGTGAAGCGAACTTACCAATTGTTCAAACAATGATTCAACCAAATACGAATACTACTCTTGAGGTCATTGTCAGTGCAAACGCAAACAGCGTAGAAAGCGATGAGTGCGAAATCACAGTATCTACTAGTCTTGATGAAGATCCAGGCATTGCTGAGTCGCTTGAATTTACTCTGATTATAGGCCAGCAATGGGCGCTATCTATGGTGCTACCTGAAAATGTAAGTCTTGAAGTCAACACCCAAGAAGACATTCTTGTATTGATTAATAACGATGGTACAGAAACCGACGACCTCCTTCTAATCGCAGATGATGTCGATGGTATGACAATCATAACTCCGGGGCCGATTTCCCTTACGAGAGGAGAGTCACAATATGTTAGCGTCAGTCTTGAAGCGGATTCTACTCTCGCAGGAGAGGTCAATCTTACATTCCAACTTTCAAGTTCCAATAGCGGTGTAGATTCAGTTTCGGATTCAATGCTTGTGATGGTTTCGGAATTCTCTGAGTTTTCCATAAGTGGGCCATCAGATAACCGTGTAGTACTAATTCCGGGTGAGCCTACAAACCTGACCCTTAACTTGACGAGTAGTGGCTCTGCGAACTTGAGTCTTTCACCAAGTTCAACGGGCGTACCCGGCGGCATTACACTCACATTTGATGAGACCGAGTATGCTTTGGATTCAGGAGGTTCGGCCAATGCAATTCTCTTATTCGATTCCGGTAACGGGCTACCATCGGGTCAAACTACTATCTCAATTTCCTTTGGCGATGGAGAAATTTCCGAATCACTCGTATTGGATCTATTCGTAGAGGATAGAATGGAAGTCAGTATTGCAGCTTCGACCGATAGAATCGTCGCCTCTTCGATTGCAGATTCAAATTTCTCCATGATGCTTACCAATCTCGGTACAGGCGATGATACCTATGTCATCGAACTCGATGGAGAGAATGCAGAAGAATGGTTCACCTTGAGCCTCTCATCGTTGTCAGCATCTATCCTTCCAGGAGAATCCGACAATGTAATTCTCATTGTCAGACAGGTCGCATCTGGTGCACCTTCAGGTGGAATAGATGCAATAATTACAATCACCAGTACCACTGATTCATCAGTTAGTGACAGCCTTACAGTAACTCTTGTTGCTGCAGAAGCGGATGGTATGATTACTATCATGTCCGATGATGATCAAGCAGAACCCGGTCAAGCCATCTACGGCACTGTAATTATCACAAATATTGGAACTTCAACAGATTCTATGCTGATCACTACCCTTGAGATGGATTGCGGAGTCAATGATGTGGTGGTACTCGGGCCAAGCGAATCCAGCGCACCTATCGATTGGTCTTGTACAATTCCTGAAGGCTCTACAGCAGGTGTTGACATACTTACATTCAGACTGACTTCATCAGTCCGTAGTGACATGGTTGTCACCATGTCAGAAGCATATACGATACAACCGGTTTGGTCATCCTCAGGCGTAGTGTCCATAGATGTGTCAACCACAGAAGTTGACCTCGGTTCTAACGAGGATCGTACAGTCGATGTTACAGTATGCAATGAGGCTAATACCCACATCACCGGTAAGGTCGAAGTCATTGGAGTGAACACACTTTCCTTACATTCTTTCTTTGTACGCGTAGGCGAAGAAAATCAAAATTCAACTTATTCCCTAGGAAGTCTTGGTTGCCAAGAATTCAAACTTTATCTCACAGCATACAATCTCAACGATACGATGACTGCTAACCTAATCGTGCAAGCGGTAAGTCAGGTTGAGAGTGCAACAATAACAGATAAATCCGCAGCGATTCACGCGACAGTACAAGCCCCCGAAGGTCCACCTGAGGGCATAAATTTCGGTTTCTTCGAATTGGATAATCAGGCCAGTATGATGGTTTTAGCCGCTGGTTGGATTTTGGCAAGTCTACTCTACATGTGGATTAGAATTCGTAAACCTGTTGAAGCGGAGGAAGAAGAGGAGGAACTTGTACCACTTGCAGAAAACGAGGTCCGAATCAATTCCAACAATAAGGTCGAGTGCTGTGCTTGCGAGGCACTATTGGGTGTTCCAAGAGGAAGCGAACCACCATTCAAGTTCACTTGTCCAAAGTGCTCTGTAAGAATTAGAGTCGTTGAATAATCAACGGCGATGAGCAAATAGTAAGAATGCAGTATGGCCGAATGGCCCGTTTACCGGCCTCATTCCACCCTTGGACGTACGCCCCCATTCGCGTTCCATTAACTCTCCAGCCCACTCGACGGTAAGTCCAGCTTCTTCACAAGCAATCCAGCATTTTTCCAATTGGCTGGTCGTAGGCGCATAACACGCTAGACGGCCACCAAATGCAAGTTTAGGTGCACATGCTTCAATTGCGGGCACGTGGTCAGGCATATCGAGAATAATTGCATTAAATTCCATGTCGGGAACAACGTCTTCAACCATCCCCTCTAGGTGGGTATGTTTTGGAAAACCACTGAAACACTCTCTCGCTCTTTCGAGATTGATCATTCCGACATGAGCGTGTTCATCTCTTGGTTCAGCGGTAACCAGATGTCCAGTTTCACCCATAGCGCGAGCCAAATGAAGTGACAACCCCCCAGAACCTAGACCTGCTTCGAGAATAGTATCACCTGGGCCCACTCCAAGTTTGGTGATGAAGGCTCCAGCATCTTTGGCTGAAATAGTCTGGGCACGACGAGCCATTCCCGCGATTAATTCAGGTAATCGAGGTGGCATCAAAGTGAGGTATTTTTGGCCGATTAAAATTTCCTCTCCAATGGAATAATCGGCTAGCAGTTTAGCGGTATTGATGACTCCAAGTCCCTTGTGCTTGGTAACCTCATCGACCACTTTTACGATGAGGACACGACCATCATTCCCCATCAGTACGGCCCACTCAACCATGACACTCCGAGGGTCTAGGGGCCAAGAACGATTCGCATAATATTCATCTCCATTTGGATAAAAAAATCCCCCCGTAGGGGGGAATGACATAATCAAGGCATGTTAATATACTTTATACTGACAGAAATTGTCATGAAGTCTATACGTTTGGTCGCCCTTACCCTTGTCACCCTGATGTTATTCAGCGTGCTAGGTTCTTTTTCAAGTATTGTTGTGGAACCTAATGACCAACCAATTATCCTCGAAGATGAGGAGGTAGTATTTTCTGCAAATAGTCAAGGACATCCAGTGTTTTCACAATACATAACCTCTGATAATTGTGGCTTTTGCTATCAATATGGTAGTCCTGCTCACCACAGCCTGAAAACACAATTCCCAGATGAGTTCGTTTACATCTCCTACCAATCCGTATCTTACGGAGACACTGACACAGCACGTGCAGGAAATACAAATGGATACAATTGGCCATGGACTGCAAGTGGCGCACCTGACTCTTACTGGGGCGATCGTCTTGACAAGCGTGCTAGTGGATGTGGCTCGAATACATGTTATGACTCAATGTACAACACCGGCGGCGGAATGTCAGCTGGAGTAACTTCTCAATATTCATTATCAGCTGCAGTCAGCGAAAATGGCAATCAACTCGATGTGAGTATTACCGCTGATTATGTAGGAAGCGGCACTCCTGCTTCGAACATCTACCTATATGCGGCAATGACCGAAGAGACTTGCAATTCATACGTTTATTCCGATGGAAGTAAAGGACACAATTGCTGGAAGGGTTGGTTGATGAGTGGTAGCACTTACAAGACCTCTAGCGGTGGTACTGGCAGCAGTTTCGAATCAGTTTCGTTGTCTAGCGGTTCAGTTTCGTTCAGTTGGAGCGTACCAAAGAATATGGTTAGCGGAGGCGGAAGTAACGCACTTGTAGTTGCAGCACTAATGTCCGGCGCACCTAGTTCCGGTGCTAACAGCGAACACGTACTAACAGCAACTGATAGCGGGATGGTCCCTCTGATTGACATCGGTGTAGAAGCACTTAACCTCGACAATCCTGGTGTGGCTAGTGGTTACATCAACGGGGACATCATCGACCTTCAAGCAGTTGTAAAGAACTACGGTGTCGAAGAATATACCGATGGTGGCGATGTTCGCTTCTATTACAAGAACGGAAATACCAAGAATTATGTTGGTAGCACACAAAGTCTATCCAATTTCGCAAGCCAAGGTACCATTCAAACCTTCAACGGACAAATCGATACATCAGCACTTCCCGAATCAAATTATCAGACCACCTTTGGTGTTGAACTTTCCAATTTAGTTTCTGATGCTGTTGGTGCTGATAATGATGCAACCGAGATAGTTCCACACGATCTTGTACCTGTTGCTCGTAAGGCAGAAGTAATCGGTTCCAACAATATCGAACGTGGTAGTAGTTTCCTTGTTGAGGCAAAGGCCGGAATCAACGACGGCGTCGATATCAATTTGGCAACAATGACTTTCGAAATTGAGGTTTCACCTACTGGTGCAAATCAATGGAATGGAGACATAGTATCCGGTGGAGATGAAATCTTCAATGAAGGTACTTCAAACGAGCACCGCCAATATCTCGTTCAACCAACTATGAACATGGGCGCAGGCGATTATGACCTGCGTTCTCGTGCGATTGATAGCCGTGGACAAATGAGTTCATGGGAAATCACTGAGGATTCATTTGCACTCCTAAATGCACTTCCTATAATTACAGCAGAACCCGTTCCAACAGTAAAGGTTGAGACCACTACAAGGGTTTCAATCATCGCCAATGTTGCTGATGCTGAGACCGACTTGTCTGACTTGGTAATCACTTCCTCCAGTCCTAACTTCATCGCATGGCATGCATCCAGCGAAGAAGTCGAAGTTTACTTTGAGAACATCCGCTATGTTGGAGGAGAGCCTGTTGCTAGCGGAATTGAAGTATCGGTTGATGACGGTACAGATGTTGCCCACGGTACACTATTGTTCAACGTGATTGAGAATGGCCAGCCACGATGGGCAGGAGTCGAGAAGCAATATGTGGATGAAGCATCCAGCGACATTCTAGATTTGATTCAATACTTATCCGATACTGATTCAAATGGAAATGTAGTTACAAGTCAGGACCTCGTTCTTGCTATTGTCGATAATACCAATCCGGAAATAATCAATGTAGAACTGAGTGGTTCTTATCTTGAGTATGAAACAACTGATGATGATGTCAATGGAATGACTACTGTTACTGTACGTGCTTCCGATGGTATCCAATTCTCAGACCAACAGATTGCAATTCAGATTTCCCCAATCAATGACGCACCTCGTCTTGATCTCTCAGAGTTTGAAGGTCTTCGCTTGAAGGCTGGAACTCAGCAGGTAATCTTTGTAGATGGTCTACTAACCGATGTCGACTCCGATGTGAATGAAGCATTCGTCACCGTAACCAATGCGGTTCCTGGCGCTGCACGCTACAATATCATGGACAACACAATTACACTGCAGTGGGATCAGCCTGGAATGCAGACTGTAACCATTCAATCCGCTGACCGCTATGATTCGAACATTTACACTCTCGTAGTAGATGTATACGACAGCGCACCTCTACTTGTTGGAGAAGGACCTGATGCAGATGTCCGTGTCTCGGTTATCGATCTCTACATTGAGGAGACTCCAGCGGCAACATTGTTCCTAAACAAGGATGATGTCACAATTACTAGTCTTACTAGCACTTGGCAACTCTGCAATGAATTGACTGGCGTGTGCACTCTACAAGTTGTGCACGAGCATGACATCACCGCCAAGAGCTTGGGATGGACATTTGACCCATTCTTAGGACAGGTTGCCGATGGAATGAGAATGAAGGACCAAGTAAAACTCACAAAGATTGTTGCACTTGACAATGAAGGTAACAAGTACGAATTCAAGGATGCAAAGTATTGGACCATTACAGAGGAAGCCCCTGGCCCCGAGACAATGGATGACGAGACTCTTGCAGAATACATTGTTGAGTTAGAAGATGCAATTGACTCTAAGGAAGATTATCTTGCAACTTTGACCGAGGGTACCACTGAGCATACTGAGGCAAAGGAAGACCTTGTTGAATTAAGAACAGATCTCGATGAGGCATGCGAATTTGGTGAATGCACATCCGATGCACCTGCGTCTAATACTGTAGGTCCATCTTCGTCGATTGACCTTAACCTGACCGTGATTCTAATTGTGGTTTCAGTTGTCGTTCTAGCCGCTTTGGCTGCATTATTATTCATGCGTGGAGGTAGAAAGACCGAAGCCAATGATTTCATGGTCGATTGGGCTAACCAATTACCATCAAACGATGCAGTTGCAAATTCGATGTACGGTGGAGCAGGAGAGATTTTCCAGCAACCTGTAGCAACCCCTCCAGCACCAGCCCCAGCCCCTGTCGCACCACAAGTGCCAGCAGGAGCACTACCTCTACCAGAAGGTGGACTTCCAGTAGGCTGGACTATGGAGCAGTGGGTCCACTACGGCCACCAGTACCAGCAATGAATCTAAGGCTGTTGAAGCGAAGGCTGCTACCTATAGCAGTACAAACGCCTAAAATGGTCCGGAGTTGAGGTGTAATTAATGGGAGAAGATAATGAGGTCGCAGAACCTTCCGAAGAGGAAGAGGTTGTCACCACTATTTGGGCTCCTGAGGATGCTGAAACGGTAGAACTTTCCAATACTCCAGTCGATGAATGGGTACACTCCATCGACTTCGATTCAACTGAGAATGTTCCAGTACCAGAACGCTTGGTGGATCAAGTAATCGGGCAAGAAGCAGGTTCTCTCGTTATTCGTAAGGCTGCAGAGCAACGCCGTCACATGATGATGATTGGAGACCCTGGGACAGGTAAGTCGATGCTAGCACGTTCAATGACTGAACTCCTTCCACTAGAAAACCTCGAAGATATTCTCTGCTATCCTAATGATGATGATGAAAACGAACCTAGAGTCCGTACAGTTCCCGCTGGACGTGGTGACAGAATTGTTCGTTCACAACGTGAAGCCATCAGAATCCAAAAGGAGAAGAATCAGAAAATGCTACTCATTGGTTTTGTAGCAATTGCATTCTTGTTAGCAGTAGTTGCTCTACAATCGGGAGATATTCTCACCCTTCTATTCGGTATGCTATTGCTGATGTTTGGCTACATGTTCCTACGTTCACGCATGGGCGGTGCCGATGAAGGAAGAATCCCCAAGGTTTTGGTGAAGCACGAAAATTCAGACCCACCTCCATTTATCGATGCTACCGGCACACTATCTGGCAGTTTGTTAGGAGATGTACGCCACGATCCTTTCCAGAGTGGGGGAATGGAAACTCCGGCGCATGAGCGAGTAGAACCAGGTGCAATTCACCGCGCACATGGTGGTGTGCTTTACATCGACGAAATCAATTTGCTTCGACTTGAGGAACAGCAAGCTCTACTCACAGCAATGCAAGAGAGGGCCTTCCCAATCTCTGGGCGCTCTGAGAGAAGCAGTGGAGCATTGACTAAGACCGAAGCAGTCCCATGTGATTTTATTTTGATTGCAGCGGGAAATCTCGATGCTATTCAGGGAATGCATCCTGCACTTAGAAGCCGAATTCGAGGTTATGGATACGAAGTTTATGTGAATTCATTCATGCCTGATACTGTGGCGAATCGTCGTCGTTTAATTCGATTCATTGCACAAGAAGTCCGACGTGACATTGGAACAGCACGTGAAATCCCTCACTTTGATCGCTCCGCAGTTGCAATAATTCTTCGCGAGGCACAGCGCAGGGCTGGTCGCCGTGGAAAACTCAGTCTAAGGTTGCGTGAGTTGGGTGGATTAGTCCGTATCGCAGGTGATCTCGCTTTAGAAGAAAATGCCGAGTTAACTTCATCTCGTCACGTTTTAGCTGCTCGAAATATTGCGAAACCACTGGAGCAACAGGTAGCAGACCGAATGATTGAGCGCCGACAGGAATATTCTCTCATAGTAAATTCTGGTAACAGAATCGGTCGGGTAAACGGTCTTGCTGTACTTGGTGCAGATTCAGGACTTTCCGACTATAGTGGAATTATGCTTCCCGTTGAAGCATTAGTCACGCCTTCACTTGCAAGTGGGGGTAGAGTGTACGCTACCGGAGGGCTTTCCGACCTTGCAAAGGAGAGCGTTACCAATGTCAGTGCAGTAATCAAGAAACTAACGGGTAAGGATGTTTCTGATTATGATATACACATTCAATTTGTCGATACTCATGGTGTAGACGGTGATTCGGCTTCGATTACTATTGCAACTGCAGTTATTTCAGCCTTAGAGAATATCCCGATTCGCCAAGATTTAGCAATGACGGGCAGTCTCTCAGTTAGAGGTGAAGTCCTTCCTATTGGTGGAGTTACAGCGAAGATTGAGGCTGCAGCCCGTGCTGGAATCAAGACAGTAGTAATACCGAGGGCAAATGCCCAAGATGTCTTGTTGGATACTCAGTTTGAACATATTGAGGTAATTCCAGTGGATACACTTGATGAGGTAATGGAACAGGCTCTGATAACCGGAGCACCACGTAATAGTTTAGTTGAACGTCTTGGTGCAGTCATTGACCGTCTGACGCCTGATACTAAGCCAAGCAGTCAACTATCATGAGCACACCGACCGCTTTATGGCGGAGGGTGAATCAAGATCAGGAGCGCTAGGAATTCTATTTCTAGTGGTCATGATCGATATGATTGGATTTGGAATAATTATTCCATTTCTTACCTATTTCATAGAGGACCTAGCCACAGTTGAAGGCGTTGTTGAATTCGGTTTCTGGATTGGATTAATGATGATGGCATATTCCAGTGCTCAGTTTCTATTCTCTCCATTTTGGGGCTCATTATCTGATCGAATTGGTAGAAGGCCAGTCATCTTAACAGGGCTAGTTGGAAATACCGTATTCTTCACTGTATTTGGCCTATCGAGCAGCCTTCTAATGGCACTAATTGCTAGGTTCCTCGCAGGTGCATTCAATGCAAATATTGCAGTCGCAAAGGCCTACATTGGAGATGTTTCTGACCATACAAATCTAGCAAAGCGCATGGGGCTAATCGGAGCATCCTTCGGCCTTGGTTTTACAATCGGGCCGTTTCTCGGAGGAGAATTCAGCGACCCAGCATTGCGATGGGAACTCTTCCAGAATACAATCTTTGAAACACATAGTTACCTATTACCATGTGTAATTGGATCGCTACTATCCACTATCTCTTTTGTATTAGCAATTAAATATCTACCCGAATCAAATCCGGTGGAGATTAGAAAATCCTCGAAATCTCTCAACCCCCTAAAACAAATTTCCAACACAATTAGTGACCTCAAAAGAATATCAGCAATGCCGCAATTGGGCAATTTGATTTCAATTAGTGTATTCTTTGTTTATGGCTTCACAATCATGCATGCAGTATTCGTCTTATTCACTGAACTTGAACTCGGATTTAGCGTAGCTGAAAATGGTAGAATTTTTGCAATTATTGGGATTAATGGCTTGATAATACAAGGCGGTTTAATCGGCCCGTTAACCAAGAAGTTTGGTTCGATTAAACTCATGAGAGTTGGCACCTTAGTATGCGGATTAGGACTTACATTAGTGCCTCATGTTTCCCATGAATTGGTATGGCTTTCAATGGGAGCCGTAGTAATTTTGATCTCTACTGGAAATGGATTATTTCAACCCTCATTTGCAGCAATTCTAGCACAGCGAACTAGGGAATCCGGGCAAGAGATGGGGATGGTAATGGGTGCACAGGAATCCGCATCGGCATTTTCTCGAATAATCGGGCCATTAACTGGAGGCTTAGTTTGGGATGCAACTGTAAATCAAGGCGGGTGGTTTAGTAATGCAACAGCCTTCCATCTATGCGGGTTAATGATGGCTATAGCATTCTTGCTACAGTTGAAAACTAAGCCTAGTGAGGCACCTGTCCGTGGGCATCTTGAAGAGTGCTGAGGGTATGAGGCTTCTATGAACGCCTTTGCAGGTGCTTGGGACACTGGTACTTTTCATCGCCGAGTTGCGACACTTTCCCACACAGCGGTCCTTCTCGCTGTTCTTGTAATTGCAATGATTCAACTCGAAAGTGTGCTCAAACCATTCTTCATCGCCCTTGGAATATATTTCATCCTAAAACCAGGTGCTGACTATCTTTCAAAGAATGAATTTCCTAAATTTCTCAGTTATCTAACAATGCTAATGCTCTTCCTTCTAATCATTACTTCAGCAGCATTTTTTGCATGGTCTCAAGCCCAAGGTTTGGTTGAGAATGAAGAAAGAGTTACCGAGTATAACGAAGTTCTCGATAAGCGCTGGCACCAACTAAAGAATGTGCCAATTATCGGCCCAGCAATCAAGGAAGCGGTAAAAGATGGAACTGGTACTTTAGGAGGTGACCTAGCAGATCTAGGAGTCGGTTCAGGTGGGCAATTAACCGATGTTGTGGTGAATATGGCAAGCGGTGTCGGTGGAATGATTACCACGAGTTTCACAGTTCTATTCTTCCTGATATTCATCATTTTCGAGGCCAGTCTTCTGCCTGGAAGAATTGAGCGTGCATGGCCAGGAGGCGCTTCTGAACGGGTTGACATTATCATGTCACAAATTCGTGAGAGTGTGAATACATACATCATTGTGAAAACAGGTTGTGGAATTGGTTCAGCATTCATTGCAGGGACAATAATGTGGGCATTTGGAATAGACCTCTGGTTCGTGTGGGCGATAATGACTTTCCTTCTCAATTATGTACCATATATTGGCTCTTTAATTGCAACAATCCCTCCACTTCTCCTTGGATTGATTTTGCTAAAACCACTTGTACTGATAGTGATGGCAATTCTCCTACTGGGTAATCAACAATTGTGGGGCAATTACATAGAGACAAAGTGGGCTGGTAGAGCCCTTGACCTATCACCAGTTGTACTTCTTCTTGTTACTGCGTTCAGTTTCTGGTTATGGGGAATTACAGGAATGATTCTCGCGGTACCATTATTCGTAATCATCAAAATTGTTCTTGAGAACATCGAGGCAACTAGACCAATCGCTATTCTCCTTTCGGAGAGAGCACCTTCACTTGGTGAAGCTTGGGAAGATGCATTACGCGATGGGCATTTATCAGTTGGTGAAGCACACAAACTCAAGCAATTACAAGAATTGCTTGGTATCAGTGATAATGCGGTAACTAGGGTAGCAGGCAGGTCTGCCGCTGTTACAATTCTAAAGCGCGGAAAAGTGTTCGAAGAAGAGATTGCCCTCGTCAATGCTGCAGCACGTGGTACGGCTCAAGAAGATGATTTGAAGGAACTTCTAATCTCAGGTAAATTAGATACAGAAACTAGAACCTATCTCTCGGACTTGGTAGCTACTCTCATGCGCACCGAAGAAGAAGAGTGATTCACAGCGTTTCGCGGATCATTTTTTCTAATTCAGTATTAATCATCAGAATCAGGGTACCAAACTCTGGTGGAATGTTGGGGTCTTCATATAATTCCTCCAACTTTGCTTGAGTAATTGCGATACGTACATCCATCTGTTTACTCTTGTTGAGTAGCCATAATTCGCATGCATCCTTTGCGCCCTTGCGAATATTCCGCGGGACTTTAGGGTCATCAAGTTGGTTGATGACAGAAGCAATTTGCCCGAGTTTTGTTTCGAGGTCTGACATTTGAATCACCCACACGAATACCTCGTGCAACCTTGCCTCAAGTGAGCCGGCTTTAAGGTGATTGCCGCCCCCCGTCGCTCATGGATTCGGCCGACATCATCGCTTGGACGCGCGTCTCGGTGCTCATTTTGGCGTTTGGATTAGCAGCTTGGATGGACCATCGTGAACGAAGGGTGCCTAACGACTTCTGGATTACTTGGTCGAAACCTGCAGTATTTCTGTGGACACTCGACCTGATGGTACAGTCTGCAGAATGGTATCATTATTCAACTGCTGCAGCAATGGTTGCATATGCTTCAATTGCTGTTATTGGCAGGCCAACGATTCACGATGTCCTCGCAGGAAAGAGCATGGACATTATCGTCAGTGTGTGGTATGTTTTCGGATTGGCAGGAATAATTCAGGGTGCAATGCTACATGGTTCCGAAGGGCCGATGGAAGTGATCGTTGGAAATGCTAGTGCCGATGCGACGCTCTGGTGGACAATTATGGCCGTCGCACTCCCTATTTTCTTGGTAGATATGGCCTGGAGAATGAGGCTAATTCATGGTGGAGCAGACTGTAAGGCTTTGATGTGGGTCTCAATAATGATTCCATCATGGAGCGCAGTTCCTGTTGTATGGCCTGAATCATTGGAGGCTTCAACCATTGCAATGCCTCCTGCAATTGCACTTCTTGTATGGGGAGGTTTTGCCTTCCTAGTATTGCCTTTCATCATGGTAGCGAAGAATTTGAAAGAGGGAGGAGGCTCTTTGAAATTGATTTGGCATGCGGAGAGAATGCCGCTCTCTAAAGTGGCAACAAGTCATGTCTGGTTATTGACGACTATAGCAGAAATGCCCGATGGTACGAAGAAAATTATCCACCGCACCCGTGCCCCGTCGAAATCACCTTCGAAGGAAAAACTCGCCCAGTCTATCGCAATACTCGAAGAGAATTCGGTAGAGACAGTCTGGGTTACCAGAAAATTTCCGCTATTGGTATTCCTATGGCCAGCGGTGCTACCGCTTGTGTTGATTGGAGGACCAATGGCACTATTCATGCCAATGTTAGGACTGTGAGCCCAAGACAGGTATCAGATACCTTTTCGCTCGACGTTCTTAGGACGTAGTCCCTTGTAGCCACATTTGCGGCATGCTGCCGCACGGAATGCATTACGTGCATTGCACTTCATGCAAATCTTACGGTGAAGCAATCGAGCCTCTGCCTCTGGAAAGCGAGCCATGATGCCGCCGACCCACTCCCTGTATTTAATCAAAACCGAGCCCCATCAGTCGTCTGCTTGAAGGACCGCGACGCCTTCGCATGTCCGTGCGCATCATCCGCTTGCCCGGCATCCACCACGATGCCAACGCTGTAATCATGGCCGGAAGTGAGGATTCACTTCTGATTGATACCGGTTCATCGTGGTATCAAATGCTGCAAGTAGAACGCATTGCTGGACACACTGAGGGGGTTAAACCGTTATCCCGCATCCTATTGACTAGCAGAAGGTTTCCTTTTAGCGGAGGCGCAAAGCATGTTGCTTCCAGTAATGGAGACATCCCGGTCCTTGTCCACAAGGATGCCGTTTCATCAATGCAGACAGGCGACTTTTTCACAACATGGGCCAATCGCTATGATTCCGACATGCCAAAGACGGAATGCACAGCAATTGAAGCGGGAGCCCATTTCGATCTTGGAGATGGTAATGTAATAGCAATCTCAACTCCAGGCCATTGCTCGGATGGCTTGTCTTTTTTGGAAGCCGATAGAGGAGTATTGGTCTCGGGCGCAATACTTCCAAGGGCTGATACTCCCGCACGTTGGGATATGCCGGGTGGAAATTTACTCGACTTAATCGACTCATTCAAGAGAATTCATGGACTTGCACTTTCCAGTATTGTTCCTGCTAGAGGTCCGGCGATAAGAGGGCGTGACCGCATAGATGAGGTCCTGAATATGCACCTCGAATTCTTCGAGGATGCCCTTGCGAATGATGGCCAACCACCTGTGGGTTGGCCGCGTCCGGCTCGCACAACCTATTGGTTAACACCAAGAGATCCTTGGCCATTAGTGGAAAAGGAAGCTTCAGACGACGGCAAGTGATTCCACCGTCTTTCCTTTCCAGTCAACGATTTTTCTTTCCCACCCCTGTTGGATGTGGAGGTTTTGACCAATTACCCTCAATGCGGAAGCAGGGCCTTCAAGCTCAAATAACTCGATAGATCTTCCAGGAATATTCGCTCCTACGAGGAATACTTGCCCGTTTTTGCATCCAGCAAGGATACTTTCACCACTCATGGAAGATGAACAAAGAGAAAGAATAGGAGAGCCTCTTGTGGTAAATTTTTCAATTATGGACAAATCAAATATCGATAGTATCGTAATGCCCCCCATTCGATCTCCAACAACTATCCTATCCAGATGTCCTGTTGGCCCTTTGAGTCCAAGGAGTACACTCGACAATACTTCGATCCGGGCACGTATTAGCCCACCATTACGTGGGCGCCAATTTATCGATCCATCATCCATTGCGGTTAAACAACCGTCGGGTGTTACCATTGAACGTAGTACTGCTCTCGTGTTCCTCATGACCAAAGAAATGATGGCCGGGGGTCCTCATTCATTTTGTAGACACTACAAGTGAAAGTGAAAGTGAAAATCAGTAGTGCGAAGAGGTATCGTCCTTGTTTTCCTTCTTCCACGCCTTGTAGCATGACTTACAGACTCGCAAACGGTTCTTGCGAACTGTAAATCCACCTTCGCCCCACATCTCTACTCCATTCTCTTGGCTCAGTGAACGTCCACCCATGTGTTTGTCGGAGAAACCATCACAACTTTTCACCCCACAAGGGATCTCGCCTACTTTCTCGACCTTTTCCTTCTTGGCCTTCTTCTTGGCAGAAGAAGGGATTCTCACCTTGCGTTGAGTACGTCCGGTGCGGTGCGCCATATTGTATTCGGTGAGCCTGACGCTCATGAATGTGGCGATTCAGTTATCGCTAGCTTCACCTATGCGTTTGAGTAGCCCTGTAATCAATTTCAATAGGCCGCGTAGTGTAACTTCAGAGACATTTGCTACTGCACATATCTCGGATTGAGTACGATTCGTACCACCTTCTTTTGCTGCTTGGTAAATCAAGGCAGCAGAGACGCCCATCGGTTTCTTACCCTGCCATACATCGGCATGAGGCTCAATGACCTTCCATAGGTGGTCTACTCGCAAACGGGTATTCGGTGGTAATTCCAAATCGGATATGAACCGGTCGAAGTACTCTTCAGGAGAGGTGATGGTATGCATGTTGAAACGCCTTGAAATATGACGGATCAAACGAGAAAGCTCCTTTTCACCAACTTCGAAGGCCTCACTTATTTCGGGAATTTGACGAGGCAAGTTTTCCTGACGTGCAATGAGGTAAGTGCATGCTGCTGTAACTCCTGCAATAGAGCGTCCGGTGACGAAACCTTCCTCTGAAAGTTTGCGATAAAGTCGAGCAGCCTCTTCCTGTAGCGGCTTAGGCAATCCACTTTTGTCTCTGATGTGCTGGTTAGCCTTCACGAGATTTCGTGCACGACTTTGGCGAGTCTTAGAGCGTTCATCGATTACTCGGCGTCGGCGCCAGTCACGCCTATTTCTAGACGAGATTCCATGCCTAGCAGCACCGTTACTCCAAAGGTCGCTGGCAGCAATGGAAGTGTTTAGACCCTTATCTGCGAGAGTGTATGTTGACGGTGCACCTACACGAGACTTGTCAGTGACATTGTCGTGATTGGTCCACTCAGCACCAGGGTCGATCATTGTCTCCTCGACAACGAGACCACATTGGTTGCAAGTAACCTCACCTCTGTCATCATCTTGATGCCAATCAACAGCTGCACATTCTTCACAGGGCGTGGTATGGCCAGTAACTGTGCGACGGCTTGGCCTTTGGCCGCCTAAGCCGCGTCTTTCAGGTGTCGTGCGTGTCCGGTCAGTGCTCTCGCTTCGTGTCATCTAATCAACTCCGAGTTGTATAGTAGTGTCAATAGGTTATATAGTTTCTGGTAAATAGTTCACACGTTAATGCTTGCCTGCTCTACTAGAGTCTCTTAACTCTTCTAACATTAGTAGTGAGTTATCGACCTATATTAACCCATGCAGGGACTTCTCATTTCTTCCACAGGGTTCATGGAGTATATGCGCTGCGGCGAAAACGGGGAAGACTATGCCTGCTACCGTAATTCTGGGAGCCCAGTGGGGCGATGAGGGTAAAGGAAAACTTGTTGACCGTTTAGCAGAGGATGCAACATGGGTTGCACGCTTTCAAGGCGGTAACAATGCTGGCCATACTGTAGTGCTTGGTGAACGCATCCTCAAATTCCATCTTTTACCATCTGGAATAACCCGTGAAGAGTGTAATCTCGTACTTGGAGATGGCATGGTTGTCGACCCATGGGTACTCGATAAGGAATTATCAGACTGGGTTGAAGGAGGAGGTACAGATCCTGCTGGCCACAGATTGTTTATTTCCGGCAGAGCACACATCATCCTACCTTACCACCGTTATCTCGATGGACTAGACAAGAAAATCGGTACAACCGGAAGAGGTATTGGTCCTACTTATTCAGATAAAATCAACCGTGTGGGATTACGTTTCGATGGATTGCCACATGCAGATACTACCGCTATGGCCGAACGCCAAAACGCAGCTCTTGAAGCAGCAGGGTGTGAGCAGAGAGTAACTAGTGCAGAACTAGATGAACAAATAGCATGGATAGTAAATCGATTTGGAAATGCAATCGGAGATACCGGAATAATGCTCGATAACGCATTGAAGATGGGTGAGAATGTAATTCTTGAAGGAGCACAGGGTTGCTTACTTGATATCGATCAGGGAACTTTCCCTTATGTCACAAGTTCGGTTACGAGCAGAGGAAATTCGACCCATGGTGCAGGAATACACCCTGGTCATGTTGAAACTGTCATTGGTATTACCAAGGCATACATCACAAGAGTAGGGCATGGACACATGCCTACCGAATTATTCGATGACGATGGCGACCACTTGGGTACCGTTGGCCATGAATTTGGTACTACCACTGGACGAAAACGCCGCTGTGGCTGGTTCGATGCTGTAGTAATGCGCCACGCTAACCGAATCAATGGATTCACAGAAATCGCTTTGACCAAACTCGATGTCCTCGGCGGTCTTGAAGAAATCAAGGTTTGCGTAGGCTATCGAATGGGTGATAGGGAAATCACAGAGATGCCATCCAGCGCTATTGACCTCGAGTCTTGTGAACCAGTTTACATCACAATGCCCGGATTCCCTGGTCTTTCTATTGAGGAATGGCTGGGAATTGCCCGCAAGTGCAATTCTGAAGGAATTGGTTTCAGTGGACTGCCTTCTGCAGCACAGAGTTACATTTCGAAGTTGGAAACCCTGTTAGGAGTTCCAGTGAGTTCTGTTGGCGTAGGACCGGACAGGGATGCAACAATCGACCGCGTGTGAATCCTCAAAAGGGAGAAGCCTACCGCAGGGAATGAGGGGCGTTTAGCTCAGTTGGAAGAGTGCTTGGTTTGCAACCAAGATGCCGGGGGTTCAAATCCCCCAACGTCCACCACCCTCGTATCATTCAGTGGGAGTTTCCGCTTCGTCCTCAGATGCGGCTTCAACATTTACAGCAGGTGCTTCCTCTGTTGATTCAACTTCCATAGGAGCATCCATCGCTGGCGCTTCTTGAACCGGACTTTCCAGATCCAAATCCTCTGCAACTGCTGCAGCGGCTAGGTCAATTGCTGGGTCAGGTGCAGAGTTCCACTTGACAGTTTCACCTACTCCACCTTCGCCATCAC
>JASLKC010000002.1 GCA_030747785.1 Candidatus Poseidoniaceae archaeon | reverse complement strand
CGAAGTGATTATCGAAGAGGGCTCAGGACAACCAACACCACTGGTTACCGATGTTGTTCAAGCCAACATTACAGCAGTACCAGGAGACGTAATCTCCTATGAATTCCAGTTGCAGAACCACTGTACAAATCCAATTGTGGTCCTATGGGGGGGCCAAGATCCCGTCGATGGTGGAATCACTATCCAAGGCCAAATGTTCTCTCCAGAGGTGGTAGTCACTGTGGACAATGCTCGTAAGGCCCACATTCAACTCTCAGCCACAATCCCTTGGGGCTGGGAAGATATCGATGCTCAGTTTACCTCAATGGAAATTTTCGGACCGGTACCAAGAGACGAAAAGCGTGCATGGGATGAGGATTTGAGGTCCGAATCTTTCCTTGCAAGTAGTATCTACCTCGAAAGAGCAGATGAGATGGGAAGGACAGCAAAGGTGTTCACTGGAAAGGCAACTCTTCCTTCTGGAGACAATGTATTGACCATCTGCATGAAGACTATCGATAGCCAAGATTTCAACGAATGTGATATCGATGGATTGGTCCGTTTTGAGGTAAAGGCCGATGCTGAACCTTTGATGAGCGCCTCGCTTTGGATTAGCATTTCAGGATTTATTGCAGTAATTTCGTACTTATTCTACATGATAAATCAAGGAATGATGCTCCCTGGACCTCTGATGATTGCCATGATTTTCATGG
Organism: Candidatus Poseidoniaceae archaeon; assembly: GCA_030747785.1. Taxonomy (GTDB): domain Archaea; phylum Thermoplasmatota; class Poseidoniia; order Poseidoniales; family Poseidoniaceae; genus MGIIa-K1. The sequence goes on along the minus strand of JASLKC010000002.1, from coordinate 2,722 downwards.
CGGTACTGATGATCCCCCTTGCCAGTGACATTCCAGATATGGGTGGTGAAGCCATAATCGATGATGATGCTAGGGCACCGTCATTTATTCTACATACCAACGATAACGGTTCGATTTCACTCGATGATTTGCTCGATGGTAGAGAGGCTGTAATCCTCGCAATCAGTTTACCTGCATCTACCAATGCATTGGACCAAGCCGCACAATTGGATAATGCCAAAGGAATTCTTGGTGATAGGATATCTGTAGCTCAGATTTTCACCGGCGAAGATGTTCGAATGTCAGACCTCGATGCCTTTGAAGGCCAGATGAATGTTTCATGGCCGCTAATGATGGATGATGGCAATAGCCACTTTGCAAAGCGAATGCCCCTTGGAGTTTCAGATTCAATTGTGATTATCGATGCCACAGGACACATCACCTATTCTATCGAAGGTAGCGCATCTTCAGACGAATTGGTCGATGCAGTCGATGCGATTGGAGGCGGTGGTGGACAATCCGCGTTCGATACCTTCTCCTTACTATGGGGACCTGGGCTTGCATTGCTATTGGTAGCACTACCTCGTAAGGGATATGTCAAGCCGGAGGAAGCAATGCCACCCGGTACGCTCTGGGCAAGCATCATCGCAGCAGGTGGAGTTGGATTCCTGATGGTCAACTTTATTCCCCTTATTCTCGCATTCTCACCATTCGATAACGACATGAAGGTCTACTTCGAATTAGGATTGATCCTTTGGTTCATCAGTGCGGCAATTAGGGCAGCATTTAGCGGTACACCGTGGGAAATTAACCTAGTTTCCAGAGGGTTGTATAATCTATATTCCAAAGGATACAGAGACTGGAGAGAGCATCAAGACGTGGAGAGAGACCTTCTGATTGGTTTCTGGATGGGATGGTTCGTATTCATGGCTCATCCTGCTCTATTAGCCCAAGGAGTTGCTGCAATGACCCTAACTGGAGGAATGAATTGGCTCATCGGGCCACTTTATCTAATTCTGATTTGTTTGATTGTTGGACTGCACACCCTAATCATCCGAATCATCGCAACCTGGGGTGGACCTATTTCCCGTGCTTTCGGTTCCTTTGGCAGTCAACCATTCTCTGAAGCTCTTGGATGGGCTTTGGTACCTATCTCGATCTGGTTGCTAATCGATGCTGTGCTCGATGCTATGGCAATGGGCGTCTTTTGACGATTTGTCGAGCCCCATCTGAATTATTGGAAAGCATCTAAGTCTAAGTCTTGTAGATGATTTCCAATAATTTAGTTGTGATTTTATATTGAAACGATTCAGAGAACTATGTGGGCCAAAGGAAATTTGCGTGGGTTTTGTTTTTGTTCCTCACTTCTAGCCTTGCTGGATGTTTGTCAGGCGGCCCATCTGAATCAACAATCTCTCTCGTAGTTGATACTGATACAGATAATGGGACTCTTGTAGAATCATATTCTAATGGAGAGAAAGTTTCAACAACCAATGTATTCATTGATTTTAATTTTTCACAAACAAGTGCTAATAATAAAATAATCACTTATGGAATTGATACAATGGATGGGCGCAGCCCATTAACGATAAAGGCCAATTCAAATTCGACGATCAGAGTTGAATTTTCCAATCATGGAATCTACAATGTTAGCGCATATGCTATTGATGAAAATAATTTCCAAAAACACATAACAATAACAATTCAAATCGATTTAACGATTGAGTGGGTTGAATTAGACACGAATGACCCGATGACTTTGACATTTGACCCAAACCCTGCCAATGGCGGGCCAAATCCAAAAATGATTGAAGTTAATTCACTTATTGAAAACCCCAGCCTAATTGGAAATATTGGAGACGGTGGTCAATCGGTTCAGATTACATGGAATATTGTAGATGAACAAAATGACGTTTGTCAGAAGAAAACGACCCAAATCGAAGATGGAGATTCAGATAATTGGTATACAATCCATTTCAACACATTCCAAGTACATGAATTGACGATAACTTATGATGAGGGACAAGATAACATCAACGTCAATCATTCGATAGCAATAATCTACGGTAATTAATAGACACAATGCAAAGGGTACCCTCGGTATTGACGGGTATACAAAGGGGGACCCTTTGAATTAGAAACCGGCTCAACTCTTATCCCGCGGCAGTTTCTGGAACCATCATGGTCGAGATTCAATGCCCTCATTGTGATGGGGATGTTGAATTAGAAGACAGAGTCTTTGGATTGTTTGATTGCCCCCATTGCAATAATGAATTTGAGTTCGAAGATGATTCAACCAACATCAACATTTCATATAGGCCAAAAAAAGCAGTAACCATACTACTGGCGTTCTCTTTTTTGTTCGCAATAGGTGCTGTAATGACATCTAATCCCACTGCCAGCGAATATGAGGGATGCGATAACTGCAGTTGGGAAGAGAGTATGGCTGAAGGTATAGGACATGGTGCAGCAGCAGGTGCTGGCGAAGCTGCGATTGAATGGCTTTCACAACAGTGTTTGATATTATCCGGCGTATTGCTTCTTGTTGCGATAGTGACTTATGCTATCCAACAAATCAGGAGACCGAGATAATCCGTTTCCTAGTGTTCAATACGAAGGCCCCATCCGATTACCCTTAGCATTCATATGAGATTGCGATGGGCTTGCAGTGGGTCGCTGTTAACGCTACCCATGCAACAGGCTCACGAACCGCAACTCAAGCAGTCATCTGGAGTGTCTAGAG
>JASLKC010000001.1 GCA_030747785.1 Candidatus Poseidoniaceae archaeon | reverse complement strand
TCCAGCGAGTGAATCCAAGGGGTCTTGACCCATACTTAGCCTCACTAATCATCGTCCTCTAAGAACATATCATCCTGGTCGCCAGTGATCTCATCACCGTCATCAGTCTCGATTGTAACAGTTCCTTTATCGTCATCGAATTCGATAATTTCACCGAAGATTTCCTCATCATCGATTTCAAGTCCAATGCGATCTCCAATATCGATGTCATCGTCATCATCATCGTCGTCATCATCTTCGTCGTCATCGTCGTCATCGTCGTCGTCATCGTCGTCGTCGTCATCGTCGTCGTCATCGTCGTCGTCATCGTCGTCATCAGAATCATCCTCTTCGGATTCCTCTTCCTCAGAGCTATCATCGGAACCCTTTGCTAATTCTCGCAAGGCTGGAGCATGTTTGAGATGCAACCAAAGTCCACCAACAAAGCCGATTACTCCAAGAATAATCATGATGATACCATCGAGATAGAATCCAGCTGGCATACTAGACGAGTCGCCACTGAATGGTGTTAGAGAATTAGCACATTTATTGGGATCAATATCTGGGTCACAAGGATATGTTTCGCCTATACTGACTTGTCCACCATCATACCAAGCCTGTTCTAATTCTACGCCATACTGATCTGTATGGCCTTCGTAAACAATAGTTCCACCAGTTCCATCGACGATTAGTCCGACTCCGTTGATTATCCAAACTCCGATGAAACATACCATTAGGAAGTGTATGATTGGATAATAGACATCGTTTGCCTTCTTACTCATCAGCATCTTTTGTAGATTACTTGGGAATTCTTCTTCCTTCTGTCCCGCGAGATGCTGCAAGAATGGAGCCATTTCATCATCTTCATCTTCGGCTTCCTCCGCTTCTTCTTCTTCATCTTCGTCGGAATCCTCCGCTTCTTCTTCAGAATCTTCTTCATCAGATTCTTCGGCATCTTCTTCATCAGCTTCGTCGGAATCTTCCGCTTCTTCTTCATCAGATTCTTCGGCATCTTCTTCATCAGATTCGTCGGAATCTTCCGCTTCTTCAGAAACATCTTCCGCATCGGTAGTTTCCTCAACTTCTTCAGAAGTATCATCTTCCGATTTTTCTTCCTCAGTTGGCGAATCAGTAGTTGTTGTAGATTGGCCAAATGTTTCAGCCAGTTCACCGATATCTATTGTACCGTTACCATCAGAATCAATGATTTCAACAAGGCGGTCGATTTGACTTGGTGGAAGGTCAGCGAGTTTTAGTGATAGCAAACCCTCTTTGAATTCATCAGTAGAAATTTCTCCATTTCCATCTGTATCGAAGCGCTCAAAGAGGCCCTGGATAGAGATTCCAGTAATAGTCAACCATGATCCAAGGACTCCAATGACGTCGTCAGCCACAAATGCTACATTACAATTCGAACATTTTGCTGCATCAATTGGTTGCAATGAACCACATGCTCCACACTCTCCCAGTGCCTCATCTGATACACCTCCAAATCGGATTTTACATTCAGGGCAAGATTCACTCTCTAGGGGGATGATTGCACGGCAAGCGCCACACTCTGCCATAGCGGCATCGGCATTCTCTTCATCGGACATTTGGAGTCACTCCGTCTATGGGAGACCATTGGTCGATATAATGGTTCATGGACCTGAAGCACCACGCATATAGTAGTCGAGGGTGAATTTGATGGGTGAATCGATGGATTTTGGGCTGTGGACATTACACCTAAATGACCCTGAAGATATGCTTGCATGGGTCGATTCACAGGCTCTCAAAGCCGATGGACATGTGCTACTAATTTCTCGTTTACCACAACGAAGATTGCTGGAACACATTCATTTGGACAAACTCGAGGCGCATTGGCTAACAAATCATGATGTTGCAGGCTCAATTCAACCATCCGTTGAGGCAATCATTGGTCTCCTAAATTCTAGGTTTGCAGCCCATGAGGGTCTTGCAATATTAGAGGGTCTTGAGTGGCTAATTTCTCTCCATGGTTTAGATGAGGTGCTGAAAATGGTGATGAAGTTGGCAGATTCACTACACAGAAAGCCTTGGCGTCTAGTTCTGGCACTCGATACTAATGTACTCGATCAAGTTGGTTTGAAGCGTCTACATAGAGAAGCACCAGAATGGTCAATGCCGACTGAGGACAATGTGTCAATTCCAAATGTTGTTGAAGATTTCAGTGATGAAATTGTAGAAGCACCACTGAGTGAGGATGGTGAATCTAAACTCGCATTCCTTACAAGGTTGCCACGAAATGGATTCACCCCGGATATACTAAGGCGTAGAATCCTACAATGGAGACGTATGGGTCTCGATGTATCAGAAGTAGAACCTGCGATGTTTGACGATGACTTAGACAGAGCATTTGAATTGTACAAGGTAGTTGAAGACCAGGTTAGAACTGCGATTGAACTCGATAATCGTTTAGACATACTATACGAGAGGGGCGTCAGGTCTGAAGTTGTGAAGATGCGCTTCCGAGTTCGACAACTTACCGGGTTTGCTGAAGTTGAAGCAAGGATAAACGAACTTATCTAATCAGGCGTCCACATTCTGCTTCAATACGTGCTAGCCAGCCACCTGAGGTGATTTTATCACTGATGAGTTCCAATTCCTTAGATGTACTTCTGTCGCCATCTAAAGGTGGACTAATACTTCGAACCATTCGATAAAGTGCAGATACATGTGCTGCTGGCTCTGCAGAGCGATGTTCCAGTGCTTCGCAAGCCACTAGTAATTCACAAGCGAGTACCTGCGCTAAACGGTCAGTAGCTTGCATGAGATTCCAGCATGCAGTTGCTCCCATACTAACATGGTCTTCTTGGCCACCAGAGGTCGGTGTTGAGAAAGCAGATCTTGGCATTGCATGCCCATGTAGTTCAGCAAGGGCAGCAGCTGCGACATAATGCACTATCATCATTCCAGACTCTAGGCCTGAATCTGTCGCAAGGAAGGCAGGGAGATTGCTTCTCGCAGGGTCGACCATCTGATCGATTCTGCGCTCACTAATGTGGGCTAACTCGAATAGAGCATGCGACATTGAATCCGCTGCAAGAGCAAGTACTTCGCCATGGAAATTACCCTGGCTAATCACCTCATGAGGGCCCGGATTTGTGAGGTCTGGGAAGATTAATGGGTTATCTGTAGCGCTATTTATCTCAATGGCTAAAGTGTTTGATAACTCTTCAAATCGCTGGAGTACTGCACCGTGGACTTGAGGAATACAGCGGAAGGAATAGGCGTCCTGAACCCGTTCACAATTTTCATGAGAGGCTAGAATTTCTGAACCATGCATGATCTGAGTAATGCGTTTTGCAACTGTAATTTGACCAGGATGCGGCCTTGCTTCATGGATTCGTGGATCCATAGGCATTATCGAGCACTCACGTGCTTCTAGAGTGGTGCAGGCAATCAAATCAGCCATAGTAGTCAGAGTTTGTAATCTCTGTTCAGCATTGACTAGGAAGGCGCACATCTGCGATGTGCCGTTGATTAGAGAGAGGCCATCCTTTGCTCCGAGTTCGACCATAACCAGTCCCTTTTCGATTAGTACATCTCTAGTTGGCCGCGGTCCTTCATCTCCCCAAACTTCACCCTCTCCAATCAAGGCCAGTGCCATGTGAGAAAGTGGGGCCAAGTCTCCAGATGCTCCAAGACTGCCGATTCGTGGGATAATTGGCACAATATCTGCATTCAGAAATGTTACCAATTGCTCCAAAACAATTCTTTGAATGCCCGAGCATCCCTTTGCAAGAGAATTAGCCCTAACGCACATCATTGCTCTACTATCCTCGCGAGACATTGGCTCACCAATTGCACAGGCATGAGAGCGAATCAAGTTAACTTGTAATTGGGCTAAATCTTCAGGGGAGATTCTCTGGCTAACCAATGCACCAAAACCAGTATTGATTCCGTAAACGGTTTCGCCACGCTCTAAGATACCCTCGACCACATTCCTTGAATTTTCGATGCCTTTCCATGCATCGATTGAAATCTCAACTTCGGTTCCTTGAGCAACCATCCCAACCTCGGTCGAGGTAAGCGTATTGCCATCGAGACGGACCACCATCAGTCCTCACCTCGGAAGAAGGAGTCGATGAGTTTGTCCTCTGCTTGATTCGGTAAAGTCACCTTTATTTTCGGATTCTCAATCATCGCACGCTTAATCGCAGAAATCGCCCCATCATTGCGTGCCCACGCTCTGCGAGTGATACCATTATTCACGTCCCAATCAAGCATCGAAAGAAGTCTACGCTCGCTATCTGCGCTGCCATCGAGGACCATGCCGAAACCACCGTTGATGACTTCTCCCCAACCGACTCCGCCACCATTGTGCAGGCTTACCCAGGTTGCGCCTCTGAATGAATCTCCAACAAAATTCTGTACTGCCATATCGGCGGTGAACATTGATCCGTCGTGGATATTTGCAGTTTCACGATATGGTGAATCTGTTCCAGACACATCGTGATGGTCGCGACCTAATACGATTGGAGCGCTAATCAATCCCGAATTAATCGCATCATTGAATTCCTTCGCAATCCGCTTTCTACCAGCGGCATTAGCATAGAGAATACGTGCTTGGCTACCCACCACTAATTCATTTACACCCGCTTGCTCTATCCAGCGAATATTGTCGAGCATTTGTTGCTGGATATCTCTAGGAGAGTTTGCTGCCATTTCTTTGAGAACGCGTGTGGCGATTGCATCGCTTCTCTTGAGGTCTAATGGGTCACAAGATGTGCATACCCATCTGAATGGCCCAAAGCCGAAATCAAAGCACAGCGGACCCATAATGTCCTCAACATAACTAGGATAACGGAAGGATAGGCCATCCTCGCTCATGACATCAGCACCAGCTCTACTAGCCTCCAATAGGAATGCATTACCATAGTCCCAGAAGTAGGTTCCTCGCTCGGTTAGAGAGTTCACAGCAGCAGCATGGCGTCGCAGTGACTCCTGTACCGCAGCCTTGAATTCAGCAGGATTTGATGACATCATCTCCTTACCTGCTTCAAAATCCATAGTTACTGGATAATATCCGCCTTGCCACGGGTTGTGCAGGCTTGTTTGATCGCTTAGTAAATCGACAGAAGTTCCACGCTCGACCATGCGCTCCAATAGGTCGACAATATTGCCAATGTGACCGATTGAAATAGCATCACCTGATGCTTTTGCAGCCTCCATGCGGTCGATTGCATCATCTACATCATCAGCAATAATCGAAAGCCAGCCCTGCTGGTGTCGCTTGTGAGCAGCATGAGGATTAACCTCGCTAATGATACAGGCAGCACCTGCGATTACCGCAGCCTTTGCTTGGGCACCACTCATGCCACCAAGTCCAGATGTTACGAAGGTAATACCGGATAGTGAATCAGTGGCCCCAGCATGCATTCTAGCAGCATTTAGCACTGTTATTGTGGTACCGTGAACAATTCCCTGTGGACCGATGTACATGTAGGAACCAGCGGTCATCTGGCCATATTGACTGACTCCCAATGCATTGAACCGGTCGTAATCATCTTGGCTAGAGTAATTTGGAATTACCATTCCATTGGTGACAACAACTCTTGGTGCATCGCTATGCGAAGGAAATAGCCCCAAGGGGTGGCCTGAGTAAATCACCAGAGTTTGGTCATCTTCCATTTCACTAAGATATTTCATCACAAGACGGTACTGTGCCCAGTTTTGGAATACAGCACCATTTCCACCATAGGTGATCAATTCGTGAGGGAATTGTGCAACAGCACGGTCTAGGTTATTGTGAATCATCAGCATTATCGCAGCAGCTTGCTTGCACTTTGCAGGATAAGCATCGATAGGATAGGCCTTCATCTCGTATTGAGTAGGACGATATCTCATCATCCAAATTCTACCGTATTCACTCAATTCCTTGGCGAACTCGACTGATAACTGTGAATGTAGACGGGTTGGGAAATAGCGCAAAGCATTACGCAGAGCCAATCTCTTCTCCGCATTTGTCAGCACCTGTCGTCTTGGAGGTGCGTGGTCAACGCTGTCATCTATTCCAGGATGCTCGAGAAGATGCTCAGGTATGCCCTCGCCTACGTAGGCGCGCATAGCGTCTGCATCGGAGGGCATGGTTAGTTGCGGGTGCGGGCTGGCCTTATTGATTGCCTTCAA